>CAYZHK010000019.1:0-23793 GCA_964477685.1 uncultured Nitrososphaerota archaeon
TCTGATCGCCGAACATTAGGATCATGGGATGGGGCATTGTCCCCGTCGGCTCGATGCCCAGGAGGCTGGCCCCTGCCACGCCCGAGACGCCGTCGAAGCCGCCGATGTAGGCAGACCTGTCCAGCATGGGGGCGATGGCCGGATGCATCCGCCTTATCCCGAAGGCGAAGACGGTCTTCCCCTTCGCCGCCAGCTTGACCCTCGCGGCCGAGGTTGCCACGCCCGATGCCTGGCAGAGGAGCCCGACAGTCGCTGTCTCGACGGAGACAAAGTCGCAGTATTTACCCACCACCGATAGCAGGGGTAGCCTGAAGCCCTGCCGGTCCTTGGGGGGGAAGACGGTCCCCTCCTTCAGTGCATAGAGGTCCACTGGCAGCCCCTCGTAGAGGCGAACAACCTCCTCCAGCCCGCAGAAGACGCCCCAGCCCCAATTTTCTGGCAGCTTTCCCACGGTTACCTCGGTGGCCACCTTGGCATCCATGCCCTTGGCCCTGAGGACGTCCTTCGTGTTCAGGTAATATATGTCCGAGGTGAGACCGGATCTGATCTCCTCTTCGGTAGCTACGTTGAAGCGCCCCATGGCAGATGACCGTCCAGGCAGGTACTTAGTACTAAATGCAGCCCCTAAATAATGTTCACCCATAGTCATCCATGGACAGCTGCCTCGTCCCTTTCCGCTCCTTCATCATGGACCATTCCTCCTTGGTCACCTTCCCACCCAGCTGTTCCTTGATAGCCCTTATGGTCTCGGGTCCTATGGTCGGAACCGCCGCCAGCTGGGCAGGGGTTGCGCGCCTGAAGGAGTCAAAGGAGGTGAAGCCGGCGCTGAAGAGTGCCCTCGCCCTGACCCTGCCCACAGTCTTCAGGGAGACGAGGGGGACCAGCTCCTCCCTGACGCCATTCTCCATCCGTACATAGAGATCTGAGAGGGGCCTGAGCGCCTCCCCAAACCCCAGGAGCTTTGCCAGCTCGTGGGAGGAGTGGACGAGCCACTTCCCCGACTCCACGTAGCCGTAGATGTCCCCGGAGCCGACATCGAACCTCTCTATGATGGCATCCTCCGAGGACTCTTCGATCCAGTCCTTGAGGAGTAGGGCCGTCTTCACCTCCGAGAGGAGCATATCATATTCGAAACCCTCCTCCTGGGCGAGGTCGTAGAGGAAGAGGTCGGAGCTGCTCTCCAGGTACCCCTTGACCAGATCGAGCTCCTTCCTCTTCACATAGGCCTTGGGCATGTCGGGGGTGTGGCAGACGAGGGTCAGGTAGCTGAGGGGCGGCAGGCCGGACCGCCTTACCCCCAGGCCGTTCTTGAGGATGACGGCGGACTTGGGGTCGATGTAGAGCTCGGCAACCCGCTTCCCGAGGGGGGTGGCCGTGAGCACGCGCCCCTCCGACTTGACCATGCCCTCGCCCAGGAGCATCTCCAAGGATTCAGCTATGGCGCTCCTGAAGGAGTTGAGGCCGTACTGGAAGGAGCAGAAGGTCTTGTCCAGGAAGTCAAAGACGCCCTCCTGGGAGCAGGCCAGTTCGGTTGCTATGGCGGCCAGTATGTGGGACCTGAGGGAGGAGGCGTTGCCGAGCTTTGACCAGACCTTCTCCGGGCTTGCCAGCACGTACTGCTCCATCAAAAAGTCCCGCTCGTCCTCGCTCCTTGCCAGGAGGATGGCCTCCCCCTCCCTGTCGTACTTGGGGCGCCCTGCCCTCCCGGCCATCTGCTTCTCCTCCATAACTGGGATGTTGGTCTGGCCGATGCCGGCCTCATAGCGCCGGTAGTCGTAGATCAGGACCCGCCGCGCGGGCAGGTTCACGCCGTAGGCCAATGTTGGGGTCGCGCAGATGCACTTGATCAGGAAGGAGCGGAAGGCGTCCTCAACAGCCTTCCTCTGGAGGTATGTGAGTCCCGCATGGTGGAAGGCCACGCCGTTTGCCACTGCCATGGAGAGCTTTTCCGAAACCCTTGTCTTCTCCCCGAGCTTGAGAATCTGGCTGGAGAGTTCCAGCAGCCTGGTTTCCTCCCGCCTCTTGAGCGCCCCTCTGATGGCAGGCTCCAGCCTCTTCGCCAGAGAAACAGCCGATAGTCGGCTCCCCGTGAAGACCAGCATCTGCCCCCCACCCCTTATCACCTCCAGCGCTAGGCGGGCCACAGGGTCTGCCTCGGCCCCCTCGACCTTCCGATTCCTGCCATTCCTGAACATCACCGAGTCCCTGAAGAAGACGCCCTCGCTGAGGTCAACCGGGCGCCAGCTGCTGGTCACCAGGGACCCGGCCAGCCAGCCGGCGATCTCGTCGCTGTTGCTGATTGTCGCGCTGAGGGCCAGCAACTGGGCCTTGGGGTTGATGATCCTGAACCTCGTGATGACGGCCTCGAGCGTCGGCCCTCTGGAGCCATCCCCGAGGAGGTGAACCTCGTCAGTCACGAGAAGGGTGATTCTGCTGATCCACTCTGGCCTATGCCTGAAGATGGAGTCGGCCTTCTCGTTGGTGGCGATGATGATGTCGTACCTCCCCAGCGACGGATCCACGTTGTCGAAGTCGCCCGTCGAGAGGGTCACCCTGTAGCCCAGCTTCGAGAACTTCTCAAACTCCTCACGCTTCTCGCTGGCCAGCGCCTTGAGGGGCACAAGGTAGAGGATTTTCCCCCTCCGCTCAGAGAGGTGCTTCAGGGCGCAGAGCTCGGCCACCATGGTCTTGCCGGAGGCTGTCGGGACCGCAAGGACGAGGTTCTTCCCCTCGAGGACGCCGGCCTTCACCGCGTCCTCCTGGGGAGGGTACAGGTCGACGATGCCCATCTCCAAATAGAGCTTCTTTGCATTCTCTGGAATGGGGAGCTCGTCCACCCTAATAGGGGACCCACCGGTCACGTTTTCTTGATGAAGCCTGGCTTCGGCTCATAGATGACACCGTCGGTGAGCCAGCTCCCGAGGGTCCTCTCGGCGAAGTTCCTACCGACCCCCTCCACATCCGCCCGCTCCAGGAACTGGTCCCTCTTGATGGGGCCGCCGTCGGCTTCCCTTTCCATCTTGATAAGTATGTCGAAGACCTGCTGCATCTTGTCGCTGGCGGACTTGGGCCTCCCCACCATCAGCGTGTCGATGTCCAGCTTGCCCGTGCTCTGGTCTATGCCGACCTGCGTCAGGAAGGACTTCACCAGCCTGACCACCTGCTCCACATCCTCCTTGGTCACCTCGTCCCTGAGGGCCAGCTTTGCCCTGGCTTCGGAAAGCCTTATCACCGCCTCCAGCTGCCTCATGGTTATGGGGACCGGCGAATCGGCGTCCTGCCCCTTGGACCTCATGCCCAGGAAGAACTCCTCTATCTTCTCGCTCGCCTCGTCACCCAGCTTAGGCGAGATGTTCTTCCGGGCGTAGAAGAGGTACTTCTTCAGCAGCGTCGGGTCAATGAGGGATACCTTTTCGTCCCTGATGCCCCTGTGGAGCCTGAGGATGTGCTCGGTCATGCTCCTGTCCTTGGCCTCCTCGGGCCTGTCCAGCAGGGTGAAGATCAGGTCGAAGCGGGAGAGGATGGTCACAGGCAGCTCCTGGATGTTCTCGGCGATGGTCCTCTGGAGGACGTACCTGCCGAAGGCCGGGTTCGCCGCAGCCAAAATGCTGCACCGGGCGTTGAGCTGGACCACTATGCCCGCCTTGGCTATGCTGATGGTGTTGTGAAGGACTAGTCCGTTGCCGATGAAGTTGTGGTTCGGCTCCACGGTCACGTCATAGACAAATTCCGATCTGAGTTCACCCTGGTTGGGCACGGTTTCGTTCTTGCGGACCCGGAGCCACTGCTGCCCCCTGAGGAGGCTCAGGATGTACAGGTCTTCCTTTACCAGTTCCAGATTGTTTCTGGCCCCTTCGGATAGCTTGGAAGAGAGCGAGCGGCGTGTCTCGGCATCATAGCCCCCACGCTCGGCATAGTCGATGATGGACCTCCGGACATGCATCAGCCGAGCGGCCCCCTCCTGGGAGAGGCGCAGCGCCCCCCTCAGGTCAGGGAGTTCCGCCATGGCTAAGCTTGCCTCGATCTCTGCGATCCGTCTCCAGATCAGGGCAATGTAGGAGTCTACGACCTGACGGGTGATCCCATAATTCCCCCTGAAGTGCATCTGGAAATAGCCACTGTGGGGGACCCCTAGCCTCTTCAGGCACCGGATCAGTATTGCGCCAGCGTGGTTTGGCAGGACATCGTGGCAGCGGTTATTCCTTGATCTCCTTTCGATCAGCCTCCCCGCTCTCTGCCCCAATTCGTCCCTCATCAGATCAGCAAAGGCGGGTAGGGACTCGCCCGATATGAAGACCCTGTAGGCTCCGTTGGAGTGGACAGTCGCGAGCCTCGAGTTTATCCCCAAGGTCCTCAGCAGGTCCTGGTAATCCTCGGCCAGCCCCTTCGACGCTGTCCTGTAGGAGGCTGCGCCGGTCTCGATGCACCCATCGCCCTGGAAAGCAGCCCTGATGAAAGCTGCTCTCGCTTCCTGACCGGCTCCGAAGATCTGAGCAGGGATTCTCTTCAGTCCGGACTTCCTCATAATCGCAGGGAAGTTGGCGATCATATAGTCGTAAACCCGGCTGGAGGATATCCTGGGTGTGCGGTTCACAAGAGAGTAATCGATGGAGTTGATGGCGAAGCAGCTGCCTATGGTGTCCTTCACTTGCCTGATGAGTGCCAGAGATGAATTGCCCAAACCCGCTTTCTTTGTCGAACCGGCGGAGGAGCAGCCTTCGGAGGCGTGGTAACCCAGGAACGCTGCGAGGTTGGCGTCCATCTCCTCCGGGAGACAGACAGGTTTCCTGCCGGAGGAGACGGCAACCTGGATGGGTTGCCTGTTGATGTAGCCGATCGCAGAGGGGGCGGGGGCGAAATCTCCCGGGAAGACCTCTGCCGCAGCGATTGCGGTTATCCTGCCATCCCTGAAGACAAAGACGGGGTGCTCGGGGGTCACGACCATGGATCGCCCGTTTGAATAGCTGACCCTCTGGAAATTGGCGGGGGCTGCGTGGCGGCTCACCCTGTCTATCTCCACCCTGGAGGTACTGCGGAAATCCGTGGTGAGGATCTGGAAGCCCAGTCCTTTCGTGTTCAATATTTCGCAGTCCAGGCCTGCGAAGCGGCGGTCAGGGTACCGGGCAAAGAGGGAGTCCACAAACTCACCCATCATTTGCTTTGAGCCGTCTGCCATGGAGAACTCAAAGGATGGATGGTAGCTCTGCTGCTCCATCGCCTCATGTATTGCAGACCTGTCCTCCGCCCTCATCTTGTCGATCTCGTCAACGCTCACAATGCCCTTATCCCCAAGGACCAGCGCACCGGCCTCCAGGAAGAACTCATTGGTGTTCTTGTCCCTGGCGACGGTTGCGGTGAGGCCTGCCGCTGTGGCACCTTTGCCCGAGGTGTAGACCCCCCGGGGCGCAATCCTGGCAATGTACTGGAGCATCTGCGACTTCGCTGTGTTGTGCGAGATGATCCCGTTCGCGACAAACCGGTTCCCCTCAGGGACCTCTATATCGTATACATCTGCATAGCCACCTTTTACTATCTTTACGATTCGCTCGCTCCTCTGTTTACGGAAGCGTTTGAAGGATTCTGCATCCAAGGCGAGCTTCTCAAGGACGGATTTCTTCCTACTGCCTGCAAAACCGATGTGCTCTTTGAATTTGAGGATGTCGTGCCCACGTCTGATGGCAAGCACATTGCCCAATATGCAAGAGTGGATGCCAAAGCGCAGCAGCAACAGCTGGGCATCTCGGAGCAGCTCTATTTCTTTCGCCTTCAATGCCACAGCCCGCCTCCCGCGCCCGTTGTTGAAGACACATCCGTCTGCCTCGTAGAGCCACTTCAGGAAAGATGCCACTACCTTGTTGCCCGAATTAAGGATGAGGCCCGGGACACGCTTCACCCTCAGAAAGGAGAGGTTGGCGGCTATGTCCTTGTCCGAGAGGTAAACATAATTCAGTTGCACAGTCCTGCCTTTCTTTACAACATTAGATATGGACTGGCCGGTTATGCTGAACAGCTGCTCGACTAGCGAGAGGAGCTTGGGGAGAAGGTCTTTGTCGGTTTCGGCCACCACAAACCCGAACCGGTACCCATCCTTGCAGACCCAGCCATCGCCCAACAGATAGCCAAGGAAGGCTGCGAGCTCAGGGGTCACCTTTTTCGGAAGCTTTCTGTGGAACTTTGGACCGTGCTTGTTTCTGGCTATGGGGGCGAAACCGGTGTCGATGTATGCAGTCCTAGTGCACTGGAAGCCAGTTATTACGGCCAGTCTGTCGCCCAGCTGAAGCTCGTCGAGTCGGCACCACTCCCTCTTCGGGATGCCTCCTTCATAACTCACCCGAAGCAGGGGGTGGTTATAGGTCCCCTTGATGCTCTTCCCAGTCTCGGTTATGACCTCCATGACAGGCTGGTTGGGGTACCTGTGGAACCTCGTGGCAATTGCCCTCTTCCTCCCCTGGCCCATCTGGACCTGGAGCTTCAATGGCTGAAGGTGAGTCTGGCCCATCTCTCCAATCTTCGCTATCCGCCCATCGCCCAGGACTACCCTTTCATCGGCCACAAGGCAGCCAGGATCACCCACCAGCAGGATATTGATGTCGCCCCTGATCTTGATGCCGTCCGGCATCACCTTTGCCACCCCGCCCGCCAGCTGGTAGGCGATGGCCTCCTTGATCTCCTCGTATCCGTAGATTGATGGGGCGACAGACCCGATGATTTTCTTGTAGAGGTTCGGGTCCTGGGAGAGCTCTTTTATTGCCTTCTCGTCCTCGGCCCCTATCGCAACCTCCTCGGCCTCCTTCTCAGATATCTCAACATAGTTTGCATCTACGCTGGTGGAGAAGGTGGAGAGTTTGAAGCCCCTCGAGGTGTACTCCTGCTTGGTGCCCAGCACCCCCACCAGAGAGATCCTGTCACCGGCCCTGGAGATATCCACCAGGTCGCCGGTCAGCACAACCTCGACGGAACGAGGTATCTGGCCGGGGGGAAGCTCCTCGGGCTTCTCCTGGAGGTAGATGGTCTGGAAGTCGACGAAGGTGGATTCTTCCGGGATGAGCCTGAAGAAGCCCTTCCGCCCGCAGTCGGGGTTTTCGCACTCCGAGGGCATGTTCATGGCGGTCCCGGTCTGCTCCCGGACCATCTTCTCGCTGCAGCGGGGGCACTGGAAGACGCCTATCTTCAGCTGCTGCTTGACGTTTGACTGCCGGGTGATTATGCCCTGGAGCATGATGAGCTTGCCCATGTGCTGGGACTTGAGGGCCCTCAGGGGGACGGTGTCGTCCAGCCCCCTGAACCGAGCTTTGAAGTTCTTGACCTTCGAGGCGAAGAGCATGTTCTCTACGCGCATCGCGTCCCCCACGGCAGCATTGACCTTGGGGAGGATCTCATTGGGCTTGTCCTTCAGCTCAGAGGCGAGCTCGGCATCGAAGGCTATGAGGTCGTCGAAGTCGATGACCAAGGACACCTTCCCCCCCGAAGCCATCTCGGAGAGGGCCTCCCGGTACTTGTAGGCGCCCCTGCTGTCCTGGAAAGTCTTGAGAAGGTTTACGAACCTCTCTCTGTGATCCGACGCCTCCGCAAGCACCTCAACCATCGCCAGCCCACCATATCACCCTTGGCTATGCCCCAGCCCTTCCCAACCCTGCCTGCTCACTTGCTCTCCTCGACGAGTATCTTCTCGCGCCATTCCTCAATCTCGGAACGAAGAGCCTCGAAGAGGGCGCGCTCCTCCGGCTGTAGGAGCTCCACCGCCGCCTTGGGCGGGTTTCTCTCGAAGGACAGGCGGAGAATCTTCTGTAGCCTGCAGTTAATTAGGTCTTTCGCCTTCATGTAGGCCTGCCTCTGCTCGCTGAGGGTAGCGTGCGTTGGGTTCTCCTTGATGCTCCTGTTCAGCGATTCCACCAGGTCCCTGAGTTTGGGGTAGAAGTTGGCGGGGAGGGGCGAGAGGAGCTCGTTCCGCTCCTCCTTCCACGAAAGCTTGTAGAGCTCGCCGGCCTTGAGGTCCTGGCCTTCCTCCAGATTCAGCTTCACAACCCCTTCCTTGGAGAGGACGCGGGCTGCCCAGAGCGGCAGCTTGACCTCGCTACCCTCGACAGAGGCAGGGACGTCCAGGTCGCCCACCTTTGTGGCCTGGAGCGGCTTCTGGAAGACCACGCTAACCAGCTCCTCCTCATAGAGGACCTGGGAAGCCTTGATATCCTCAGATGCCCTGCGAGACATGCTCTACTCTTTTCACCAGGTCGGCAATTAAGTTATTTGGTCCTCTTCCCGAGGGCCCTTAGCGACCTGTATATCGGTAGCGCCAGGAGTATTCCTATGACAACCTGGCCCAGGTTGAACGGTACCTCCGCAATGGCAGCCATGCCGAGGATGAATTGCTCGTAAAGGAAGTAGCCAGTAACCATGACTGTGCCGGATACCATAGCCGACAGTATGAGCCAGCCCACCTCCGGGGTGGAGAAGAGACCGGCCACGATGATGAGGGCGGCTGCGATGACGCCCACCGCCCCCCAGAAGAGGGGCGTAACCTCCAGCAGGAGGGGCCAAATCCCGAAGAAGCTGAGCTCTGTGGATCCCGTGTAGTAGGTGATGCCAATCAGGAATACGGCCAGGGAGAGGGCAATGCCCACCACCATGGACAGGATAATCCAGCTGCGCCGGGAGAGCTGGGGCTTCTTCTCGGCAAGGTAACCCAGTAGCCCCCCCTCAAGCCCCTTCACGACAAGGGTCGCCGGCGCGAAGACATAGTACCCCAGCAGGATGTCCGCCAGGGCAGAGCCCAGGCCTCCAACTATTGCGCCGAAGTACCTGCCGGAGAGGAGGGCCACCGTGTAGACCGCTGCCTCGCCGATGTTGAAGTAGCCCCTCGTCGCCGGGACGTAGACGGTGAACAGGACCGTCGATACTGCCACCAGCGCCACGTAGAAGGCGAGGAGGGGTATCTCTCTGGCAGAGGGCAACTGTGGCACCTTCAAAGGCTAATAGGCTCGCCCCTATAAAAATCTGCTTCCGGCAGTTCACACAAGATCCAGCGTTGCCTGGTCCATGAGGTCGCCGGCGCTCCCCATCAGGACCAGGGTGACGTTCCGGCCCTGGCTGAAGTAAAGAAGCTGGACCGTGCCGGTTAGGGTGGTGTCGTAGTAGTCGTGGTGCTCCCTGTAGACATCCTCGACGTAGTCCCAGGAGTAGGTGTAGTGCCATGTGAAGCCGGTGGGTGCGAAGTAGGTCCTTATCGCACCTGTGTAGAGGATTATGCCCACCGGACCCTCTGTCTCCGGCTCCTCAAGCCATTGGGGACCGGAGGGGGGCATTGACCATGGCTCGGGAACCACCGATTCCCCGGTCTGCGGCGTCAGCGTCACGTTGCTGAATTCGACCATTGGGGACTTGACAGCCCGCTCGCCCCCCATACCGTCGTTATAGAACAGTGTCCGATTGTCATAGGACATGGTGATGCTGTAGCCGAATGTCCTTGAGACGACCTGGGTCTGGTTCACCTGCTCCGTGAGGTTGTTGACCTGGGCAAGGAGGGAGTTCCTTATCTCCTGCAGGAGGGTGCAGTTCTGGTTGAGGCTGTACAGCGTGCTCTGGAGGCTACTCGCCTGGGCCTTCGAGGCAGTCAGCTCGGCCTGTAGGGAGGCATAGTTGTTGTTCATGATCAGGAGGCCGGCCAGGAATGCCACTGTCAGGACTACCATGAGGACCAGGAATGTCTTCGTCCCCACCGACCTTCCCCCAGAGACTTCGCCCATGGAACCACTGTTTCGGTCTTCTGCCTTGGGCGGCTATATATTGCTTGTTGTGGAGAGCGACCGTTCTCCAGGCTGTCGGTGGCATTGAAAGTATTTTCTTTCAGGTCAGGGGAAGGGGTGTGCGCGTTGGTTAAATATGCCCCTGACCAGATGAAAAATGGAGAGAAGGAGGGCGGGTTATTGTCAGAGATCAAGGAGATAATGTGGACCGAGAAGTACAGGCCCAAGACGCTGGATCAGATCGTCAACCAGACAGAGATCGTAGAGCGGCTTAAGAGGTTCGCAAAGGAGAAATCCATGCCGAATTGCCTCTTCGCGGGGCCGCCGGGGACAGGGAAGACGACAGCCGCCCTCTGCCTGGCCCGGGATCTGTTTGGCGATGAATACCGCAAGAACTACCTCGAGCTGAACGCCAGCGACGAGAGGGGGATCGACGTCGTCAGGACGACCATCAAGGACTTTGCCAGGACGGTGAGCATGGCAGAGGCGCCCTTCAAGATCCTGGTGCTGGACGAGGCGGACAACATGACCCCGGATGCCCAGCAGGCGCTGAGGAGGACTATGGAAATGTACACCAACACCTGCAGGTTCATCCTGGCCTGCAACTACTTCAGCAAGATCATCGAGCCAATCCAGTCGAGGTGCGCATTCTTCAGGTTCGCGCCGCTCAAGCCTGAGGACGTCAAGTCCAGGATCAGGCACATCGCCAGCCTCGAGAAGCTGAGCGTCACCCCCAAGGGGGTTGAGGCGCTCATCTATGTCGGTGGCGGCGACCTGAGGAGGGTTGTCAACACGATGCAGGCGGCCGCTGCCATGGGTGGGGTGGACGAGCAGGTGGTCTACAGGATAGCCGGGAGGGTCTCCCCCAAGGAGCTGAAGGAGATGCTCAAGAGGGCGCTCTCCGGCGATTTTACAGCCGCGCGGGAGGAGACCATGAAGCTCATGGTGGATTATGGCCTCTCGGGGCTGGACGTGGTCAAACAGATCCACCGCGAGATCATGGGCGTTGAGATGGACGAAAGGAGGAGGCTCCAGCTGATAGAGGAGGTCGGGGAAGCCGAGTACCGCCTCCTCCAGGGCGGGAGCGATGAGGTTCAGCTCAATTCGCTGCTGGCGAGGATGGCGCTCATATGCGGGGGAGGTGGGCCTCCCTGAGCGGCCCCTGGTCAGAGCGGTTCAAGCCGACCACCCTGAGGGAAGTGGCCGGCAACTATTCGGCAGCCGAGCAGCTGGAGCAGTGGGTGAAGGGGAGACTGGCTGGGAAGAGCGGGCTGAAGAAGGCTGCCCTGCTGAGCGGACCCCCCGGAACCGGCAAGACGCTGGCGGTGGGCATCATCGCCCGCTCGCTTGAGCTGGATCTTGTGGAGATGAATGCCAGCGACTTCAGAACTGAAGAGCTGGTGGAGGGCATAGCCGGCGGGGCGTCGCTCCAGGCCTCGCTCTTCGGCAGGAGGGGGAAGCTCATCTTCCTCGACGAGCTGGACGGCATATCGGGGAGGCAGGACAGGGGAGGGATCTCTGCCATAATCAGGGTCATCAAGGGATCGAGGTTTCCCATAGTGATGGCGGTCAATGACCCCTGGGATCCCAGGTTCAGGCCCCTGAGGGAGATCTGCGAGATGATACAGTTCAGGAGGGTGAGGGCCCCCAGCATCGAGGCGCAGCTGAAGAGGATAGCTCGCCTCAATGGCATCGAGGTTGAGGAAGAGTTGGTAAAGAGGCTGGCGGAGCGGGCAGGAGGGGACCTGAGGGCAGCGATAAACGACCTCCAGATGCTCGGTGAGGGGAAGAGGGTCCTGAAGGATTCGGAGGTCGGGATGCTGTCAGCGAGGCTTCAGGAGAGGGGGATCTTTGAAGTCATAAAGGAGATCTTCTCGGCGGAGGGGGTTCTGGACGCAAAGCTTGCAGCCGAGGGGGCGACAGTCGACCCAGAGATGCTCCTCCAGTGGATAAATGAGAATATCCCAAGCCAATACCCCGACGCCGGGGAGAGGGCATTCGCCTTCAACTGGCTCTCCAAGGCAGATGTCTTCATGGGGAGGGTGAAGAGGAAGCAGATGTGGGAGCTGATGGGCTATGTCTATGAGCTGGCCCTGGGGGGAGCAGCCTTGGCCAGGAGGGGGACCTACAGGTACACGAGGTACAATTTCCCCCGGAGGATTGGGATGCTCAGCCAGACGAAGGAGGTTAGGGGCAGGAGGAAGGAAGCCCTTGCGGCCATCGGCAGGGAGGCCCACGCCTCCGTGAAGAAGGTCGCCACCGAGTACCTCCCCTACATCGAGCTGCTCATTGAGTCCGGAAAGGCGGACGAGGGGATCTTGAGGCCGTCGGATAGTAGGGGGACCTGAGGGCCACTGCCCTCTGGAAGAGCTTCTTGAGGTAGGCGTCGGTGTGCCCCCGGCGCATGGGCCCGAGGATGTCCACAAGGTTGTCTGAGCGCATGAGGCATGGCTTCAGCCTACCGTCGCTGGTTACCCTTAGCCTCGTGCAGGCGCGGCAGAAGTCGGCATTCTCGACCGGCCTCACCACATCTACCTGGGTTCCCCTAACGCTGTACCTTGCCCGCCGGTTCATCTCCTCCCTTTTCACAGCGCGCTCTGCCATCCCCGAAATGGCTCTTTCCAAGCCTCTAAGGTCAGCATGGTAGGTGTCGAAGAGGCCGTCGTCCAGGCCCAGGTCCTCCAGCTCAATGAACTGGAGGCTGCCGCCGATGGAGCGGGCAAAGTCTATGAATGCCTCTGTCTCGCTGTCGTTGACCCTCCTCATCACGACAACATTGATTTTTATCTCGATGCCTGAACGGCAGGCTTCTGCAGTCCCATCCAGGATGTCATTGAGGCGCCCGCCAGTCAGGGATGAGTAGACCTCTGGCCGTAGGCTCGGCATGGAGAGGTTGAGCCTCTGCAGACCTGCTTCGCGGAGGGGAGCAGCTTTCTCCTTCAGGAGGGAGCCGTTGGTCGTTATGGCAGTGTCCTCCATGCCAAGGGAGACTGTTCTGCGGATTATCTCGGGGAGGTCCTCCCTGAGGAGGGGTTCGCCTCCCGTGTACTTGATCCGCCTGATGCCAAGGGAGTGGGCGATCCTGGCTATTCGGATGATCTCGTCCACGGTCATCTCCCGGCTGGCACCCGATTCCCCTTCATGATGGCAGTAGAAGCAGTTGAGGTTGCACCTTTGGGTGATGCTTATCCTCAGCCCCTTTATGGGGCGCTGGAATGGATCCTTCACCTGTCCCCACCTCTATTTTTCATTGAGACCATATCCATGACCATGGTCAAGACATCTTCCCTGCGCCTGACCACGGGGACCTTTACCCAGTCGGGAACGCCGCCTTCACTGAGGACTGCAATCACGTTTTCCAGTGCAGGCAGGATCCCAAACTCCTCGGGATTCGGGAGGAGGATGATCTTCGGGTATGGCGAACCCTTGAAGCCCTCGCAGAGGACCAGGTCAGGCCGGAGGGTGCCCATCAGCTCCAACGACTGCTCCATCGATGTGCCGGAGGCGTAGAGGGCGAGGAAGCCGCCCTTGGTCAGCACGGCTGATGCCCTGGCGCCGGCGTCGCGGTGGGCCAGGGTGTCCTTGCCCTCGTCGGGGATGAATTCGTGCCCCGAATGCTTTAGGACGCAGACCTTCTTGCCGGAGGCTGTCAGCTCGCCTATCAGGTACTCGAGGAGGTGGGTCTTCCCATAGCCACTGCCAGGGGCAACAATGCAGATTACTGGGAAAGGGCAGTCCATCTGTAGCACTATGTCTGAAATGACGCTCCTCCTTAAATTTTCACCCGCGGAGCATCTTGAGGAGGTGGGGTGTTTCGGGCAGTATGAGCCGCTCCATGGCGAGCTTGACGGCCTTCGGCGAGCCGGGCAGGGCGTACACGATGGTCTTTCCGCAGGTCCCAGCCAGTGCCCTCGATGCCATGGTGGATGTTCCCACCTCGAAGAAGGAAAGCTGCCTGAAGAGTTCCCCGAAGCCGGGCAGTGTCTTCTCTAGGAGGGGGACGACAGCCTCTACGGTCCTGTCCTTGGGCCCCAGCCCTGTGCCCCCGCTTATGACCACAGCATCGACCATGCCCCCCTTCACGGCCTTCCGGACGGCGGCCCTTATGGACCTGGTTTCATTGGGCAGGCAGAGCCGCCCAGCCAGGGTATGGCCGTATGCGAGCACCAGTGACTCGGCAGCATCGCCGCTCTCGTCGGCAAGCGTTTCACCCTTGGCCCAGGAATCCAGCAGCGTGTCGCTGGTCACAATTACCAGGAACCTGACATCCTTGGGGAGATCTGCATGGTGGTCCCTGTGCGCCATCCGCATCCACCTATGGACCTTTCCGCTTCTCCAGGACCCTTATAGAGGTGATGGATGTCTCTGGGTACTGACCCCTCTCGTCCTTCTCGTATTTCTTGGTCATGTCCCATATGGTGAGGAGGGCGGAAGACACTGCTGCAAGCGCCTCCATCTCAACGCCTGTTTTTGCCACTGCCTTGACCTGGACGGTGGCCCTCACGCCCCCGTCCTCCAGCGCAATGTCCACGCCAACATGCTCCACCGGTATGGGGTGGCAGAGTGGAATCATTTCGGGGGTCCGTTTGACAGCCTGGACCGCAGCCACCTTTGCCACCGCGATGACATCGCCCTTCTCGATCCTGCCCTCCCGGATCATCCCCAGCGTGGAAGGTTTCAGGACAATGGTGCCGGTGGCGGTCGCCTCCCGGGCCACCGGTCCTTTGGAGCTTATGTCTACCATCTTTACGCTCACTGGACTACCTCCTTCCTGAACGATTCGAAGAGTGACTGGATGGCCCAGGCGCGCGGGTCTTCGCGCCTGAACCTGAAGATCCTTATGCGGCCGAAGTTCTTCTCCTCCACCACGCCCAGCTCGCAGAGCCGCTTCAGGTGCATGGCTGTTGTGGTGTGGTTGAGGCTGGACCTGCGCGTGATATCCGAGATGTTCATCTCTCCCCGCTCAGCCAGCACCTTCAGCACCTTCACCCTACCCTTGGATGAGAATATGTCCTCCACAGACATGGTCATTCCTCCAGATCCGATAGGCCCCCCTCCACCGCTTCGATGGAGAGGTTGAGCAGGCCTATGAGGGTCGTCTTTCCCCTGAAGCCTGCCCCCGATATCTTTGTGTAGAGTATGCCCAGGTTCTTCAGGTTCTGCAGGTATTCCCAGAACTGGGTATGCTTCCTCGGCTCCACCTCATTCCCCTCGCAGAGGAGGCGGTCGGTGGACTCCACCCCCCCCATGGTCACATATGCGGATTTGTTCTTCTTGAGGACCTTTGCCACCGAGAGGAGAAAGAGCCTCTCGTGGAGCGGCAGGTCCACCACTATATGCATGGGGAACTGCGAGACGTCAAGCTGCGCCTTCCTCACATGCTCGGGCAGTATCCTGAGGGAGGACTCTGCGTCGGCATATTTCCCGGCCCTCCACAGGAGCTCCAGCGCGTAGCGCGCGTCCCCCCTCGGGGCGGACATGTCGGAAATCATGGGCAGCACCTCGTCACCCATAGTGCCCTCCTTCACTGCCTCGGAGCTCCTTGCCCTGATAATGTCGAAGAGCTGCTCCGCACTGTACTTTTCGAAGTGGACGACGTTGTGGAGGAGGGTGCTCTGGACGCTCTTGTCAAGGCTGGAAACGAACTCCAGGTTCCTCGTGATGAGTATGAGGCTGAGGCGCTGGGGGCGGTTGATGTACTCGTCCGCCACCCGGGTCAGGAAGTAGAGCGGAGCATCCCTCTCCCCCGCCACAGAGACGAGGAAGTCGGTCTCGTCCAGCGCGAGGAGAAGGTAGATGTTCTCGTCTTCGAGGATCTTCCAGAGCGTCTCGAAGAGCTCCTGGGCAGAGAAGCCCCTGTCGGGTATGCTGGGCAGGATCTGCTGGGCAATCTTCTTGATGACCAGGAAGAGGGTCCTGTCCTTGTAGCAGTTGACATGGACGTAGCGGAGATCAATCCCCCTCTCCTTGGCTATGGACCCGATCGTAGAGCCGAACCTCTTGGCCACAGCGGTCTTCCCGACTCCCACATCCCCCACCAGGGTCAGCTTCTGGGCCACCGCCCCTGGGGAGTCCAGCAGCACCTTGAAGACCCTGCTCAGGGCCTTGAGTTCGGGCTCCCTGTGCACCAGCTGCATCGGGACATGATCCGGGAAGAGCCGGGACTCGTCCTTGAAGACGGAGGGCCTGCTCATCTCGTGGGATATTATGTCGTAGGCCACGACCTCTGCCTCAGGGTAATTTTAGTGTCGGTCGCATTTATGGCTTTTGTGCTTTAGAATTGATGTTTTGCGGAGACATTACTGAAAGTATTAATGGTGCACGCCCTTCCAGAGCTCGTCGGTGGAAGGAGGGGGAAGCCGTCGCCAGCGGCCGCGCAGGTCGCGATACTTCCGCCTCCCGCCGGGGAGGGTCATTCTTCCTATGGCCGAGCAGGCAGTGCCGATGCCCCTGAGGGCCGCCTCTGCCTCCTCCGCCCTTTCTGGGCACACGGTGAATATGATGGAGCCGGAGCTTATGAGGCGGTAGGGGTCGAGCCCAAGAATCCGGCAGAGCTGCCTTGTGGGCTCCATCACTGGAACCTTGGACAGATCTACTTCCACACCCAAGGAAGCAGCCTCCGCGAGCTCCCAGACTCCGCCCATCACTCCGCCTTCGGTAAGGTCGTGCATCGCCGATATGCCCTCGACGGCGCTGAGGGCCAGGCATTCCGGGACAACATTGATTAGCCGCCGGAGTTCCTTGGCAGACCTCTCGAAGCTGATCCCCAGCATCCTCCTCACCTCCTCCTCAGAGGAGAGGATGACGGTTCCCTCAATGCCCGCTTCCTTGGTCATGAACAGCATGTCGCCAGGCCTGGCGCCTGCCGACGTTAAGTATCTGGAGCCGGTGATCGTCCCTATCATGGAGCCGACGACTATGGGCCTGCTAATGCCCGGCGTGACCTCGGTGTGCCCCCCCACGACCGAAACACCCAGCTCTCTTGCCGCTTCATCAATCTGGGACACTATCCGCTTCAGGTCAGCCTCAGACGAGGCCTCCGGAAGTAGTATGCACTGGAGAAACCATCTGGGGCGGGCTCCCCTGGTGGCGATGTCATTGGCATTGACATAGACAGCCAGCGTCCCCACCTCCTCCACTGAGCCGGTAATGGGGTCCGACTTGAAGGCCAGGATGCCGGCGCCGTGCTTTATGAGGGCTGCGTCCTCACCCACATTGGGACCCAGCAGAATTGATTTGTCGGCAGCCCCCAGGTGCCTATAGACCGAGCGGCTAAGGATTTCGTTGGGTACCTTCCCCACCTTTAGATCAGCCATGGGCCGGACCTTCCTTCTTGGTTATGAAGCCAGAGGGGGGCCTCACCGAGATAGTGGAGAAACTCCCTATAATATCTATTCGAACAACGAGGCGCGGGTTTACGAGGTCGATCGTCATGCCTCGGGTCTTGAGGAGGCGCCCAACCTCCTCCTCCACCAGTTGGCTTGATGGCAGGAACCTCCCCCTCCTGGCGCAATCAACGGCCACCCGCTCGGAGCCGGGAGGGACTAGCCGTAGGGCCTCGGAGCAGAGTTTTCCGAGGTCTGACTCGACCATGGAGTCGATGGGGAGCACCTTGTGGATGGAGGTGGTGCGGCAGCTCCCGATCATGGCAGCCGCCTCATCGGAGGGGAGGGTCGTACTGATAAGGATGAGCCCGCCATAGGGCTGACGGATGCAGAAGGCGGTCGGGTCCTTGGGGAAGATACAGTCCAAGGCCTCGAGCTCAGCCCCAGATTCCTTCCCATATTCTACCGTGACGAGCACTGCTCCCAGGGCGTCCCCCTCCCCACCGATGCTGTCAGAACCACTCCAGCCGCTTGAAGTAGAGGAGCATGAGAAGAGCGGGGACCAATGAGATGGTGACTATAACAATGAAGGTGGTGTAGGGTCCCAGGAACGTGGGGTTTTCCTGGAGGCCTCCGGGCAGGATTACGTTCATGCCATAGAAGGTCCCCAGGAACGTTGCCGGTATGAAGATTGTGAATATGACCGTGAGGATCACCAGCGCCCGGTTCATCCTCTGCTGGTAGAGGGTGAAGTCGGTGTCCTTGTAGATTTCCACAATCTCCTTCGCCGTCTCGGAGAGCTCCCAGATCTTCTCGATGTGGTCTCTCAGGTCCGCAAAGTAGATCTTCATGTCCTCCCCGGTCAGCCCCTTTATGCCCAACTCGATCTCGTTGATCACCCTCCGGAGGGGGGAGGTGACCCTCCTGAATTCGGAGAGGTTCCGCCGCATCTTGGTGACCTCAAAGAGGACCAGCTTCTTCTCCTCAAAGACCGATTCCTCCATATTTTCCAGCTGGTCCATTATGCTCTCGATTATGGGGAAGAGGGAGTTGATTATCCCGTCAAAGATCCTGTAGAGGAGGGATCCGATGCCGAATGGGGGCAGCTTGCCGAACTCCATGGCCATGTCCTCGCAGGAATTTGCGATCTCGTCCAGGATCCAGATTTTCTTTTCGTGGATGGTGATGAGGTATTCCTTGCCCACGAAGAAGGCTATCTGGGTCGGGACGCACTTTTTTTCCCCGCAGATGACGGGGAAACGGAGAATGATGAAGACATAGTCCTTGTGCTGCTCCACCTTTGTCAGCTGAATCTTCGAGAGCGAGTCCTCGAGGTTGAGGGTATGGAAGCCATAGTCGATCTCCAGCGTCGTCAGATCGCCCTTTGTGGGGTTCTCGAGGTCAATCCATCTGACTCCGGCGCACTGTATCTCTCTCATCTGCATCGCTATGCACCTCTGGAGGGGTAGGGCTTATCTAACTTTCCGCTCCCCCAAGGGGGCATCATCTGATTTTAATAGGTGTGTGGTGTGTATTCTAGGGTCCCCCAAAGGCGCTCTGCGTGGTGATGGTTTGGCCTCCGATGTCCGCTTCTACGAGTTCGGGAGATGGGGCGACGCCCTTGAGGGGATAGACCTGCTGCTTGGGGCCACTGCACCGGGGAGGATCCACAGGGGGGACAGTGTTGCCATCAAGATCCACTTCGGCGAGAGGGGCAATTTCACCCACATGAGGCCGGAGCTTGTGAGGAGGGTGGTGGATTACCTGAAGGGCATGGGGGGGAGGCCCTTCGTGACCGAGACAACCACGCTCTACCCCTCGGGGAAAAGACTCACCGTGGAGGAGTGCCTCGAGACCGCGAGGTACAACGGCTTTACAGAGGGAGGGCTGGGCTGCCCCATTGTGATAGCGGATGAACCGGACGGGCAGAATGGCGTGGAATTCCCAGTGGCAGGTGCGGCCAGGGGGTGCAGGGTAAGATCTACCATCGTCGCGAAGCATCTCCTCGAGGCTGATGCAGTCATAATCCTGAGCCATGTCAAGGGTCATGCCCTCTCGGGGATGGGCGGTGCGCTCAAGAATCTCAGCATGGGGTGCACGACACGGAGCGCCAAGAGGGAGCAGCACGCCTCCCACGGTCTTGTCTTCGAATACGAAAAATGCATCGGCTGTGGCAAGTGCGTGGACGCCTGCAGGTTCGAGGCCCTTGTGCTGGAGGAGGGTAGGCCGGTTAGGGATGAGGGGAGGTGCATGTACTGCAATACCTGCCTCTACACCTGCGAGAACAAGGCGATCAGGATCCTTCCCAACGGGAAGGAACTCTTCCAGCAGGCCATGGCCCATGCAGCTGCGGGGGTTATGAAGGGCCTGGGTAGGAAGGGGCTGCTTTTCATCAGCGCCATAATGGATGTCACCCCCCTCTGCGACTGCGCTGCGCCGGCTGGGAGGCTGGTCACCCAGAATGTCGGACTCCTGGCGTCCGCTGACCCTGTCGCCATAGACATGGCCTCCCTCGACCTTGTGGACTCTGCCCCCCTGATGGCCGGCTGGGACGTGGCTCCGCCCGATCTGCTGGGCAAGATAAACGGGACAGACAGCACCATCCACATGAGGGAGGCCGCAAGGCTGGGGATAGGGAGTTTGCGCTATAGATTGTCGAAGGTGTAGCCTGCCCATGCAGAGCATGGGTTCAGTATTTAGGAGGGCCCGGGGCGGGAATCGAACCCGCGAATTGGGGCTATCTGCGCTCATCGCGCCACAGGCCCCCGGGATAACCGCTACCCATCGGGGGCGGCACTGCTGGAGGCCGCCTTACCCGGGCCACCAGGGCCCTCATTTAGCTTGGTAAAGTTCCTAGGCGCTTATTTATATTTTGACCTGGGCAGTCGATGCATATGCCGATCCTCCGCCTGCATGTGGGCTATTTCTGCTTTGGAAGCCTCTGGGCAACATAGCCAACGACGAACCCGGTGCTGACCACGTTTGCATTGAATGTGGCAGAGCTCAGCTCGAGGACTGCCAGGTCGCTGTTGGCGCCGATTGCGAGATTGCCTATGGCTATACCAGAGAGGACCAGCATAAAGAGGGGAGGGACGAGGATGGTCCAGATCCTCTTGTCGATCCACTCCTTGCTCACAACTATGAGCGATGTGAAGCCGAAGAGGATGCTCGCGGTGAAGAGCAACGCGTTGGAATATTCGAATGGAACGACTGTCGCCGGCGGAGTGTGTCTGAATATTGTGATATCCACAAACGGCAGGAGGATGGCGAGGGGGAAGGCTACGCAGAGCAGGAGGGCCCAGATCCACTTCATCTTCTTCAGGGCGCTGGCTTCATCCATCGTGATCACAGGATATGTCAAAGCTGGCCCTGGTTTAATATCTGTTTGGTGGACGGCAAAGTAAAAAAAGGGCAGTGGGCGTCATCTGGCGCCTCACCGGCCAGCTTCAGCTGCCGGCAGTTGAACGCGGTTCCAGTGGCTCATTTCAGGCATGCAACTGCGTCCATCACAACCTTGGCGTCCCTGGGCAGCCGGGCAGCCTGGAAGACCATCCTTGCCGTGGAGGTTGGGGCGAAGAACTCGCCATAGACCTTATTCATGGCTTGGAGGTCGTTCAGGTCCTGGAGGTAGACGGTAACCTTGACCACGTCTTCCATGCCTCCTCCGGCCTTGGCCACTATTGCCCGTATGTTCTTCAGGACCTGCCTGGTCTGGCCCTCAATGCTCGCCTCGCCGAAACTGCCAGTCTTGGGGTCGATGGGCAGCTGGCCCGCAGTGAAGACCAAGTTGCCTGCAACTATTGCCTGGGAGTAGGTCCCGATCGGTGTCGGGGCCTCTTCGGTGTAGACGGCAGATTTTGTCATTTTCGCTCTCACTTAATGGTACTGTTGCAACCAACCCATATTTAGCG
Source organism: uncultured Nitrososphaerota archaeon (assembly GCA_964477685.1). GTDB lineage: Archaea > Thermoproteota > Methanomethylicia > Methanomethylicales > Methanomethylicaceae > JACTUC01. The sequence goes on from CAYZHK010000019.1 coordinate 20,980, forward strand.
GTAGGGCTGCCTTGCCTTCGGCCTGTGCGGCGACAGGGGAGGCGTCTGCATTGGGTGGGCCGCAAACCAGGCAGGAGTGGGCTCTGGCCTTGGGCGCTAAAGCCTTTTTAATCTAGGCTTTACATATGTAAACGTGGGCGGTTCCGCTTGTTCGTGGAACTACGGCTTCATGGAAGGGGCGGGCAGGGAATCGTAACCGCCTCAGAGATGATCGTTGAAGCCGCCACCATTGAGGGTTTTTTCGGGCAGTCCATCCCCATCTTCGGCGCAGAGCGGAGGGGGGCCCCTCTGTCGGCATCGGCGAGGATCTCCGATGCTCCGATAAGGAGGCACAGCCTAATCACCAACCCGGACATGGTGGCAGTCTTTGACCCACTCTTCCTGACGCTGCCGGAGGTCACGGCCGGCCTCAAGGATGGCGGCACCATCATAGCCAACCACAGGGAAGCGAAAAAGATCGGCAGCTTCAGGGTTTTTGTTGTCGATGCCACCCGCATCGCCGTGGATAACGGTCTAATGGTTGCAGGGTGGGCTGTGGTCAACACTGCGATGCTCGGGGCCATTGCAAAGGTGCTGGGCAACATCTCCAAGGAGGCTGTTGAGAAGGTTGTCCGGATGAGGTGGAGCGGGGAGCTGGGGGACAAGAACATCAAGGCAGCCCTACAGGCATTTGGGGAGGTGGCCTGATGCAGGAATCGGCTGAGAGGAAAGGGGCTCCAAGGGCAAAGCGGAAGGTGGCCCTCTCCAAGCCATCGGCAGGGGCCTCCGGCAAAACAGGCATGTGGAGGCTTAAAAGGCCAGTTATGGACCAGAAGAAGTGCAACAGGTGCCTCATCTGCTGGCTCTACTGCCCCGAGTCGGCAATAACCAGGGATGGGGAGAACCGGGTGTCCATCAACTATGAGTATTGCAAGGGCTGTGGCATATGCTCGGAGGTCTGCCCCTCCAAGGCCATAACGATGGTTAAGGAGGCGTGAAGGTTGATACTGACCGGCAACCATGCGGTGGCCTACGGCGTCCGTTCTGCGAAGGCAGAGGTTGTCGCTGCCTATCCCATAACGCCGCAGACGCAGATAATTGAGAAACTGGCAGAGCTCATCGCCAGGGGCGAGATGAAAGCCAAGTACATCCGGGTCGAGTCCGAGCACAGCGCCATGGCAGCCTGCATTTCGGCAGAGGCCTGCGGCGCGAGGGCCTTCACGGCCACCTCGTCTCACGGTCTGATGTATATGAGCGAGCTGATCTTCTGGGCCGGGATGGGGAGGTTCCCTGTGACCATGGCCGTAGTCAACAGGTGCCTTGCCCCCCCATGGAGCATCTGGAACGAGCACACTGATATACTGACCCAGAGGGATGCGGGTTGGGTGATTATGATGTGCGACAGCGCCCAGGAGGCCTACGACATCGCGGTGCAGGCATACCGGATAGCTGAGGACGAGAGGGTTCTGCAGCCGGTGATGTATGGCCTTGACGCCTTCAGCCTCTCCCATACGGCCGAGAATGTCGATCTCCTTGACCAGGAGGATGTGGACGGATTCCTCCCCCCCATAGAGCCTTCGAAACTTGCCTTCTATCTGGACCCTGACAGACCTGTCACCTTTGGCAACCTTCTTGGCCCGGATATGATGATGGAGTTCAGGCACAGGATCAAGGAGGGGATGACGGCCGCCCTTGGCGTCATCGAGGAGGTTGCCAGGGATTACTCCCGCATCTCGGGAAGGCCCCAGCCGGGCCTCCTTGAGGACTACAGGTGCAGCGATGCGGAGGTCATCCTTCTCTCTGTTGGGGCCTCCTGCGGAGATGCCAAGGAGGCGGTGGACCAGCTGAGGGATGAGGGCGTCAGGGCAGGAACAATAAAGCTGACGACCATAAGGCCCCTCCCGGGCGAAAGGCTGAGAGAGAAGCTGGGGAACACCAAGGCCGTGGCTGTGGTGGACAGGGACTACTCCTATGGGTTCGGCGGGATACTGGCAGGGGACATAGAGAGCGCCCTGCAGAGGGGCGTTGCCAGATACATCGCCGGGATCGGCGGCCGCGACATCAGCGTTGCAGATTTCCGGGGCATGATGATGGATGCGCTCAGGGGCAGCGAGGCGGGAGGCGGAAAGCCGGAGGTGTGGTGGGGTCTGAAGGAGGTGCCGTGAGATGGTGCTGACGATAAAGGACCTTACTGCAGAGGAGTACGTCCTGCCGGGGAACGCGGCCTGTTCGGGCTGCTCGGCGATCATGTCCCTCAGGATAGCCCTCAAGGTGCTTGGCCCGAGGACTATTGTGATCATACCTGCCTGCTGCAGTTCGGTTATACAGGGCTATTACCCCAGATCACCAGCTAAGGTGCCCTTAATCAACACGGCGTTTGCGGCAACGGCGGCATCGGCGAGCGGGATACGGGCAGCGTTGGACGTGAAAGGGAGGCAGGGCATAAATATCCTGGGCTGGGCCGGGGACGGCGGGACCGCCGACATAGGCATACAGGCGCTGAGCGGGGCTGCCGAGAGGAACGAGGACTTCATCTATGTCTGCTACGACAACGAGGCCTACATGAATACCGGGACCCAAGGGAGCGGGGCCACCCCTAGGGGGGCGCTGACGACGACCACGGTGGCAGGGAAGAGCGAGAGGAAGAAGGACATGCCCGGTATAATGATTGCCCATGAGGTGCCGTACGTGGCAACGGCAATTGCTGCATACCCCCTGGATTTCGCGGAGAAGCTGAAGAAGGCCATGGGAATTCGTGGGCTCAAGTACATTCACCTCATAACGCCCTGCCCGCCGGGCTGGAGATTTCCTGCAGAGAAGTCGGTGGAGGTGGGG
>CAYZHK010000020.1:0-22535 GCA_964477685.1 uncultured Nitrososphaerota archaeon
GTCTGCCAGAAGCGGGGACGGGATGGCGCCTGCGAGGCGATCGGCCAGGCTCCTTGGGGGGGGAGATCTGGCGGTTGGGAGGGTGCAGGCCTTGATCTCGAAGGCGGCCACCCTGCCCAGCGCCTCGGACTCATTTTTAAGGGGGAGCCGCGTGATGGGGAAGTAGATGTGGGAGGCCGTCACCCGGGGTTTCCTCGAGGCGTCAAAGAGGCTGTGGCGCAACAGCAGCCGCCTGACGCCTTCGCCATGCCCCTTTCCTATTCTGATGCAGAGACCTCTTGGGGAAGGCATGTCCATCAGCCGCCTGGTAGGGTGTCAGGATGTCTTCAGGAGCTCCTCAAATAGCCGTATTCCGTTCCTCAGATCCTCTTCCCTAATGTCCCCTTGGGGGGAAAGCACCTCCAGGATCCTCTTCGGTATTGTCAGTTCCTCGAAGGAAAAACCCTCGCGGGCCTTGTAGTCGTTTTTCTCCTTCAGGGTCCTCTTGCCAATCTGGACGAGCTTCTCGCTTGAGATGTCTTTGCCGATTGCCCTCATGCATTTCGAGATCATCTCAGGCGTGTAGATGTTGCGTGCGAAGAAGCAGACGACCAGGCTGGACAGGATCTGCCTCCAGGCCTCCTCCTTGTACAGCTCCAAGGCCATCTCCCGCGGCGCTATGGTCTTGCCAGAGGAGGTTGCCTTCTGGTCGATGGAATACCCGGCCCCGTCGAGGTGGCTGTGCCTGGCGCCCACCAGGAACCCCAGGTAGGTGCCGTAGCCGGTGTGGTAGCCGGGCATCTCATTCCCCCCGAAAGAGAGGGCATAAGCGCTACCGCCATAGATGCGCGATGCATGCGCAACTCCCTTTCCGATGGCCCTGTAGAAGTCGTTCGGCTTGGCAACAATCCTCTCCACGACCTCGATGTAGGTTTTATGGTCGCCAAATTTCAATTGGAGCCCGCCTGTTTCATTGGGGCCTATCAGCCCCTTCTCCATTGCCTCCGTCGCCCAGGAGAGCACCACCCCCGTGCTCATGGCGTCCAGACCCGCTTCTTCGACCCTATCCATCAGGCTCAGATAGCCTTCGGCCGAGGGGATGCCCAGCATGGCTCCCAGGGAGTATATGGTCTCATAGTCATAGGAGATCATCCTCGTCTTGTAGAAGTAGGGTTCGTTGGCGAAGGGCTCGCGGAGAGCTGCTATGTGGATGCAGCTTACCGGGCAGTGGGAACATGCGGTCCGCCTGCCGAGGTATTTCTCCATCAGCGATTCGCCGGAGAGGTTATCCGCGTACTCGAATTTTGCTGACTGCAGGTTTCTCGTTGGCATGCTGTTGGCCATGTTCAGGGGGAGGACGTTCATTGGGGTCCCCAGCTCATGGTACTTTTTCATTAGCGGCGATTTTGTGGCATTGAATATCTCGTCGTAGGTCTCCCGGTACAGCTTGGGGTCCTGGAAGGAGAAGCTTGACCTGCCTGACATGTGAAGGGCCTTCAGCTTCTTGCTCCCGAAGACTGCGCCGAGCCCTAGCCGACCGAAGTGCCGATAGGTCTCGGTGGTGACGCAGGCGTAGGAGATCAGCCTCTCCCCCGCCCTCCCGATCCGCATTATCGCCCTGTTTCCGGCTCCGCTCTCGTTTTCCCTGAGTATCCTGCCAACCGTCGATATACTGTTCATGCCCCAGAGGATAGAGGCGTCCTTGATCTTAACGCCCATGCTGTCGATGGCCAGGTAGATGGGGGTCTCGCTCCGCCCCTTGATCACTATGGCCCCATACCCGGCCATCCGTTGGGTTACCCCGAACCTTCCGCCTCCATGGCTTTCTCCCAAGTTCCCGGTCAATGGAGACTTGAACATGGCCACTGCCTTTGAGGCGAGGGGGTAGATTCCGTTCAGGTATCCGATGGTCAGTATTATGGGGTTTTCCGGCCCAAGCGGATCAGCGCCGGGTGGGCATTCCTCGTTGAGGAGCCTTATGGCGGCACCTGTGCCCCCGAGGGTTTCCTCGAAGAGCTGGGGCATCTCTCTGATCCAGCTCCTCCTGTGGCTTAGATCAATGTAGAGAACCCTGGAGAGAGTCCCGGCGTCCATCAGACCTCACCCACCGGCAGCTCCTCGAGGCGCAACACCCCATAGGGGCAGTACTTTATGCAGTATCCGCAATGGACGCATATGGCGGGCTTGTCAGTCATTGAGTCCCATTGGACGCCCCCGATAATGCACTCCTTAGCGCAGTTGCCGCACGAATTGCATTTTGCATAGTTGAGGATCACTCCCCCGCCTGCCCTCTTGGTCAGGGCGGAGGTGGGACATGCCTTGGCGCAGGCAGGATCGCGGCAGGCGCGGCAGACCTTGACCAAAAAGCCCTTCTCATAGCCACAAAGTGACTGGATCTTTATCGCAGACCGCGCCAGGCCGGCTTCGCCAAACCTCCTGTTGCAGGCAAACATGCAGGATTGGCATCCCACGCAGAGGTCGATGTCCACTACGGCTAATCTCTTGGTCATCTGAGACGTACCAAGAGTAGGATAGGTGAGGGGGTATTTATTTTCTTGAGCAGGGGGATGGAATTCTCGCAGATGAAAACAAGATTTTCGAGCGGAGAGGGCCACGGAACCCAAGGCGGCTTTCAAGCCGATTGGTTTTGGCAGATCCCCTTCCATTGGTTTCATGATAAATTTAAAATGAACGTGGAGGCATGTAATAGTAGGTGAAAAAATACGAGTCGCATTGAGGAGCTGGCTTCCACCTGCATTTTTTGCGGTGAGTGTGTAGAAGTGTGTCCCTTCTATAAGGCAACGGGAAACCCGAAATACGGGGCCATGGCCAAGGTCGAGGCTGCCATAGCCCTATCGAAGGGGCAGCAGCTGACAGACGAAGACCTGAAGACGCTCTACCTCTGCACAAGGTGCGACGGGTGCCACAAATCGTGCCCCATCGAAATACCCATCTCAGAGGTCGTCCAGGCGGCCAGGGCAGAACTCCGGAAGCGGTACGCTGTGCCGGACAAATACAAGACCATCCCTGAAGCCATATTGAAGATGGGCTCGCCCATGGGAGCCCCGCCGGAGAAGAGGAGGGCATATATCCCGCAGGGCTTCAACCCGCCGGAGAAGGCGAAGTACCTCTATGTGCCGGGCTGCTGGTCGGGGATAAGGTATCCTGAGACCGCCAGGGCTACGATGGAATTGTTGATAAAATCGGGAATAGACTTCACAGTCCTTGGCGAAAAGGAGTGGTGCTGCGGTCTGTTCCTGCTGGACACGGGCATGGTGGAGGAGACAAAGGCGCTGGCGGAGAAGAACACCCTCCTCTATGAAGGGACCAGCGCAGAGGTTGTGGTGACCGAATGCCCCTCGTGCCACGATGTCTTCAAGAACGTTTACCCGAAACTCTTCAGAGAGCCCAAGTACAAGGTTATTCACATTGCGGAGCTCCTCGACAGCCTCATCAGGGAGGGGAAGATTGACGTGGGGGTACGGAGGGGAGACCGGAGGCTGATCTTTAAGGATCCATGCCCTCTCGTCCGCAGGAACGGGGTCACAAAGGCCCCCAGAGATGTCCTGAAGAGGATAGGAAAGCTCGTTGAATTTGATGAGAAGGAGGGCGATGCGCTCTGCTGCGGCGCTCCTGCCGGCGTCAGGCCAGTCTACCCCGAGATGACAAATAAGCTCTGCGAGATGCTCATGACCGAGGCAAAGAACAAGAATGCTGAGGTGGGGGTCGGCTGCGCCTTCTGCATGCTGGCCATGAGCAGCCTGCCCAAGGAAGGAGGTTATCCTCCCATAAAAACACTGTCACAGCTGCTCCTCGAAAATCAGGCTCAGAAATAACCACCCTCTGGGGCCATTCAAAGCTATGGCCCCCATCCCACCCTTTCGGCAGGCAGGCACATGGGCTGCCCGGTTGATTGATGGGGCTATCGGTCTGCACCATGGCCAACTAAGGCTCAGCCCAACCCCATAGAGATCCGGCAGAGAATTGCGATGGCGGGTCCGGTGGGATTCGAACCCACGACCTACGACTTAGGAGGCCGCCGCGCTGTCCAGTCTGCGCCACGGACCCGTTCAAGCATGGTCATTAGCGCCGCACAATATTTATATTTTCTGCAGCACTATGCCAAGCCGCTCCCTTATGACATACCCTGCCAGGTCAAATACCGACTGCGCCCTATCGATCACGACAGAGTCGCTGGAGGAGACAACTTCCCCTCTCTCAAGCACCTCAAAATCGGCCGATGTTGCCGTGGAGGCGCCGCCCGGGACGCCCCTTTTCCTCATCTCCTGGGCCACTTTCTTCGAGAGGTCGCCGCTCCGGCTGATCAGCCTATCGAAGACAAAAAAAGCGCCCGAGGGGCGGATGGCCCTGAGGGATTCCAGAGCCGGCCCAAGGGGGCGGGTAAGGTCCTCCCTGCTGGCCGAGCTGTGCATCTCGGACGAGTCCCTGACCAAACCGTCGTCGCAGAGGAAAACCGGAGTCCCGCTGACGGCGCCGCTGATTGTTATGAGCACATTGTAGCCATCGATGGCCAGGCGCCTTCCGGAGACTGCTTCCGGCCCAACAAGCTTCCCGGAGTGGGCGGCAGCTGCCTCCGTGGGGTATACGCCCCTGTACAGGATCAGGCGCTGGGCCTTGTCCAGTCGGTGCTTGTCCCCGACGAACTTCACGCTGGAGATCCTCCCGTATCCCCTGGTGAGGAGGTACCGGAGGTCCGCCGCTGCGTCAGGGCTCACTCCGAGCATTTTGAACCCTCGATATAGATGGCAGGCCTCATCGGTGCCGCCATTCCAGACCTCTTCTTGGGGTCGTAGGATGGGGAGCTCGAAGGCTGGACCTCCACCGGGCACCTGAAATAGGCCCCCAGGAAGCTGATGTTCGACCTCAGAAAGCCCAGTTCGTCCACCTTCACGGAGAGGAGCCTCTTCCGCTGGTCGGAGGGCATGGAGACGGCACTCTGAGAGATGGAGGTGATGAATTTTGCAGCTTCCCCGCCCCTGCTCCTTATGGCAGGGTCCTTCATGGCCTCCCTTATGAGGGCCTTGGGATCTGCTCCGCCCTCCAGCAGGGAGAGGAGCCTGAGGTAGACCTCCCACTTCCAGTCCGGCGAGGTGTAGAGGAAGATCCTGGAGGGGACAAGGCCCGTGACCTTGACTATCTCCCCACCATCGGCGACAACTCCCTTCAGGTAGTCCTCCATCACCTCTGCCTCCTCGCTTATGAGGGAGCTGTCGCTCTCGGGCCAGGCGGCTACTGTGACAAAGCCACTGTTTCCAAACCTTTCCCAGAGCTCTTCACAGAGGTGCGGAGCAAAGGGCGCCATCATTTTGATCATGCACCCCAGTGAGTGCTTGACTGTGTTCCTGGTCTTAGGGTCTCCACAGCTGTTGCCCTTCCTCCTGAAGTACCAGAGGAGGTCCTGCTGGAGTGAAAAGAAGGCGCTGTGAAGCGCCTCCCTTACCCTAAGGCAGTCCATGGAGCAGGTGGTCTGGGCTATTGCCTTCTGGACCCTGCTCACCAGCCACTGGTCCAGCGGACCCATTGAAGGACGGTCCAACTCCCCTGCTCCGGCATACTGGACCGCCAGTGAGTAGAACTCCTGCAGCTTTGAGCGGGTCCCCTTCGCCAGGGAGTCACTGAAGTCCGCGTCCTGCATCAGCTCCGAAGCCGAGAGTATGGACACCCTGAGGGTGTCGGCGCCGTAGATGCCGATGGCCTTCCTAAGGGGGATTATGTTCCCCAGTGACTTGGACATCTTCTTGCCGTCCATGAGGACGCTGCCGTTGACGGCTATCTGCCTTGGCCACTTCTCCTCAGGGAATATGGCGATGTGGTTGAATATGAAGAAGGTCAGGTGGTTGGGGACAAGATCCCTCCCCGAGTGGCGGCTGTCCAGGGGGTAAAAGTACATGAACTCCTTTCTCATCTCCTCCCCCACGTCCGACCTTATGCCAAGGGCAGCGGGGTCTCCGGCACCCAGGAAGACATAGTCGAAGACCTCGTCGGTCAGCAACGACGGATCCAGCCTCTCCCTGTTTATGATGCGGGAGATGGTGTAGTAGGCCATGTAGATGGTGGAGTCCGAAAGACTCTCTATTATCCAGTCCCTGTCCCAGGGGAGGTGGGTCCCCAGTCCGGCCCGCCTGGCGCATGCCTTTTCCCGGAGCCAGTCAACGACATTGTCGAACTCCTGCCTCAGGTCCTCAGGCAGCAGGGACATTTTGGAGAGGTGCCCCCGGACCTTCTCCTTCCAGGCCTCGTCTCCGTAGTTGATGAACCATTGGTCGCTGAGTAGGTTCACGGTGACCTCGCCGCCGCACCTGCAGTAGATGGGGCCGTTCAGTATCTCGTAGAACAGGAACGCGTCCCCTTGGTCGATGAGATCCCTCTTGACCATGTCCTTTGCCTTGCTTACGGGCATGCCCGCGTACCTGCCAGTCTCGGGACGCATCCTTGCACAGTGGAACTCCCGCTGGTACAGGTCCTTTGTGGCATCTTCGGCCTTCGGATCGAGCTGGTCCTTTACCCCCAGGGAGTCTATGACGTCCTGGGCGGGTATATCGGAGGCCCCCTCCATTGCAACAACGGGTATCGGCGAGATCCGTTCCAGTGCATCCGCCGGGATCTGGAAGGGCTTCAGCACATCCGGCTTTGCCTTCAGGTCGCGGAGGGCGAGGAGGTCGTAGGGGGCATGGGCAGGGACCGACATTACTACCCCCGTCGCATTGGCAGGGTCCACGAACTCCGCCGGGAGTATGAGGATCTCTCTGCCGGTCATGGGGTTCCTCACCGACTTCCCAACGAGGGCCGACCCTTTCAGCTCCCTCCCCCTGGAGAGCCCCGCCGCCTGGAGGGTAAGCTTTTCCGCAGCCCTGGTGCTGATGATCATTGATTCGCCCTTCACGGAGACCTCCACATAGTCAGCGCCGGGGTTGATCCAGATGTTGGTGACTCCGAAGATCGTCTCCGGCCGGAGGGTCGCCGTGGGTATCCTGATGCCGCCCATCGAGAACTTGATGGCGGTGAATTCCCCCACCTCCGGCTCCAGGTCGTGCAGGGTGTCGTGCTGCCCGACGGGGTTGTTGCAGGAGGGGCACCAGCCCACGGGGTGAGCCCCCTTTGTGATCAGCCCCTTGGAATTGAGCCTGTGGAACTGCCATTCGATGAACTTGCTGTAGGCAGGGTCTATGGTAGTGAATTCCCGCCTCCAGTCGATGGAAAAGCCCATCATCTGCATTCCCAGCTTGATATCGCTGTGGAAGCACTTGGCAATGTTCAGGGGATCGACGAAGGTCTTTATCACGTCCTCCGGAACGCCGTAGATGTCCCTTATTATGCCAATCACCTCCTGGTCCCCCGACGCTATCCTCTTGCTCATCCCCAGGAGGGGGGTGCCGGTGTAGTGGAAGGCCATCGGGAGGAGGGTGTTGTACCCCTTCATCCGCATGTACCGTGCATGGACGTCGGCTAGGGTGTATGTCCTGGCATGGCCTATGTGCTGGGGGGCGTTCGGGTAGGGGTACGCCACCGTGACGTAGTACTTTTTCCTGCCATCGGGGTTCGACTCGAAGATCCTGGCGTCGGCCCAACGCCGTTGCCATTTCTCCTCGAGTGCCTTGAGATCCAGTTGCTCTGACATTGCACAGACCAGCGCTTTCACTTCTTCTGGGCGACTCCTGTTAGTAAATCTTTTACTCTGGAGAGCCCTTCGGCCATGCTGCCAAGCGCCTTGGGGCTAACCCGCCCCTGGCCCATGTCGTTCTTTCCGCCCCCCCGGCCGCCGAGCGCCTTGGTGAACTCGGCGGTCAGCCTCCCGGCATCCACCCCCGCCCTGAGCGCGTCCAAGCCGACAATGACCACGACGCTGCCGTCGGTCATGGAGACCAGTAGGACGACGGAGAGGGGGCTCAGCTCGGCAACCTTTGAAGCTATGGGCAATAGGTCTTCGCTGGTCATCCCCTCAAAGGGCTTGCTGATGAGCTTGAAGGGGCCCACGGCCTCTGCCGACGCCAGCAGCGATGGCGAGGAATCGATCGCAATGTTTTTCCTCAGCCTCTCGGTCTCCTTCCGCGACTCGGAGCTGTCCTCCACGAGCTTGGCGGCGGCCTTCTCGATCCTCTCCAGCGGGGTGTTGAGGGTCCTTGAGAGCTCCTGGAGCGTTGCGTCCTGGCGCTGGGTGAACGCGATGGCAACTTCGCCTGAGACGAACTCCAGCCTCTCCACACCGTCCTGTATCCGCTCGGACCTCATGATCTTCAGCAGGCCTATCTCGCCTGTGCTTGCGCAGTGGATCCCTCCGCAGGCCTCTGCGTCCCAGCCGTCCACCTCGACTACCCTGATGGTGGAGCCATGGACTACGCCTCCCTGGTAGAGCCTGACCCCGAACTTCTCCTCGGCCCTGTTCCTCTCCTCAAAGTAGGTTCTGATGGGCCTGTTCTCCAGTATGACCCTGTTGGCGGTCAGCTCGATCTCCCTGAGCTGCTCGGGCGACAGCTTTTCGAAGTGCGAAATGTCGAGGCGGCTTTTGTCGACGTCCTTCTGGGCACCCTGCTGCCAGACATGCTCGCCGAGGATCCGCCTCGCGGCTCCCAGCAGGATGTGGGTGGAGGAGTGGTGCCGGGCTAGGCTCATCCTCCGGTCCCAGTCGACGGCGCAGTCGACCTCGTCCCCCTCATGGAGGGCGATCCCCTTGGTGTAGTGGACGACTGTGCCGCGGGCCTTCTGGACATCAACGACTCTGGTGCCGCCAGCCCTGCTCTCCAGGGTGCCGGTGTCGCTGAGCTGCCCCCCTCCCTCAGGGTAGAAGATGGTCCTGTCCAGAACGACCCTCCTGCCGTCTGCGAAGAGGACTTTGGCCTTCGATGTCCTAATCTTCGGGCTGGAGTAGTAGAGGAGCTCCGTGGCCGGGAGGGGCGGCAGGCCCTCGAGCGGGTCGGCCCCCCTGGCGCTCGCCTCTGCGGGGGAGGTGGCGGCGTGCCTCTCGGCCACTATGGTGTCGAAGGTGTCGGGTATATCCACAGCGATCCCCTGGCTACGGCAGACTTCCTTCACTATCTCCGGAGGGAGGCCGTTGGAGTCGTAGAGCTCGATGAGCTTCTCCAGGGGGAGCTTCCCCTCCTTCACGACGCCTCTGTCCTTGGTCAGCCTGACGACAAGGTTTGTGCCCTGCTCGACGGTCTTCTGGTACCTCCCGACCTCCAGGTCCGCGATCTTGGCCACATAGTCGGTCTGGGTGGCCAGTTCGGGAAATTGGTCCTTCCAGTAGTCGACCTGCATCAGGAGAAGGTCCGAGAGTGCCACCCTCATGCCCAGGGAATCTATCATCCTCTTCACGCGCCGGACAATCAGCCTCGCCAGATAGCCCACCTGCACATTGGAGGGGACTATCCCGTCGCTGAACATGAAGGCCAACACCTTCGTGTGGTCCAGGACAGCAAGGATCGTCTCCATGGGCTCCAGCTGCCTCTGGAGCGCTGCCGGATCCATGCGCATGCTGTCGGCAACCCTCTTCCGGGCAACCTCCAGTGAGCCGGCGTCCACAACATCCATGAGGCCGGCCAGCCTCGTCGTCTCTGCCAGGATCTTGGGGCTTGGGCGCTCCACACGGGACAGCTCCAGGAACTGGTCGGTGAGCTTGCCGTAGATGGCATCGAACGCCGTCGGCGTGCCCTGGGAGAGCCAGGTGAAGCGCTCCAGGCCATAGCCGGTATCGACTATCCTGAGGGGGAGCTCCCTGTAGGCATCGCCGACCTTTTTATATTGCATGAAGACCAGCGTGGAGACTTCAAGCCCCCTCACTATGCCCTCCAGGTCTGGGCCGGCGTCGCCTCCACCCTCCCACCAGTGCTCGATGTAGGTCACCTCCTTCCCGTCGACGCCGAGGTCCTTTGTGAGGAGGTCGTGGTGGTAGGCGACGGTCTCCTCCTTCCAGTAGACCTCGCGGTCTCGGCTGTTGAAGGCGTGGTGGGCCATCATCTCGAAGATGCTCAGGTGCCTCCCCCCGGTCTTGCCAACATTGTCCAGGTCATTCATGCGGATGCAGGGCTGGGAGATGGTCAGGGGGTTGTAGGGCGGCGGCACCTCGCCGCTGGTCACGTGGGGCTGGAAGACTGCGATGGAGGCTATGGTCAGGAAGATGTCGTCCCTCCATCTGGCCACCACCGGGGACCGCTTGACCCTACGGTGCCCCCTCCTCTCGAAGAAGGAGAGGAACTTCTCGCGCATCTCGCCCATGCTGTACTTCCTTTTCATCGGGGGGTTGCCTATGAAGGAATAGGGGGAGCAGGGCGAGTCGCCGCAGAGGGTCCTGTCCGGATCCAGAGTCCAGAAGAACCGGCCGCAGGATTTGCATTGCCTCCTCTGGAAGCTGTTGTCGGTGAAAAACTTGAGACGGTATGCCTCGGGACCTGCCTTCATGCACCATCTGCCCCCGATATTAGTGTATTCACCGGGCGCAGATAGTTAAAGATTCTCCAATGGAGTGGAAAAAAACGGTCATCCGGATGGAAAATATAAAATATGAAGGTATCGGGGCCCTCATCAGGCTCCCGATCTCCGGTCTCAGCTGGGACCTAACCGAAGAGGGATCCTAGACCCTCTGCGGTCTCTTCCTCTGAGGCTATCTCCTTCTTCTCTTCCTTCTTTTCTTCCTTCTTTGCCTCTACTGCCGGGGCCGCCGCTGCTACCGGGGCCGCTGCCATCGGCACCGCTGCCGACTTGATTGCGTCATCGATGTTTATCTCGCTCAGCGCTGCCACAAGTGCCTTGGCGCGCGCCTCGTCAACCATAACGCCGGATGCAGCAAGGACCTTCTTCAGGTTGGCCTCGTCTATGGGCTGCTTCGCGTTGTGAAGAAGCAGGCCAGCGTAAATATACTCGATCTTAATCACCCCCGACCAAAGCGTGTCCTATACGAGATTGTTGATACATAAAGCCTTCGCCTCTCAAAGGTTGATCTCCGGGTGCTTCTCCTTCAGGGCCTTCGCCACTGCCTTCCCACGCCGCTCGGCCAAGGCCAGCACCTCGCCCATCACCTCGGGGACGGGTGAGCCGGACTTCACGGCGACGCTCTTCGCCTCAACGTAGGCCTTGGCGATGAGCATCGGTGCAGTCTCCTTGGTCGGATAGACCGCGTTGATGGACAGGTTGAAAGCCCCACGCACTGCGGCTGCAACGTTTGTCCTGTATTCGTCCAGGTTGATCGCCAGGACGTCGCCGGGTATCACTCCGCCGTCGTAGCCCATCTTGAGCCTGATGCCAACGAGGATCGGCTTGAGGCCCAGCTTCCCCAGAAGGTCTGCAAGGTCTGCCGAAATTGTATCGCCCTTCTTCGTGACCACCGTGTCCTTGGCTATCCACACCGTGCCGTCTTGCATCTTTGTCTGGATCTTTGCTGCGCCGAACTTGCTGAGTATGGGGCCGGGCTGCATGCCGGTATTGCCTGCCGTTACTGTAAGGTCGTTGGGGGCGGTGTCGCCAGGCGAAACCGCCGATGCGACCTTGTTCTTCTCGAACATCAGGTACATGTAGAACGGGTTCTTGTTGGAGAAGATGAAGGCGTTTGGACCTGCAAGGTACTTCTTGATTGACTCCTGGTCCTTGAACTTGTCCGAAAGGTTTGAGACGGCTATTTTGGTGAGCGTGTTCTTGGCAATGTGTATCTCGATCTCTCCCTTGAATTTCTTCTTGAGCACCTGCAGCTGCGATGCCTTCAGACCCTTCAGGTCCGCTATGGCGAATATGGGGTACTTCTCGAAGAGTGACTGGAGGCGCTTTACGCTCTCCTCCTTCTCCACCGAGACCTTGCTCTTTTTGGTTGATGTTTTGGCTGCCATGTCTATCACCTGAGTTTCGCCGGCTTGCCCATGGTGGTCTTCACCACGATGGAGGAGAGATACTGGTCCAGCTTGATCCTCCGATCTATGGCGTTCAGGACCGCCATTATGTTGTCGGCGATGTCCTTTGATTCCATCTCCTCTGAGCCTATGCGGCACCGTATGGCTGGCTGGTCGCGTATCTTTATGCGCACAGCTGTCTTGTACTTCTTTATCATCGGCTCGACGTTGGCCTGTGGCGGTATGGGGTCGGGCATTTTGCCGCGCGGCCCGAGCACCGATCCCAGGGTCTTTCCGACCTGGGCCATGAGGTCTGTCCTCGCCACGAAGTAGTCGTAGGACTCGGCCAGCTTTTTCACGGCTTTTTTATTGCCGGAGTACTGGTCGATCTCCTGCTTGGTTATCACCATGTCTGCGCCCGACTGCCTTGCCTTGACGACGAGATCGCCGTCTGCAATGACGCAGACCTTGACCTCCCTGCCTATGGGATGGGATAGGGTGACGGTCTCGCTGATCCTGTTCTCAGGGGCCTTGACGTCCAGGCCGCGGAAGTTGGCCACCAGCTCCACTGCCTGGTTGAAGTTCCTCTTGGAGGAGTTCTTCTTGGCCTCGTCTACCAGGGCTGTGATCTTCTGAAGATCAAATTGCATCTCATGATACCTCCGCCTTTGCTATGAGCTCGTCATATGTTCCCGCGTCGATCTCCTTCTGGACCTCGCGGGGGTCCTTACCGGCAATGGTAACGCCTATGCTGACGCAGGTACCAAGAACTTCCTTTAAGCATGATTTCAGTGACCTTGCCACCGAAAGGGGATACCTCGTTTTGGCAATCTTGAGTGCTGCCTCTACGCTGAGGTCTCCCACTTTCTCTGCCTTCGAGTTGCTGGAGCATTTTTCCAGCTTCAGCTCCTTCACGATCAGGGCAGTTGTGGTAGGGACACCGACCTCGACCTCGAACTCCTTGGTATCTGGGTCGGCGATTACCTTTACCGGAACTTTCATTCCCTCAAATTCCGAGGTCTTCTCGTTGATGGTGTTGACCACCTGGAGGATGTTCAGCCCAGTGGGGCCCAGTGTGGGGCCGATGGGCGGACCTCCTGTGGCCTTGCCACCGTCGACCAGGAAGCTGAAGGTTTTTATAGTTCCCAAAAGGTTATTCCTCCTCTAATTCTTCGAATGTCTTGAAGATGTCAAACTTGCCCGATTCCTTCGCCTGGGTTGCCTCAACCTTCTCCTCAGACTTTGGCGGTTCGCCCCTGGAAATGAGCTTGGTCTGCTCTGCGTGGACAGTGATTGGCAGCGTGTAGGGGGCGTCGAGTAGCTCCAGAGTGACCTCGGACTTTGCCTTGTCGACCCGGGTCACCTTGGCCTGCATGCCCTTGAACGGCCCTGCGATGATCTCAACCTTGTCGTTTATGCCGACAATGTCTGTGATAGGCTTCGGCTTGATGAACTTCTCAATGTCCTCGAAGCTCACCTTCCCCGAGACCCAGCCCTTGACGTGCTTGACGCCCTCGATGGCGATATTCACTATGTTGGGGCCGCTTGCCTCAATGAATACATAGCCCCGGACGTCCTGGGGCGAGATTATGGCCTTTATTGGGATCTTCTTGGCAAGGCAGCGCCGCTCTATGAGCAGGGCCACGTTCTGCTCCTGACCGGCGGTTGTCCTTATTGCAAATATTCGGGACTTCACTGGTCTGGCTGACAACTGGGCTAACCCCCTGCGCCGAGGATGAGCGTTGCCACAAGCTGTATTATGAAGCCAAAGACGCCAACGACGATCATTCCCAAGATGCATATCTTCAGAGATAGCTTGAGCTCCTCAAAGTCGGGTTTTCTTGAGAGTTTGAGAACCCTCCCCATGGCGCGCAACCTATCGGAGATTGACATCTTGCTCACCTATTCCGTAAGCAAAGGGGTAAAAGTTAAAGGGCAATTTAAAGCTTTCCGATGGAGACTGCTGCCGTTCAGATGCGCACCAGATCGATGCCGAGTGGGGCTGCTGACGCCTTCAGGTACTCCTTGTAGACAGAAGGGGTGCCTTTCCAGTCCACAACAGCCGCAGTTACGCCCCCCAGTGTGCGCCCCATGCAGGTGGAGAACATCGCTGTCGGCATTCCAGCCGTCATGGCATACTTCGGGATAATGTGGCCGATCGAGTAGCGCCCCTCCAGCATCAGGCTGGTGAACTTTCCCGAATAGTGGCCGCCGCCGACCCCGATGGCGCTGGGGGGCGCGGTGCCTTGGTCCTCCAGGGCCCGGACCACAGCCTGCGCCACGCACTGGCCGAGGCGGCCATCAAGCCAGGCCTCCTCATCGCTGCCTATCTCGACGAAGGTAACCGGGCACGGCAGGGATGTGGGGCCGTGGTGCGTTGCCTCCACAGTAACCTCCTCCGGAATGCCGAGCCGGTCCTTCTCTGCCTTCAGCCCAAGCAGCAGCCTGGCCTGCAGGGGAGGGTTGGAGATGCCCACCTGTGTAGGCCTTCCGCCTAGGTCTGCCTGCGCCGTCAGATTGCCGGGCGTGTGGGTGGTGAGGCACCGCTTGCCCGATTCGCTCCTGTGGCGCGAGAGGCAGAGGATCCATTCGGCGCCCATGGTGTCCAGATCCAGATCTATCAGCCTTGCAGTCGTCTCGATCAGGAGGGAGTCGCCCATCCTCCATGCAGTGTGGGGGGATTCCCCCAAAGGCACTTCGGCAAATTGCATGGCCCTGCGAAGGTGGGCGGCGATGTTTTTCCCTGCTGGGTCCGATTGGGAGTAGACGATCATCCTCATGGGCAGTTCACAGAAAAAGAAAGGTGGACGGAATAAAAAAGGGTTTAGAAGAGGAGGGCCATGATCCCCTTCTGGGCATGGAGGCGGTTCTCCGCCTGGTCCCAAACCACCGAGTTCTTCCCGTCTATGACTTCGTCGGTGATCTCCTCTCCCCTATGGGCAGGCAAGCAGTGCATGACGATGGCGTTCTTTGGCGCTCCGGCCATGAGCTCGCCATTGACCTGGTACGGTCTCATGGTGGCTTTCCTCTCCTGGGCCTCGGCATCCTGGCCCATCGATATCCAAACGTCAGTGTAGATGACGTCGGCTTCGGCGACCGCTGCCTTGGGGTTGTCCGTGAGGGCAAGTTTCGAGTGCTTGGTTTCCATTGCCCTCAGCTTGGAGACGAAGTCAGTGGGAGGCATATATTTGGCCGGGGAGGCTATGGTCATGTTGCCGCCCAGCGAGAGCACGGCCTCAGCCAGAGACCTGCAGACGTTGTCGTTGCCGTCGCCCACGAAGACCACGTTGGTCCCATCCATCTGGCCCACCTTCTCGATTATGGTCATGCAATCGCCCATGGCCTGGCAGGGGTGGGAAGAATCGCTGAGGGCATTGATAACTGGCGCCCTGGCCACCTGGGCCATGGTTTCCAGGTCGCCGTGCTTGAAGACCCTGGCGATGATTCCGTCCAGATAGCAGTCGAAGGTCCTGCCGGTGTCTGCGACGGTCTCGCCCCTCCCGAGCTGGAGCTCGTTCCAGCTCAGGTAGATGGGGTGGGCGCCCAGCTGATGGACACCCACATCAAAGGAGATGCGGGTTCTCGTTGAGGGCTTCTGGAATAGGAGCCCGATGCTCTTTCCCTGGAGGTATGGTCTTACGTAGTTGCCGCACTTGACCTCGGACTTTATCTGGCTGGCCTTCTTCAGCATGGCCTTGAGTTCTTCCCTTGTGAAGTCGCTCGTGAGCAGAAAGTCTCTTCCTTTCAAGCTTCGCATTTTTTTCACCATTTCAAGAATCCTTAGCAAAAAAGGTTGCTTAAAATCTTTACTGTAATAAATCGCGAATAATGGTAAGGTATTTTCATGTTTTAGAGGTTTTTTCTAAAACATTCTTAATTACCCAATTCGGGTCAAATGCCATGATATCCTTGTATTCTTGCCCTACTCCAAGGAAGAAGATGGGTTTCCTTATGGCGCCCGATATGGAGAGGGCTGCGCCCCCCTTTGAGTCGGCGTCCACCTTTGTCAGGATTATGCCGTCCAGCGGGACGCACCTGTTGAATTCCTCGGCCTGCTGTAGGGCGTCGTTCCCAGTCAGGGAGTCACCCACGAAGATTACTGTGTCGGGCTGGGCAACCCGGTGGATCTTCTGGAGCTGGTCCATGAGGCCCTTGTCAGTCTGCATCCTCCCGGCCGTGTCGATGAGCACTACGTCCAGTCCATTGTTGGCAGCGTAGGTAACGGCATCGAATGCCACTGCTGCCGGGTCGGCGCCGTAGCGGTGTTTGATCACCTTGACATTGAGGCGGTTCGCATGGGTCTCGATCTGCTCCTCCGAGCCTGCCCTGAAGGTGTCGCTGCAAGCGAATATCACCGAAATGCGGTGGTCCATGAGGTATTTGGCCACCTTGGCAATGGTTGTGGTCTTGCCGGTGCCGTTGACGCCCACGAACATTATGACGTACGGTCTCTTCGCGCTCTCCTTTATCGTCCTGAGGAGGTCGCCGCTCGGCAGGCTCTGCACCAGCAGGTCCTTGAAGGCAGACTCGACCAGAGGCGAGATGTCCTCGAAGCGCTTGACCTTTGTCCCTACCAGCTTCTCCCTCAGCCTCTTCGACAGATCCTCGGCCACGGGGACCGCCACATCACACTCCATGAGGGCGAGCTGGAAGTTCCAGAGGGAGGAATCCAGGTCAGACTCCGAGATGTCCCTGGTGGATATCTCCTGGACCAGACCACTGAAGGCCTTCTTCAGGTTGTCAAACAATGATTACGCCTGCCCTGTGGCTTCAAGCTGACCATAGAGCTGGTCTATCCTTCCCTGCAGCTGCTGCATGCGGGTCGAGATCTGGACAAACTGGTTCTGGAGGGCGACCATGCGCTCCTGAGCTTCCTTCATCCTGCCGTCGATCTCGGCCATGGCATCATCTATGCTCTTCTCGACGGAGACGCCAGCACCAATGCCGACAACAACGGTCTTCACGTCCTTGAGGTCCGCCGTGATGTAGTTGCCGGCGCCAATGTGGATTAGGGTCTCGCCCTTCCCTTCCCTCTTCTTGATTTCCTCAAGGGCAGCCCTGCTCAGCGAGTGTTCGGCAATGACTGTAGAGATCAGCTCCAGCTGCTGGCGGACGGCGTCGCCGTAGGCCCTGAGGTTGGTGAATTCGACCAAGAGCGGGTCCAGCGCTTCCCTGGGGGATAACTGCTTGCTCATTCGGCCTTCACCTGGAGCTCTTCAGCCGATAGGATCTTTATCTGGTGCCTCTTCACCCTGTGACAGCCGCCCATCATGCTGAGGGCCTTCTCGATTGCCCTATCCTTGCTGATGGCCTCGACCTCCTTCCTGAACTTCTCAGGGCCGAGGTTTGTCTTCACTTCGCCGATAACGACATAGCTTTTTTCCATTTCAACCACCTGTTATCCCAAGAGATGACTCTATGCGGGCCATTTCGGGCCCGGTGGTGGCACTCCCAACCACCGCCCCCCTCGAATTCGCGGCAATCCCGACCCGCACGTAGGGGAAGCCGCAATTAACGGTAGAGATGTCGACCGGGATATTAAAAAGTTCTGCCAGGGCCTTCACCTCGGCATCGGTCGTCATGGGGTGCGCGACCAGCCCCCGGCTGTTTACGGCGGCGCAGACGCCGGTCATCGCTATCTCTGCGATCGTCCCGGCCTTGACCTCGACCTTGAGGTGCCTGGAAACCAATTCCATCAGGGAGGGGTCCGTATCCGGGCCCACCAGGGCAGCTCTGTCGTTGACCAAGACCATGTTCCCAAGGGCATTCTTCTTCCCGCTGTAGATGGCAACCGGGAGGCCTGTGGCGGTGCCTATCGCGCCTATCTCTTCATCGGAGCTTGTGCCCGGCAGGATCATTCCCCTAGAATTGCCTATGATGAAAATTCCCAGAAGGACGCTCCCCCCCACCGTGGCTCTCAGGACCGGCACCTCAAGCGCTTCCGAGACCTCCCTCTCCACGGATGCGGGGGCGTCGTTGGGGATTAGAGCGCAGCGGTCGGTTGCAAAAATGAAAGCTCCCACATTGGCGTTTCCGTAGAGGGATATGCGGGAGAGTGGCAAAAAGACCTACTCCGTGGCGGGGAGAACCCTCACGGTGCCGCCCTCCAGCTTCTGGACCTTGACGGCCACCCTCCTCTCGGCCTTCGTCTTCCCCCTGGCCCAGAGGATGGCGTTGACACGCTGATCGATTTTCACGGTGTCGGACTTGAAGATCCTGCCGGCTGCCTTCTTCACGAGCCTTACGGAGCGGGGGGTCGGCTTTCGGCTGTAGGCGAGGTGGGCGTGCCTGAGGTTCAGTGTGATGATCTTCTCCTCGAGGACCTTCTCCTCCTCTTCTTCCCCCTTCTCCTCCTTCTTTGGCTTGGCCTTCTTCTCACTCTCCTCGGTCACTTCCCCCTCTGGGGCAGCTTCTTCCTTCCTGGGAGCGGCCTTCTCTTTTTCAGGCTCCTGCTTTGCCTCAGACGCCTCCACTATGGCAGTCTCTTCTGCCGCGGCGGTTTCATCCATGTCCTCTTCGGAGTCGGCTTCGAGATCAGCATTATCCTTGCTCATGAAGACACACCTACAGTTTCAGCTTGCTGCGCCTCCAGTTCCTCTGCTTGGGGTGGCGCCTGAACTTGCCCCTTGTCTTTGCCACTACCCAGAGCGGGACTGGGCTGCTCGCCCTGTTGGCCCTAATCAGCCTTTTCTTTCGGCAAAGGTGCTTGTTTCTTGCCATTTTCATTTCTCCTAGATCCTTGTTATCCTGATGTCCCTCTTTTTCTCCTGCAGCTCGGCAAGGATTTTTTTCAGATGGTCGTCTGTGAGCGGCACCGGCAGCCGCCCCTGCTGGGCCAGCTGTATCAGCTGGAGCTCCAACTGGTCGGCAAAGTCCGGCCGCACCATCTTCAGGTTGTTGATCCTGCTCCTGGCCTCCGGAGAGAGTATGATCCTGAGCACGTTCTGCTTCTGGGCCTCCGCCTCCCGCTTGCCCTCCCTTTCCTCATCTGCAGCCCTCCTCTGCATCTCTGCAAGCCGCCTCTCCTTCAGAGCTTCGATGTCGTCCTGGTCAGACATGGGGGGAACCTTCTCTTCTACTGCTGAGCCTTAACGGGGAGGTATTTGTTCAGGGACGGGATATCCTTCTGGAGGTCTTTAAGGATCTTGTAGGCGACCCTGTCTACCATGGACGTCCCCTTGGCAGTGAGCGCCCGCCCCCGGTTTCCAACCTTGGCGACAAGACCCGCAGCCTCCAGCTGCTGGAGTGCCTTCCTAATGTTGGAAGAGGCGGACTTGTAGAAGTGCTCGTTGATCATCCCCTTCTTGGCCCTTTCTCCATAGACGGTCCTGAGGCGTTCGATGCCCACCGGCCCGTCGGTATAGAGCCGCCTCATCAGCGCGGCGCTCCTCAGGTACCAGAAGTCGGGCTGTGTGGGGATGCGCTCCACATGGGTGCCTGTCTTCGAGTAGGAGGCCCAGGCGGGCGGTGCGATCTCCTTGACATTGTCCTTCAGGTGCGCCGCTAGGGCCTTGATCAGCTTATCAGCGGGTACGTTATGAGCAAGAGGCAACCAATTTCCTCTCCGTTCGAGTCTTCAGAAGTAAAAATGAGTCTCCATATAAATCCTTTTATGTTGTAGAAGTCTGAGAAATAAATCGGATTAGTGTCAATGTGCCAAGAATCATTCATTTATCATTTTTTTCCATTTGAACGCCATCAGAATTTTACATGTAATCACTATGTTAACATAGATTATTGTAGCTAGTTTATTAGACGCGCTAAGCATTATTTTTGTAGATAATTAAAGAAGGCGAGTGCATTGGCTCTACAAAAAAAGAATTTTTCGAAACCTGATGAGACTCAGACCCCTCCGAATGTAAGGATAGAAAACATCAGGATGGGAGACATGGCAATATCAAAGCAAACCTATCAACCTGGATGGCGATGGTCAAAACACATCAAACCTATCGCAAAGACAAATTCTTGCCAAGTGCATCATTTCGGTGTATGGGTCTCAGGCAGGATGCGGGTGAGGGCAGACGATGGTCAAGAAATTGAATTCGGTCCCGGTGATGTGTCAGACATTCCGCCAGGGCATGACGGTTGGGTCGTTGGAAACGAGCCTGCGGTATTTTACGCTTTCATAGGCAAAGCAGCTCCGAAATAAATCCAAAGTGGGGATTAATTGATCTTCATCATCTTAGGGAAATTCAGGGAGAAACCAACTAAGAAAGACATCGATGAAGTAAGCACGCTATTGAAGTAGATGGAAGCGCACGGTGCAAAATTCATAAAAATCTATTGGACTCTTGGCCGATACGACACTGTTGTCGTAATGGATGTGCCTACCGCGAAGGACGCGATGCGAGTTAACCTCAATATATCATCCTTCGTTTCAACCGAAACTATGACTGCGCTACCTCGCGAAGAGGCCATAAAACTCGTCGACTAACCCTTTCTTTTTTTATTGTGGCTGCATTTCAGTTAAATCTAATCCCTACTGTAAATCCTTTTAACTTCGACTGTGGGGTAGATTCCTGATGGATAAGAAGGCCATAATCGCTTTAGCCGCAATAGCTCTCATCATAACAGTTTCTTTGTTATTTTACAATCAGAACCGGTTGAGCCCCACCATCATTGAGCTCACAAAGGTGGAGGTAAGAGAGGTCAATGGGACGCAGCTCTCCTCCATAGCCGACTTCCGGGAGAACTCCATTGCGGGGGTGCAGTATGTGAACGGCTCTGACTACAGGCTCATTGTCACCGGGCTGGTGCAGAGGGATTTATCCTACTCCTATGAAGAAGTCCTGAGCAGGTTCCAATCATACCAAAAGATAGTCCAGCTGGACTGCGTAGAGGGATGGAGCGTGAAGCTCCTCTGGCAGGGGGTCTTGGTGAAGGACATCATCCAGGAGGCGGGGATTGGGGAAGGGGCGAAGACGATCATATTCAGAGCAGCAGACGGCTACTCCACATCGTTCCCCATCGATTACATCACCAATAGCACCATACTGCTGGGCTACAAGATGAACAATGTGACATTGCCCCCCGAGAGGGGATTCCCGTTCCAGCTGGTGGCTGAGAGCAAATGGGGCTACAAGTGGATCAAGTGGGTTGTGCAGATAGATATATCGCCCGGGGAATACAGGGGCTATTGGGAGAGCCGGGGATACTCGAATAGTGGCGACTTGAACAGCAGCTTCATAGGCCCATGAGGAAGGATTATCATGAAAGTAAGAGGAGTTTCCCTCCAAAGGATCGTCCACTGGCTCCTTTTCATCGTGGCAGGGGTGCTGGTCCTGACGGGCTTCGGGATAACCAACTACCAGCTGGTTACTGCGGCAACTTTCGGGTTCTTGGGCAAAGACCTGTCTTTCCAAATCCACATCAACCTATGGCCGTTATTCCTGATCCTTCTGGTCCTCCATATGTACATTACCGCGAAAAAGAGAACGGGTTAGCTACCTTCCACGTCCTTCGAGTTGGCCAAGTTCTGTATTCCGGCTCACGCTGCCACCTGTCGCCTTTTATTGGCTCCACAGCTCTATGAACAACAGCCGCGAGTCATCCTTGGAGAATGCCGGCGAACAGCAGAGGATCTGCGGGGAAGTAGCCTGGGGTCACGTTGCAGTAGTGCCGGCATCAATAATCGCTGAAGTCCTGTTATTAAGAGATCCAAAGATGGCAGAGCGTTTGTTATTCCTATTTAAAATTAAACAACTTGTTGAATTGGACCAACTCTTTTGGTTTAATGATTTAGCAGCCAAATAAAAATCCTCGTTGAGTCGTCAATATCATCAATCTGATCATAACACAACTTTACCATGATCTTTCTCAAACAAATCCGAAATTTCAAATCCTGTTTCATTGATGGCATGAATAGTTCAATGTTGCCATATAGCACAAATCGTTAGACTCGAAATGTGCTTGTATTATATGATTTTGAGCGCGAGTTTTATCGCATGAAAAGATGCGCCTAAATCATTTTATGCTGCAGCCCTCCGAGGAAGAGGCCGCCCCATGATCCTGAATCGTCATATTTATTACAAAAACGGGCGATGTAGTCTTGGGCAATGATGAATGCTGGTATTTCGGACCCACTAATATGGAGAATGACTTCAATACGGAGCCCAACACAGTCCGGCCATGCAAGCGCCTAGGCAACCCAAGCAGGATAAAGTTGCTTCTGGCGACCAAGTGGAGTCAACAGGCAAGTTCCGCAGTGCGCGGATTTCAGTGATCCGCCTACCAAAAAAAAGGAAAAGGCATGCGGGGGGCACTTATAAATCGTGTGATTCTTCGTGCCGTTATAATTCATAACAAAATAATATCACTTGTAAAAAAAAGATTTTTCCCATAAAGCATCAATTGCGGACCTATCCTATGCCCGTTGGTAATAAAAAGGCATTTCTAACTGTATATACAGTTTAGTTTATCTAAAAAAATCGAAAAATAGCAGGTTTAAGTATGCTGCTTCATCAAATGTATTTGAGTGGAATGAGATGAGGAGCAGGAAAGGAGCAGTGCCGGTTATCGCAACAATGCTGCTACTCACGATAGTAGCAGGGACAGTCTTGGTCGTTTATGCCTATGTGAGCGGGGCCACTGTTCTTCCTGACACCGACCAGCACGTTGGGAAGATGCTGGAGAAGCTAAAGACTGTGGAAGTTAAGGGGTATGCTGACGGCCATTTCGATGTCTACATAACGAACACCGGGAGCGTCGATTCGGTGATCGACA
>CAYZHK010000021.1:0-22005 GCA_964477685.1 uncultured Nitrososphaerota archaeon
ATCCTATTTTTTTAAAAAAATCAATTATTTACATAGTATATAAATTAATGGTAGTAATTCTTTTTAAGCAGACTGAAATAATTTTTGTTTTTTTATACCACAAGTTTATATTTAAGTTAGGAATTAACGCGACAATCAGTACAACTCTCAAATATTGGGGAGGATCTCGAAACAGAAGTGAGCCAAGCCACGTGCGTACAGCAAGAGCAAAGAGTTATTGGAAAACACGTATATGGCAACCTCTATGGTTGCGACACAGCTGCTATCAGCGATGAGAATTCGCTTAAAAATATAATCATTGAAGCAGCAAAAATTGCTAAAATGACCATCTGGGATACCAAGGTATGGAAGTTTGGCGGCAAAAAGGGCGGATTATCCGCTCTTGCCTTGGTTCTTGAGAGCCACATTGCAATACATACCTGGAGCGAACTCAATTATTGCACAGTGGATGTTTTTACATGCGGGGGTCAAAGCACTCCAGATTTGGCCTTTGAATACATATCATCTAAGCTGAAGCCCAAATCAATTGCAATGCATTCGGCAAATAGATCATCGTAATGGCACAAAATAAAGTTTTGATTTTTTTATTTTTCGTCAATAAGTACTTTACTCCATCTATTTACTCCAAGCTCTAGGCCTTGCGGTCCTATCTTTGAATAGCAGCCTTCAATTTTAATGGGTGAGCCGATCTGTGCCTTGCCATCAAATTCTAGGGCCTTTTCGTTCCACAGCGTCAATGGTAACACTGTTTCGCCTTCACGAATCAATAGCCTGAGATAGGACTTTCCATTATGGGTTCTTGAAACCTCGGAAATATTTTCAACTACCCCCTCTACGTTAATGTCTCCCATATTCGGCTCTATCTCCGAAAGTTTCATAACTTGTCGCTTAATTTCAAAAACTTCCTGGCGCAATTGGATAGAATCGATGTTATTTACATGCAGCTCAGGCTTTCCACTCAAATCCTTCCTGACCGTTCCATTTACAACCTCTACATATGATCCTTCTCTTATGCCCGACACCCTTTCTAAGGGCGGATTCCATATTAACACCCTTAGTAATTCGTTGCCTTCCTTCAATAAAAATGAGGCAAGTGTGCCAGGAGAGCCATCTTTTCTGTTGAAAAACGTCGTATCTGAAGTTCTCCAAACTATTCCTTCATGTTTCTCTTTTATAACTGGGCCATTTGTTGCTGGTAGGCTGACTATGTCCAATTTACTCTTCCTGCCTAAATGGATTTCAACTCCGCCAGTGAGTCCACTTTTCGTGTATGCCGTATGGACAAATACTTTCACACCACTTCTCAAAGGCTCGATCACTGTTGTTTGTTCGTCCCATGCGACTATAGTTGCCCTTCCAGAAGCGTCAAATGCAGAAGCTCGCAATATTTTTCCTGAAGTGCCATCTTTCTTTGTGAAATCTTTAACGACGCCCACCGAATTCAGGGTCAGTTCTAGATTTATATTATTCATGCCAGGGACAAGGTCCACAACCTGAACACAGGGTCTCTTAGCTTCACCGTCTACAAGTGAAATGTTGAGATCTCTCGCAACTAGCCTCAACGCAACATCCTCATTTACCAAGTGTCCTAGGCTTTCGATCTTCATTTTAAGCTGCGATTCCAGTTCCTGAGCCGGTAAGCCAGATTTTTCTACAAGAACGGAAAGAAGAGTCTTGTAATCCGTCATCGGAACCGCCATTACTTACGATCAGAAGCCATCGCAATTAAAGTTAATAATCCTAGCGCAACGGCGGTTATCTGCAGAATCATTACCATTGTCGCAGCGTCCATAATCTACAACTCATATGCTTTGCTTCTTCCACTCATTATTGAGTCTTATAAAATCACTGTCTGGCACTTCGTATACCTCGAAATTACCTAGGCGCTCGGCTAAGGCCTGAGCAAATAGATGATAGCATAATTTTGAACGCCTTCGAATTACAACGTTGATATAGAAATCGTCGCATTGACAGTAGAACCCTGGCATTACAAAATACTCTTTTTCTCTCCCCACAACTATCCAGACCACTTTCTTGCTTGGTATGAAGATATACTTCTTCACTGCCTTCGACGAGACCAGTTCCTCGGCATTGGAAAACTTTAAACCATATTCATCCTGCAGGAGTTTGCGCATCTCTTCCGAGATGACCCCTTTCTTCCCGATTTCGTCCAAAATTGCTACAAACGCCTGCTCCATTGGAACCCGTCCATAGAATATATGACAATAAGATAAATAGCTGTGCCTGCCATTGATTGACTTCGTGGGGTTCCCCTTTGGATTATGATGTAATAATTGTGGGAGCTGGCCCAGCAGGAATGTTTGCAGCTTACGAAATAAAAACAGCCGTCAAGGAAAGGCTTTCTGTCTGCATAGTCGATCAGGGCTTTGACGTATACAAACGCAAATGCCCCGTCCAGAGCTACAAGATGTGCACTAACTGCAAAGTCTGTAACATAATGAGCGGCGTCGGAGGGGCAGGCACACTCTCTGACGGCCTGTTGAACCTCCGTCCAGACATAGGCGGCGATCTGAGAGAGTTCGTTGGAGAAAAAGAGTCATGGGAACTAGTCAACCTAGTCGATTCCATCTTCCTGAAGTATGGTGCCCCCGAAGCAGTTTATCGCGGAGATATAGCTGCTGCCGTGGACCTCCAAAGGAGGGCAGCATCGGTGGGAATCAAGTTCCTCCCTATCACCCAGAGGCATATGGGAAGCGACGGAGCTCCCAAGGTGATCGACAATTTCAAGAACGACCTGGAGCGGATGGGCGTAAAGTTCCTTTTAGCAACTCATGTCAAATCCCTGGAGAAGGGCAAGATAATACTCGATGACAACTCTGTAAAAACGGCGCGATATGTGCTATTGGCTCCGGGGCGGGTGGGCGCCGATTGGGCCGGCACTCTGGCCAAGAACCTCTCTATCCCGACCAAGCATGAGCCTATCGACATAGGGGTAAGGGTTGAGGTCCCTGCCTTTGTCATGGCTCCTATCATATCGGTAAACCGCGACCCCAAGTTCCACATCTACACCGACACCTACGACGACTTCGTGCGCACCTTCTGTGTAAATCATGAGGGCTTTGTCGTGAAGGAGGTTTATGACGGCATTGTGGGGGTAAATGGTCACTCTATGACCGAAACGCCCTCCGAGAACAGCAATTTTGCGTTCTTGGTACGGGTTGTCCTCACCGAGCCGACTGAGGACACGACAGCCTATGGGCGGTCCGTGGTCCAGCAGGCCACAATCTTAGGTGGCGGCGAACCCATCATCCAGCGGCTGGGGGATCTGCGCATGGGTAGGAGGTCAACCTGGGTCAGGATCTCCCACAGCAACGTCAAGCCCTCTCTCAGGTCGGCGACGCCTGGTGATATCGCAATGGCCATGCCCCACAGAATAGTTGCGGATATTCAGGAAGGGCTCGAGAAACTGGACGAAATCATCCCGGGGGTGGCAAGCTCCTCGACTCTTCTCTACGCACCGGAGATAAAGTTCTCGGCCAACAAATTCCAGGTCGATGCTAATTTCGAGACACCTGTTGAAAACCTCTTTGCTGCAGGGGATGGAGTCGGCCTGTCCAGGGGGATAGTTGGCGCAGCCGCCACTGGGATACTTGCAGGAAAAGGTATTCTGCGAAAGGAAGGACTGCTCAAGTAAAGTATAGTGGTGGGGCTGCCCGGATTCGAACCGGGGTCACCAGGGCCCGAGCCTGACAGTCTAGACCAAGCTAGCCTACAGCCCCTGAGGCACTCTAGACTGAAATCGCGCCATCTTTATACTTTTTGCAGTAAACCGTTATTACCAACTCGCGGCATATTTCCAAGCGGTAGCCATCATGGAGACTGTAAAGGACCTCCTGGTCAAGAGGGTAATCGGGGAAATAATCATCTCGGACCGACCTGGCGAGATAATGAGGCGCTGGCGGGAGGTCTTTGGGATAACGCAGCTGGAGATGGCTGAAAAGCTGAAGATATCGCCATCCGTCATCAGTGATTACGAAGGCGGAAGGCGGCCAAACCCCGGCTCAATGTTTATCCGAAGGTTCGTCCAGTCGCTGATCGACATAGACAGCACAGACGAAGCCAGGGTTCTGAAACAGTTCTCCTCGCTCGTGAGGACCACTCCTGATGCTATATTGGGCCTTTACGAGTTCCCCTCACCAATACCACTCAGCGAGATCGTTCGGGTTATTGATGGCGAATACTTGGCCGGTGAGTTCTTTGCGGACAAGAAAATATTGGGCTATACGGTCCTTGACAGTATCCGCGCCATACTGACCATGTCCGGCTCCGAGTTTATGCAGCTCCTAGGGACGACAACCGAACGGATTCTCATCTTCACGAAGGTCTCCACAGGACGGTCTCCCATGGTTGCTGTAAGGGTACAGCCGCTGAAGCCCGCCGCAATCGCTCTACACGGGGTGACCCATCTCGACACGATTGCGGTTGAGCTGGCCAAGGCCGAACGGTTGCCACTCATACTCTCCAAAAAGCAAACTGTTGACGAATTGATCAAAGGGCTGCATCAGCTCCGTTCGTAATCGGCGACCGTCGATTGCTCTTAAGTTAAGAAGCGAATTCCTAATATACTAGCTCTCTGTAGGTAACGGAAGTGATTCGGATGAAGCCTGCAATCGATGTTGTAGTATCCGGCTGGGGATCCTACATCCCCCTCTACAGGGTGACTGTGGAGGAAATAGCTAGGATCTGGGGCAAATCATCCAGGCACTTCAAGGATGAGCTACTGATCGATGAGAAGGCAGTGGCTGGTCTGGATGAGGATGTCGCCACAATCTCTGTTGAGGCTTCAAAAAATGCGCTGGCCCGCGCGGGAATAGAGCCGAAGCGGCTGGGGGCTGTATTCGTGGGCACAGAATCGAAGCCCTATGCCGTCAAACCCACCGGCTCTATTGTTGCCGAGGCCATTGGGGCCACCCCCCGCGTCCTCTCTGCCGATATGGAATTTGCCTGCAAAGCGGGGACTGAGTGCCTTCAATGCTGCCTAGGCTTAGTGGGTTCTGGGATGATAGACTATGGATTGGCCATTGGCGCCGACACGGCTCAGGGGGCGCCTGGCGATCCATTGGAATTCTCGGCTGGCTGTGGCGGCACTGCTATCCTGGTTGGCCAGAAGAGTAAGGAAAAGGCGCCTGTCGCGCTTCTGGAGGGGTCAGCCTCCTACGTTACCGACACTCCGGACTTTTGGAGGAGGCAGAAGAGGGATTACCCCTCCCACGCGGAGGCATTCACGGGCGAGCCCGCATATTTCACCCACATCACCTCTTCAACGAAGATACTGCTGGAGGAGCTCTCGCTCAAGCCATCTGATTTCAAGTACGCGGTTTTCCACCAGCCCAATGGCAAATTCCCAATTAAGGCTGCCAAGTCTCTTGGCTTCAGCAAAGAGCAGGTGGAGCCTGGTCTGCTCGTCCCTTGGATAGGCAACCTTTATGCCGGCTCTTCGGTAACTGGCTTTTCAGCCATCTTGGACATCGCAACTCCTGGAGACCGTGTTCTTGTTGCCAGCTTCGGCTCTGGGGCAGGCAGCGACACCTTCAGCTTCGTTGTCCAGGACGGCGTTGTGGCAAAGAGGGACAAGGCACCCACCGTTTCAGACTACCTGAAAAGGAAACAGAACATTGACTACGCAATGTACGCGAAATTCAGGAGAAAAATATTGGTCTGAGGGGAGCAATTCATGCGAAAAATAGCGGTTATCAGTTATGGTCTTACAAAGGTCGAGAAACACTGGAAAAAATCGCTCAGGGAGCTTTTCGGTGAAGCCGCGAAGTCTGCAATGGAGGATGCCAGGGTACCTGGCATCGACGCGCTTATAGTAGGTAACATGTGCGCTTCTGACCTGTCTGACCAAAACAATATCGGAGGGTTGCTGGCTGACTACATCGGGATCTCTCCCTGCCCTGCCTACAGGGTTGAAGCGGCCTGTGCTTCGGGCGGTGCAGCCATACTGGCAGGATACAGCGCCGTGGCATCCGGGATGAGCGATATTGTAATGGTCGGGGGGGTCGAGAAGCTCTCAGATGGCGTTGCTAATAACACCACCCTCTCCTTGGGCAAGGCAGCAGACGCCGACTATGAGCTGTTCTTCGGCTCCAGTTTTGTCAGCCTCAATGCCTTGATGATGAACCACTATATGCAAACATACCACACGCCCCGGGAAGTTTTTGCCGACTTTGCTGTACTGATGCACAAGAATGGCGCCAGGAACCCCTATGCACAGCTGCCCTTCGAAATCTCGCGGGAAACGGTGATGAATTCGGACAGAATAGCCGATCCGATCACCCTTTACGACTGCGCCCCTGTGGGGGATGGTGCTGCCGCACTTATACTCTGCCCGCTGGAGGATGCTCCCAAGTACTCTGACAGCTATGTTGAAATATCAGGCATTGCCGGCGCCACAGACACCATCGATATAGCCTCGCGTCCCGATATCCTGTCCCTCAACTCAACGGTCGTTGCCGCCGACAAGGCGTACAAGATGGCGAAGCTGACGCCACGGGACGTGGACATTGCGGAAATCCACGACACATTCACAATCACCGGCGTCCTATCCATCGAAGATCTGGGATTCTGCGAGAAAGGCAAATTCGCAAAGCTGCTTGACGAACATGCTTTCGAGCCAGGGGGAGCCGTGACCATCAACCCGAGCGGAGGTTTAAAGTCAAGGGGTCACCCGGTGGGGGCGACTGGGGCATACCAGGTCGCCGAGATCGCCATGCAGCTGCTGGGCAATGCCGGCAAAATGCAGGTCCCCGACTCAGAAATAGGGCTCACCCAAAACATAGGCGGCTCCGGCTCAAGCTCCTTCGTGTCCATATTGAGGAGGGCAAAATAATGTCTGTTCCCCGCTACTGGCGCGAGATACCTGAAAGGACAAGGTTTGAGGGCGCAAAGTGCAAAAAGTGTGGCCATGTGATCTACCCCCCGAGGGGGAGGTGCGACAAGTGCGGCTCCTTCGAGTTTACCCCTTATAAGCTTCCAGACAGAGGAAAACTCCTCTCTTTCACTGTGGTTCGGAGCCCGCCAAAAGGCTTTGAGAGACTCTCCCCCTATATACTCGGCATAGTCGAGTTGGAGGATGGAACCAGAATGACCTCCCAGATCACCGACGTGAACCACAAGGACGTCTCAATAGGGATGTCGCTGGAGGCTGTCTTCAGGAAAATAACCGAGGACGGCGACGCTGGCATCATACAATATGCCCTCAAGTTTAGACCCGCCTTCAGGTAGCCCTATAAACTATTTTAGATACAACCATCCAATCTAGCTCTGGGGTTTCCTTTGTCATCAAAGAACCTGCTAGAGTCGATACTCTCTGCCCTTTCCAATGAGGTTAGGGCAGAGGTACTGAAGTTGATCAGCAGGGATGGCCCTCTCTCATTCACCGAGATAATGGAAAAGCTGGAGATGAACCCGAAGACTGACGCAGGTAAGTTCGGCTACCACCTCCGAATGCTCACCGAGGCAGAACTCCTGTCGGCAGACGAGGCCTCTGGGAAATACTATCTCACCGTCTTCGGGCAGGAGGTATCAAACTTCATCTACGGCGTTGAGGACGCCGTCAGACGAAAGAAAGGCGAGATGCTGGTGCGCACCTCTAGCCTTACCATAGAGCCCTTTGAGAGGAAGAAGATAGTCGAGGCATTGATCCGCGAGGCCAATGTCCCCAGAAAGCTTGCGGAGTCGATTTCAAAGGAAGCCGAGGACAGGCTGAAGCGGCCCCAGGTCAGATATCTCACAGCCGCGCTGATCAGGGAGTTCGTGAACGCCATTCTTCTTGAGAAGGGCCTCGAGGAGTACCGTCATTCGCTGACAAGGCTCGGGCAGCCCGTCTACGATGTCACTACAACCATCAAGAGCGCCGGGTACAAAGACTATCCGTCGCCGGAGCGCGTTCATGCCCTCGCAGGCGACGCCGTATTCGAAGAGTATATGTACCTAAAGGTCCTCCCCAGGACCATTGCTGATGCCCACCTGAGCGGTGCCATCCATATCAACAATGCCAACTATTGGGTCCTGCGGCCGGCGGACATCCAGCACGACATCCGCCCGTTCCTGTGTGGCAAGATGCCGGCCGATGGGACCGGCATTGCCCTTCCCTCGCACCCTGCTCCTAAGTCGCTCAAGGGGGCGTTGTACACCATCGATGCCCTTCTTACCTCTTCCTCCGCCCTCTGCTCAAATGCCCAGTCCATAAGCTTCTTCAATGTCTTTCTCGCCCCCTACATCAAGGACATGAAGGAGGCAGACATCAAGAACATCCTCAGGGACTTCCTGTACAGCCTCAACGAAAAATTCAACGGCATATCCAACTCCACAATTGCCTTCAATGTAGAGCTGGAGGTCCCTGAATTCTTGGAAAAGGTGAAGGCGCCCAGCCCCGAGGGGGAGAAGGGCGTTTATGGGGATTATTCGGATCAAACCCTCCGCCTTTTGGGGGCCCTCTTGGACCTGATGAATGAGGGCGACGGAGCTTCCAAGCCGCTCCTCAACCCCGTCATCTTCCTTAAGATGAGGAAGAAGGCCTACGCAACAAATGCTGCAAATGAATGCCTGATGAAAGCTTACGAGCTGGCTGAGCGGTGGGGAAACGTATTCTTCGTTAACCAATCCCTCCCCTGGCAGACCGAAAACGTGTCCTACAGCTCGAATCTCGCTCGTGTCGACTCCTCTTGGAAAGATTGGGAGAGTGGCACACTTAGAGTCGGATCGCTGGATAATATCGCTATCAACCTCCCGAGGATCGCCTACGGGTCCAAGGGAGACGATGACAAGTTCGACGAGCAGCTCAAGGAGATGCTGGAGCTTGCGCGGGAAGCTCTCGTCATAAAGCGCCACGTGATGAATGACCGCGTCCAGTCTGACAACCTCCTCCCCCTCTTCAGGGAAGAGATTGACGACAGCGGATACTTCAGGCTCAGCGACTCCCCTGGTCTGATAAGCTATGTGGGCCTCCCCGAGGCTGTGAAATACCATACAGGTTTGGAAATCTCAGACAATGAGGACGCGCTCCGCTTCGCCGTCAAAGCCGTGAGGCAGATAGATGAGTATTCTTCCCGATCGCAACCTTCCATTAGGCTTCTTTCCTCCAGCATCACCTTTGAGCCAGCTGCCCAGAGGCTGACGAACCTGGACATAGCGGCGGGTTACCTCAAAGCCAAATCAGCGGAGTGCTATACCGAGCACTCCAATCTTCCGCTAACTGTGGCGATACCGCTCAAGTCGAGGCTCAAGAATGAGGAGATCTTCCAGCAGATCACCCGGGGAGGGCACCTCTTCGATATACGGCTGGGCGAACCATTCCCGACCATCAACCTCTTGGCCAACTACACCAAGAGGATATTCGAGACGACGGGCATAGGCCTCCTGACCTTCACACGGGACTATACCTTCTGCGTCCACTGCTCCACTGTCTCGTATGGCCTGCACACCAAATGCCCCAAATGCGCTTATGATGGTAATCGGCTGGTGTTCTATACAAAAACCTTCGGCAGGTACAAGTCTTCTAAGGCATGGAGCCAGAGCGAGCGGGACTTTGCCTTCAATAGCAAGCGCTCAGCGCTTTAGCCCTTCAGCATCATTATGGCCTGGGCAAGATCGCCATTTGCGGTCTCCAGTGCCTTCTTGGCAACCTCAAGGCTGGCCCCTGTCTGAGCCGAGACCAGCTGGGCATCCTCGTCGGTGACCTCCAACTTTACCTCGGCGGATTCCACCTTCTCCTCCATCGCCTCGCCCACAATCTGGTACATGGTCTGACCGCTCACCTTCATAATGGTCACCTGCGGATCTGCAATCACCAAGTTCTTACCCTTCATGCTGAAGGTAACCTTGGAGACTCCTGGCATCTCCTCCAGGCCCATCCCCATCCGTTGCATCATCCTGCGGGCCTCTCTAGGGTTTATCCTTTTCACAGCACTCCACCTCAATCTCCCAAATCCGGCTCAGTTCCCTTCCTAACCTTAACTGCCATGCCTATTTTAAAGCGTTTCATCTCCTTGCCGGTCAGCACTGCCCGCCCGGTTGCAAGGACATTGTCCGCGAAGTCGGTCACCAGGACCTCCTCGCCCGCCCGTATCTCCGGATCTGCAGAGAGGACGTGTTTGGCAAACAGGTTGTGCCCTGTCTTTATGACATCTACCACGTCATCCACAACAACGACCCGGTACTTTGGCGGCTCCAGTGAACGGGCAAGCCGCACCGCCCCCTCCGGGCCCAGTGCCAGGTATCCATCTGCCGGTCTGAGCGTAGCCAGGAGCTTGCCCTGGTGGTAGATGCCCTTCACCTTTCCAGTCTTTCTGGACCTTATTACCCCAAGATCCTGAGGGAAGATCTTATTCCCGCAGCCTTTGCCGAACTGGTGGTCCGCCACGGCCCGGATCCTTATCAGGTCCTCTCCGCTGGCCGGGTCACAGGTAGGTCCCGCTGTTTCCAATCTTCGGGCCCTCCTTCCTGAGGAGCTTAGAGATTGCGCTGGCAAAATCATTCTTGGTTATGATATCCCGGGAGCTGCGGATCGCGAACATCCCAGCTTCGGTGCAGATCGCCTTAATCTGGGCACCAGTGGCGCCTTCTGTCACCTTGGCAAGCTCCTCCGACCGGATTTCGCTGTCCACATTCATCTTTTGGAGGTGAATCCTAAATACCGCCTCCCTCCCACGCTGGTCGGGCGCCGGTATCTCGAGGACCCTGTCGAACCTGCCTGGCCGGAGAAGAGCAGGATCCAAGAGGTCGATCCTGTTGGTTGCCCCAATTATCTTGACCTCGCCCTTGGCGCTGAAGCCGTCCATCTCGCTCAGCAGCTGGAGCAAGGTCCTCTGGACTTCCCTCTCCCCGCTGATGCTGATGTCTGCCCTCCTGCCCCCGACCGCGTCTATCTCGTCGATGAAGACCACGCTTGGCGCCTTGGCATTGGCCAGCTGGAAAAGCTCCCTCACCATTCGTGAGCCTTCACCGATGTACTTCTGAACGAGCTCGGAGGCGACAACCTTTATGAAAGTTGCCTTCGTCTCCCTTGCCACTGCCTTGGCGAGCAGAGTCTTGCCGCACCCCGGCGGCCCATACAGCAGAACCCCCTTTAGCGGCTCTATGCCAACCTTTTCGAAGATCTCGGGCTTGAGCAGGGGCAGCTCAACCAGCTCCCTGAGCTCCCTTATCTGCTCATCCAGGCCGCCGATCTCCGAATAGCTGACCCTCGGAACCTCCAGCACTTCCATTGCCTTCACATATATGTCGAGGGAATCGGGCAGCAGCTCCAGGATCGCAAAGTTCCGCTGGCTCAGTGCAACCCTCTTCCCTGGTGTCAGCTTGCCAACGTCGACTGATTTCATGACATTTACAATGAGGGAGGGTCCAGTCGAGCTTTTGACCACAGCCCTACCGTCCTCCAGAAGGTCCGTCACGTTTCCCTCGACGTGCGGGGGGATGGTGAGCTTCTCGATCTCTGCTCTGAGTATCTGTATCTCCCTCTGCAAGCGCTCCCTCTCGAAAACCCAGTCCCGCCGGTCCGTTTCGAGCTCCAGTATTCTCTGCTCGAGCTTCCTGACCTGCATCAGGACCGGCATTACGTCATCCTTTACTTCGCTGTTAGCGCTCATCAGTGCCACCAGAAATAAATTTTAGATTAGCCTTACTTCAAGTAACATTTAGAACGGTGCCTTTTATGAATTGTGAGATATGCGGCAGGAAGATGCAGGGCAGGCCGATCCAGATCTCTATCGAGCGTTCGGTACTAACTGTATGTGCGGAGTGCTCCAGGTTCGGTACCCGTGTAGATAGGAAGACTGCCGCAAAGATTGAGCAGAATGTCCCACGACCCGGCATCAGGAAACCTCTCCCGGTCCAAACCCCACGCAGGGACCAGTTGGGCGAATTTATGCTGGTGGACAACTTCGGCTCCGCCATAAGGAAAGCCAGGGAATCTGCTCGGATGACAAGGGAAGATTTTGCCAGAAGGCTTGGGGAAAAGGACTCGGTGATAAGGAGAGTCGAGTCCGGCGAGATGTGCCCCACAGCCGAACTGACAGGGAAAATCGAGCGGCTCCTGAAGATCAGGCTTAAGGCAACCATCGACTCCTCGGTGAAAGGGTCAGAACCTTCCCCTAGCAACCTCACCCTGGGAGACGTGGCTATATTGCGCGAAGGTCGAAACGCTTGATGCAGCAGCCTCTAAAGGCAATTCTGGTGGAAGTGAGGCGCTCGGATAGCGGGAGCGGGCTGCCAGAGCTGCGGCAACTGGCAGAGTCGGCCGGCTATCTGGTGGCTTTGGAATTCCAACAGGTAAGAGCCCTGGACTCCTCCTTCTGCGTCGGCAGGGGAAAAGCCAGGGAGATAGCGGAAAGGGCATCTTTGATAGGGCCCGCCAAGGTCATTTTCAACAACCGGCTGAAGCCGACCCAGAGGTACAACCTTACGAAGCTGATACACCTCGAGGTCATGGACCGCTTCCAGCTCATCTTGGAGATCTTTACCAGCCGCGCCGGGACGGTGGAGGCGAAGTGCCAGATAGAACTGGCCGGGCTCCAATATGAGCTTCCAATGGCGAGGGAAAACGTCCGCCTGGCGAAGTTAGGCGAGCTCCCGGGCTTTCACGGACTGGGGAAGTACCAGGCCGACGTCTATTCAACCATGATAAAGCGGAGGATTACTCACCTGAGGAGGAAGCTTGAGGGGATCAGCAAGAGAAAGTCCCTCAACCGCACCCGGAGAAGGGAGCAGTCCCTCTTCAACATCGCCCTAACCGGCTACACCTCTGG
This sequence comes from uncultured Nitrososphaerota archaeon, assembly GCA_964477685.1. Lineage (GTDB taxonomy): Archaea > Thermoproteota > Methanomethylicia > Methanomethylicales > Methanomethylicaceae > JACTUC01. The sequence continues at coordinate 12,771 of CAYZHK010000021.1, forward strand.
GGGGAAGACCACCCTCTTCAACAGGCTCGCCCAGGAGTCGCTCCCCGAGGGGGAGGGCCTCTTTACAACCCTTTCGACAATCACCCGGGGGGTCCCAATTGCAGGCAGGAAAGTGCTCTTTTCGGACACCGTAGGGTTCATAGACGACCTTCCCCACCTGTTGGTGGAGGCATTCTACTCTACCCTTGAGGAAGTCTCCCTCGCCGACCGGGTGATCCTGGTCATTGACGCCTCAGATCCCCAGGGGGAGTTTGAAAGGAAGCTAAAGACCTGCATCTCCACACTCAACGAGATCGGCGTCTTCAACAGCAAAATACTTCCTGTCCTCAATAAGGCCGACAAGGCCCTTGAGTGCCCACTCAAGGCGGAATCGGTGAAGAGCGTTCTTGGGAGCGCTCCGGTCACAATTTCTGCCAGGAAGGGAGCAGGACTTGAGGATCTGCTGGCCTCAATCGCACGCTCCCTCCCCCCCATAAGGGTGTTTAGACTGCGCATCCCCAAAGGCACAGAGGCCGAAGAGACAAAATCCCAGATCCTGAAGATATCAAGGACGGAATCAGTCAGCTATACCGAGGATGGCATCTCGATGATAGTGGAAGTTGCGGCATCAAACATACCCAGATTGGAAAGGATGAAGAAGGAGCAGAGGATAGTATCCATGGAATTTGCGGAGACTGGATGATTTGGCTGGACTTTTTGTACTGAGGCTGGGGCATAGGCCAGCCCGCGATAAGAGGATCACCACCCACGTCTGCCTTGTGGCCCGTGCATTCGGCGCCAGCGGGGCATACATCGCCGGTGTAAGGGACGACTCGATAAGGCTCACCCTTGAAAAGATCGTTGGGACATGGGGCGGCCCATTCTCTGTCGAGCATCTGCCCAATCCCCTCGGCTTCATCCGCGAATGGAAACGGAAGGGAGGGAAAGTGGTCCACCTGACGATGTATGGGCTGCCCCTCCGGCAGAGGGCCAGGGAGATCTCATCTCTCGGGGAGGATGTTCTGATAGTTGTTGGCAGCGAAAAGGTCCCCCGGGAATACTTCCAGGTGGCCGACTACAACGTTTCGGTTGGGCCCCAGCCGCACTCTGAGGTGGCTGCGCTCGCGATCCTCCTCGACCGGCTGACCAATGGTGCATGGGAGGAAAGGGAGTTCGAGGGGGCGAAGGCAAGGATTTTACCATCGGAAAAGGGTAAGGCCGTGCAGCAATTACGTTGAAAAAAGAAAGATATTTTATGAGATTTGTTCAATATAGACGTGGGACCGCTCCATTGATCGCCCTCGATGTGATAGTTTATGTCAAATCTAGGCTTGGTTGCCGTTGCAAGGGAACTGGTCGGGGAGGAGGCAGTACAGCTGATAAAGATCCTCTCCGAGCAGGAGGAGACAACGGACGATGAGCTCATCCAGAAGACCGGCATCAAGCTGAACAATCTCAGAAAGCTTCTCTACCAGCTCTTCGAGCAGAACCTGGTCTCCTACCGGAGGGTAAGGGACAAGGATGCTGGCTGGTTTAAGTACTATTGGCGCATAAACCGCACAGGCCTCAACATCGTCCTCAATGCCAAGAAGAAGAAAGTACTCTCCAAGCTAAAGGAGCGGATGGAATACGAGACCAGCAACATGTTCTTCTACTGCCCGACGGACAACCTGAGATTCGTCTTCGACGAGGCAATGGAGACCAATTTCCAGTGCACTGTCTGCGGCGGGCGGCTGGAAAGCCTTCAGAACAAGGAGATAATCGCCATCCTAAAGATCAAGATCGATGAGATAGAGAAGAACCTCACCGAATGAGACGCGAAAAAATATTAGGGCTCCCCCCGTTATCCCATCCAGGGGCCGATAGTCTAGTCTGGTTAGGATCCCGCCCTTACACGGCGGTGGTCGCCGGTTCGAATCCGGCTCGGCCCACCATACTCCACAGGGAAGGCATACTCCAGCGGTGGTACCAACGCGCCTCTTCGAGTTCGAGTCGAAGGTCCTCCTTCAGGAGCATGGTATCCCGATTCCCAAGGGCATGGTCATTGACAGGGGACTGCCACAGTCCGCTTTGCCCAGCCTCAGCTTTCCCTGCATTCTTAAAGCCCAGGTGCCAGTAGGCGGGAGAGGCAAGGCCGGCGGCATTGTGAGGGTGAACAATCCGGAAGAAGCCAAACGGGAACTGCAAAGGATCTTCTCATTGACCATCGGAGGGTTCCCCGTCACGTCGGTGCTGGCAGAGGAAGTTGTGGAAACCGAAAAAGAGCTCTACCTCTCGCTCCTCGTAGACAGAGGCGAGAGGCGCTACGCCCTGATGGCAGGCTCGCACGGGGGCGTCGATATTGAGCAGACCGCAAGAGAAAAGCCAGGCTCGATCCTCAGGATCGGGATCCAGCCTCTGGGAGGGGTTTCAGCCTCCGACATCCGTGCCCTAGCATCCCATCTCCGCCTGAATGAAGAGGCTCTTGAGCCGTTGGTTAGGGCCCTCTACGCCTGCTTCACCGAAGAGGATGCAGAACTGCTTGAGATAAACCCCCTGGCCATTACTGGGAAGGGGCTGATTGCCTTGGACGCCAAGATCGTCATTGACGACAATGCCCTCTTCCGGCATCCCTCACTTCGGCGCCTCCCCCCCAGGGGTAAATCCCCCGAAGAGCTGGCAGCAGAGAAAGCCGGCCTCAATTATGTCTCCCTGGACGGGAACATAGGCATCGTTGGAAATGGTGCCGGCTTGACCATGGCAACCATGGATCTCATCAAGGAGAAGGGGGGCGATGCTGCAAATTTCCTGGACTTGGGGGCTGGAGCGCGGTCCGAGCGCATGGAAGAAGCAGTCCTCTTCCTGTCCCGCAATGAACGCGTCAGGGGAATCTTGGTCAACGTATTCGGTGGCATGACCCGCTGCGACGAGGTTGCCAATGGCATAGTGGCTGCCATATCCCAGCGCAGGGATGCCAAGCCCATTGTGGTGAGGCTGATCGGGACTAACCAAGAGTTGGGCGAGGAGATCCTCAGGGACGCAGGCATAGAGGTGTACGACGATCCCCAAAGGGCGGCCAGGAAGATAGTGTCGCTGGTGGCAGGTCAGCTATGACTTTCCTTGGCAGGGGTGCAGAGGTGCTTGTCCAAGGGATCACAGGCCGGGAAGGGGCCTTTCACGCCGGGCTCATGAAGGAGTACGGGACAATCATTAGGGCGGGGGTGACGCCCGGGAAGGGGGGATCTGAGGTGGAGGGAATCCCTGTCTTCAACAGCGTTCGGGAAGCCACCGCCAGCTTCCCAACAGTCAATACCTCCGTTGTCTTCGTTCCTGCACCCCGATGCAAGGAGGCCGTCCTCGAGTCTATCGAAGGAGGCTTGGAGTGCATAGTGGTAATAACCGAGGGGGTACCTCAGAGGGATGCCCTTTGGATCATCCATAGCGCCCAGCGTGAGGGGAGCACCGTGATCGGGCCGAACTGTCCCGGCGTCATAATGCCCCCCAGGACCAAGCTCGGAATAATGCCCTCTGGTGCCTTCTCAATGGGGAGGATTGGGCTTATCTCGAGGAGCGGGACGCTTACCTATGAGGTAGGCGACGCCCTCAGAAGGCGGGGATTGGGCGTATCAATGGCCGTGGGGATTGGAGGAGATCCTGTGGTGGGGACCACTCTTTCGGAGGTGGCCCGCCTGATGCAGTCCGACCCGCTGACCGATGCAATCGTGGCTCTCGGCGAGATTGGCGGGGACATGGAAGAGAGGCTGGCAGCTGACGTGAAGGAAGGGATCCTGACGAAACCTGTGGTGTCGTTCATTGCAGGCCAGACCGCTCCCTCAGGAAAGAAAATGGGGCATGCAGGTGCCATCCTTCAATCGGGGGCCAACACTGCCCAGGGTAAAGTCAAGGTGCTGGAGGATGCAGGGGTCTCCAATGCCCGAAATCCTTGGGAAATTCCTGACATCCTACTGAAAATTGGAAAAAATGTTTGATCAGAACTTTTCATAGTCCTGGACCAGATAGATCAGGGACTCCTCTTTCCTCCCCTTCTTGGCAACGTCCCTTATCAGGTCTGTTGATGTAAGCATCCCAACGATTTCCTCGTTGTCTATTATGGGGAGCCTCCGTATCATCTTGCTCACCATCAGCTTTGCAGCATCGTCAATAAGGCAGTTTTGGTCCACGCTCACCAGGGGGGTTGACATCACCGCCTCCACCAGTACCTTGTTCGGGTCCATGCCTTTGGCTACGCACTTAATGATTATATCGCGCTCGGTAATTATCCCAACAGCTTTCCCTTTCTCGGTTATCAGCACAGAGCCAATGCCTTTCTCTTCCATCAACTTTGCAGCCATTGTAATGGGAGATTTTACGTCTAGGCAGATGACCTTCTTAGTCATTACATCCTTGACTTTTTTCATTGAGCTTACCCCTTCAATTCTATTGATTACGCTGTTTTAATACTTAATGCTAGGGGATAATTTCAGTGGAATTGTTGAATCTTGGATAATCGAGAAGCCTAAGTGGGAGACCTGACCTTTCCATTGCCTCCGCCACCCTCCCTGCCGCATCCGTGATGGCGCCAATTGTGAATTTGGTAATATCGCATACCTTCCTGAACCCCTCGGGTCCCCAAAGGCCCTCCCTGTTGAAGTAAAGGCACCTGCCCCCGCAGATCCGCAGCAGCCCACAGCCTTTGCAGTCTCCGCCAATCTCGATCGTGGGCAGTGGTTTTTTAACACCCTCCAACCCTCCGAGATCGGCCCAGGCGGCGTCATAGGCTATGGGGCAGGCTGTTATCCTCCCATTCGGCAGCACCGCACAGGCCTCGCTACCCGACCCGCAGGGTGGCGTAGGCCCCCCCTCCCTCATCCGCTTGAGGATGCCTAGGAATGGGACGATGCCCAACAATTTCCCCCCCTCCATAGCTGATACCCAGTAATCCAGAAGCCTCAGTATCCCGGGCTTGTAGCTCCGCTCCGCCCAGCCCGAAAAATCAGCCCACGAATCGCTCCATCCCACATCAAGCTGCCAATGGATATGGTCGAACAGGCCGAGGCTGCAGAGATGGGCCACCTCCTCGAAGATGTCTGAGCTCTCCGATACAGCCATCCTGGCTATCAAGTCGCCTTTGTATCCCTGTGCCTTCAATTCCCTGCCTGCCTGTAGGGCCTGCCCATAGACCCCTCTTCCCCTGTACTGATCGGTCAACCATTCCCTGCCATCCAGCGAGAGGAGCACGGCATCCATCCTCTTCCAGTATTTCACCTCAAGCCTTTTCCAGAGCAGCCCATTGGTCTGGATGACGAACCGCTTGGCCTCCACGCGATCCATGACCTTCTCCACAAAGGGGGCGTTCATAAGTGGCTCACCGCCGTAGAATGCCACAGTCGAGTCCCTATCCCCAGCCAATAGCCTCGCCAGGATCCGCGGATCATATCCCGCTTCTCCACCCACTCCATCCTCCGGGAAGCTTCCTCCGCAATAGCTGCAATGGAGGTTGCATCGGCCCGTGGTCAGAATGAAGTAAAGCAATCCAATCGCCTTGGCTAAACTAAAACCATTTTTAGCAGCATGCAGATATCTATTATGGCGATCTGTATGCCTGCCCTAGAAACCCGATCGCAGAGAGAATTTGTTTGCAGCGTCCCTTTTGATGCAGACCTCCTCCTCTCAATGAAGGAGATCATTAGAAAAATTGGCGTGAACACTGGAACGATAAACCTGATCGGCGCCCTGAGGCGCGCAACCCTTCAGTACTATATCCAAGGTGAGAAAAGCTTCCACACCAATGTTTTCGAGGAGCCCTTGGAAATAGCCTCAGGGATCGGCAATATCGCCACCATGAAAGGCGATCTTGTGGTTCACTGCCATGTCGTCCTTGCCCGCAGGGACGGGTCCTGCGTCGGCGGGCACCTGGCCGAAGGGTCCAGGGTATTTGCGGCTGAAATCCATATCCGAGAGCTAAACCCGCCTGTGGAGCGTGGCTACGACCAGACGACCGGCCTAAATCTGCAACAGGTATAGGCTTTTTACAAAATAAAGGGTTTCTGCCGAGCCAATTTTAGAAAATAAAAACCAATGGGAATGGGCCTTGCTGGGCGTCTGTGCAGGGCACATACCCTTTTATCTCGGAATCATTTTCACAGAAGAAAAGGAAACTCGGCTATGACACCGAAAGAGAAGGCAGCTTTTAGTTCACTGCTCGTAGCCATCTTCCTCACTTTGATAAAGCTCGTTGTTGGTTTTTTGACCAACAGCCTTGCCATAATCTCCGAGGCGCTCCACTCGGGCATAGACCTCATCGCCGCTGCCATGACCCTGTATGCAGTGACGAGATCTGACCTGCCACCGGATTCAGGCCACCTATACGGTCACTACAAACTGGAGAATATCTCCAGCTTCGTCGAGACAATCCTGCTCTACATTACTGCAATATGGATTCTCTACGAGGCTGTAGAGAGACTCGTGACTGGAGGCATGGCCGTGGAAATGAACATTTGGGCCATTGTCATCATGCTGCTCTCAATAGTTCTCAACTTCAGCAGATCCCGCGTCCTCTACCGCCTCGCAAAGAAATACAGGAGCCAGGCCTTGGAGGCTGATGCTGTCCATTTCATGGCTGACCTCATAACATCGGTGGTGGTCATAATCGGAATAATCCCTGCATACTTCGGTTTCACCGAGTTCGACTCGGTTGCCGCCATAGGGGTGGCCATCATCATAGCAATAATAGGCTACAGCATCGGAAAGAAGTCCGTAGCCTCCCTCATGGATGCTGCGCCGCGTGGCATGGAGAAGCTGATAGCCGAAGAGGTGCGCAAGGTCAACGGGGTCGAGAAGATCGACAGGATCCGGGTGAGGGAGTCCGGTTCCAGGGTCTTTGTTGACATCACCATATTCATCGACAAGACGCTTCCGCTAGAGGTGGCCCATGGGGTAACCGAGTCGGTGACCAAGAAGATCCAGGCATCGGTGCCAGGCTCCGACGTCGTCGTCCATGCTGAGCCTCTGACCATAGAGAGTTCCAGCTTGGCTGCCAATATCAGGGCTGAGGCCGCAAACTTCCCTGAAATAAAAAACATCCACAATATACGGGTTTATGAGATAAATAACCAGCTTCACGTTCATTTCCACATTGAGACCGAGGGCAATCTCTCACTCAGTAGAGCCCACGAACTCTCCCACCAGCTCGAAGACAAGATCAAGAAGCTAAACGGTCACATCGCCACTATCGCCTCCCACATTGAGCCTATAGACGGCGGGGTGACTAACGGGCAGCTGGATGAGAAGGCAGGCAACAACCTAAGGGCTGTGGTCAGCCAGATCCTCAAGTCCTACCCAGAGATAAAGTACTGCAGGGGCTTGGAGATAAGGAACATTAATGGCAAGATGAACATCAGCCTGGAATGCGTTTTAAAGGAGGACGCCACCGTTAACGAAGCCCACAGAATCGCAGACCAGTTGGAGGCCTCAATCAGGGTAAAGATAAAGGGGATAGACAGCATCTCGGTGCACTTGGAATCAGAACCCCGCAACTATTCGAATGCTTGAGCGGGTCCGGTGGGATTTGAACCCACGACCATCGACTTAGAAGGCCGACGCGCTATCCAGTCTGCGCCACGGACCCCAACTGGAAGACTTCTCACTATACCAATAAGTATTTCGTATCGTTTCCCGCCCTTCGGACCCCACTCGCCGGTGCCACAACCAGCATCCTACTATCCTCAATACGGCACAGGCAGTCGGCCTCGAATGAGGAGGTGAAATGAGCCTCCCATTTAGCTATAATTCAAGGCAAAATCGTATGGTTCTTACGCACCCTTAACTCTAAATATCTGGAAGGGCTATCTACCATCGAAGGCGGGGGTTCCCAAGCCAGGACAAAGGGGCAGGACACGGATTCCGTGTGCTAAACTTAAGATCCCTGGATGGGATGGGCTATCCTGTGGCGAAGGCCTCCGCGGGTTCGAATCCCGCCCCCCGCACTCACCGCCCCGCCCTAAAGGGCGTACGCCTCTACGAGGTCCCTAGCGGTTATAATGCCTGCAAGTCTCTCTCCATCGAAGACGGGCAGTCGCCGCACATGCTTGCTGACCATGAGCTTCGCTGCTTCGTGGATGCTGCAGTCGTGGCCTATCCTTACCAGAGGGGAGGACGCGTAGCTCTTGATCTCCCCCTCCAATTCTCCCTCCTGGTAGATCACCTTCGTAAGAAGGTCCCTCTCAGTGAATATTCCCCAAGGCTGGGAGTCCTTCTCGACTATCAGGGACCCTATCCTCTCCCTGCCCATCCTCTTTGCGGCTTCCAGCACCTTCGTCTCCGGCCCAGCAACAGCGACCTGCTTTGTCATGTATTTTGTCACCATCATGGTGGTCTCCGGAGCCAATGGCAATGACCTAATCAGGTCTGACGCTGTCACAATCCCTTCCAGCTTCCTGCCATCCATCACCACTAGCCGCCCCTTCTCCTTTATCATTGTTCTGGCGGCTTCCCTGATGGCCATCTGCGGCCTTATGCTTATCAGGCGTGGCGACATTACCTCTGAGACCCTGACCCTGGCTGGATCCTTGTCGGCAGCGATTACCCTGGTAAGGAGGTCCCGCTCGGTTACAATGCCCATGGGCCTCTCAGGTCCCCTGACAAGAAGACTTCCAATGTGGTGCTCACCCATCACCCTCGCAGCGTGCATCATGGACTTACTTCTGTCAACCATCAGCACATCTCTGGTCATTATCTCCTCAACATGCCTGTATTGCTTGTAGTCGTGATAGGCGACATCAAGCACACTAGGGAATTCCTCCCTCAGTGTCTTTCGCATGGAAAATGCCCCCAATATAGTTCTCTTTGCGCCAGATATAAGACAGATGCACTAGGCATTTATGGAAGTGCAGAACACAATGCCCTCCAGCCGATGCCGATGCTCCTCCCCGACTCATTTTCCGGCAAAGAAAAAGATTAATTAGCCGTTTAGGCTGCTTATGATAGCACCAGCCCCAGTGGCTCAGCCTGGTAGAGCACCGCCTTGGTAAGGGCTTCCCAAAGAGGCGGTGGTCGCGGGTTCAAACCCCGCCTGGGGCTCCACCACATAAACGATATATAATTCAAGCCACTTTCATTCTTCCAGACGGGGCTGTGGTCTAGCACGGTATGACGGCAAGGCCTCGGGCATCCGGGGCCTCGTTAAGGGCTCCAGAGGTCTCTAGCAGACATGTGTGACCCGCTCGGGGATGATTGTCTTCTGGAGCGGCTAGCGCGGGGAAACCCGCATATCGAGGGT
>CAYZHK010000022.1:0-21335 GCA_964477685.1 uncultured Nitrososphaerota archaeon
ACCTCGTGGGCTGGATGAGGACCCAGTCCGGTACCACAAGTCTTCGTGCCCTGCTGTACATCGATGAGCTCTTCGGTTATCTCCCGCCAGTAGCCAACCCCCCATCCAAGATGCCCCTGATGACATTGCTCAAGCAGGCCAGAGCCTTTGGCCTGGGGGTTCTCTTGGCCACCCAGAATCCGGTTGACCTGGACTACAAGGCGCTGTCCAATGCTGGCACTTGGTTCATCGGGCGGCTCCAGACTGAGAGGGACAAGCTCCGCATGCTGGAGGCCCTGGAGAGCGTATCGAGCACCGCAGGCACGCAGCTCGGGCGCGACAGCTACGACAGGATCATCACAGGCCTAGGTAAGAGGGTATTCCTGGTCCACGACATCAACCTGACTCAGCCCGTTGTCTTCGAGACCCGCTGGGCCATGTCTTACCTGAGGGGTCCCCTCACGAGGGAGCAGATAAAGGCGCTCATGGACCCAGCCAAAAGGGCGACTCAGCCGGTCTCCGAGGAAAGGCGGATCCCTGAGGAGGCACCTGCCCTGACTCAACAAGGCGGAGGAGGTCTGGGAGGAGTCCCGCCGGTCCTGCCCCCAGAGATCCCGCAGTATTTTCTGCCCGTGACTGCGGCACTGGGCTCAAGGCCGCCAGTCTATAGGCCCCTATTGCTGGGCATTGCGGAAGCCCGATTCCTTTACCCAAAGAACGGTATCGACGCCACCAAGGAATTCTGCTTCGCCGCACCAATCTCGGACGGGCCAATTGCGGTGAGCTGGGCAAAGGCAAAAGAGCTCACCCCTGTCCCCACCCTTGCAGAGCGGGTAGCGATGGGTTCAAGGTTTGCTGAACTGCCTCAGAGCGCAACAAACAGAAAGAACTACACTGCCTGGCAGAAGGATTTCATCAATTGGCTTTCCGAGAGCCAGCAGCTGGTCCTGATGAGGAGCCCCAGCGTAGACCTTGTCTCGGGCGCAGGGGAATCCGAAGCGGATTTCCGGGTTAGGGCTCAGCTCGCGGCCCGGGAGGCGCGCGACGACAATGCCGAGAAGCTGCGCAAGAAATACGCCCCGAAAATGGAGAAGCTTGACGATCGCATCAGGAAAGCCCAGATGGCCTTGGAAAAGGAGCAGCTGCAGGCAAAGGAGCAGAAGTACCAGACCGCCGTGACTGTGGGGACAACCCTCCTTGGGGCATTCCTTGGGAGGAGGGGGGTCACCGGTGCCAGGACATCCGCCCGCGATATGGGGCGGTCCATGAAGCAGCAGGAGGATGTCAAAGATTCTCACGAGAACCTTGGTGCGCTCAAGAAGGAGCGCTCAGACCTTGATGCAGAGTTCCAGTCCGAAGTAGCCACCATGGAGAAGAAGAACAACCCCCTCACCGAAGTCTTTGAAAAGCTCGCCATTAGCGCAAAGAAGAGCAACATCTCCGTAAGACTCTTCGTCCTTATATGGAGCCCTGATGCCTGATACAGCAAACACCAGGCCGATTGAGAGAGAACCATCGTTTTACCGACTCCTCAACCTAAACTGAATGGGTGTTCAACCATCAAAGGATCAATGGGCAGCATGGTAATCACCCCTCTTTGATAGTGCCTAGGATTAATGCGATTATTGTTAGCTCACAAACCATTTATTTTATTAACCACGGTATCTCAATCGGGTGCTGAGTGGAGTGCGAGCCAAGTGACCAAGACCTACAGGATTGCGGTAATAGCTGGCGATGGAATAGGCCCGGAAATCACTGAGGCAACAATCCTTGCGCTGGGGGAAGTGGGAGTGCCCTTCGAGTTCACAAAGGTGGCTGCAGGTTTGGGTGCCTGGGAGAAGTACGGCAACCAGCTCCCCCAGGAGACCCTAGATGTCATCAAATCCAGCAGTGCATGCCTCAAGGGCCCAACGCAGACTCCTCCGGGTCCCGGCTCCTTCAAGAGCGCAACAGTGACCCTGAGGCAGATCCTTGACCTCTACGCCAACGTGAGGCCCTTCAGGAACCACCCGGGGGTCCCCTCAGTCCACAAGGGGGTGGACATGGTGGTGGTCAGGGAGAACACCGAGGGCCTGTACAAGGGGATTGAGTACGGCTTGGGCGACTCCGCTCTTGGCATCCGGGTTATCACAAAGAAGGGCTCCGAGAGGATCGCGAGGTTCGCCTTTGACCTTGCAAGGAGGGAGAAAAGGCACCGGGTCACTGCGGTCCACAAGGCAAATGTGCTCAAGGAAACCTGCGGCCTCTTCAGGAACGTTGTGGCGGAGGTCGCCAAAGGCTATCCTGGCATCCAGTTCGACGAGATGCACATCGATGCTGCTGCCATGCGGGTTGCCATGAAGCCCCAGGACCTTGATGTCATCGTGACCACAAACCTCTTTGGCGACGTCCTCTCGGATGAAGTTGCCGGGGTCGTTGGTGGCTTGGGCATCGCCCCCAGTGCCAACGTCGGCGACAGGTATGCCTTCTTCGAGGCCATCCACGGGTCAGCACCCAAGCATGCCGGAAAATGGGACGCAAACCCTACCGCAATAATGCTCTCGGCCGCAATGATGCTGAGGTACTTGGGCGAGATCGGAGCCGCCGCCCGCTTCGAGTCCGCAATCGACCGAGTCCTGGACGAGGGAAAAACCGTCACCCGGGACTTGGGCGGCAGCGCAGGCACCATGGATTTTGCAAGGGCTGTGGCAGGCGCCATGAAGGCCGCCAAATCCCCCTGACCATCCAAACCTAAATTTCTGGAAATAAATAAATTCCAACTTTTTATACTATTATTATCCATAACCACGATGGATGGGGTCCTGGAAGAGGAAGAAGTGGGTTGGACGATGGACAAGAGCTAATTGGATTTTGCCTTGTGCCGAGATCTAGAAACCAAATGACTTGCCACTAAAGCGATTATGATAATTATTATGCTTGCTTCGAGTGCCAAAACTGTATTGGCATACGCCGTCTGGTTTACTACAATACCACCAAAAGCCCAGATGATCACGAGGCTGTATCCAATGTCTTTTCTTGTGGCAATGACAACCAGCGTTATTAAAAGAGCAACTACAGCGATGAACAAAGCCCATGTTGTGGCTGCAATACCGAAACCATCCCAATTCACTGAAACTAAGGTCACAGTAACATCGGCAATGGTTGCGATTGTGAGCCAGCCCAGATAGACGCTGAACGGGAGATGAACAGCCAATCTTTCAGGCAATGGAACTGCTTTTTTGCCGATGTTGAGGCGAAGGTAGATGGCTATCAGGCTTAGGAGGAACAGGAAGATCAAAGCGGCAGATATGGCAAGTTGTTGATATTGCCAGAGGAAGATCCAGGCTATGTTTAAAATGCTGCTCAAAACGAAAAACCAGCCGATCTTCCTTTGGAAATCCTTGCCCTTCTGGCTTGGCAGTGCTTGGAAAACAACGAAGATCCCAAGAAGGACGTAGATCACTCCCCAGATCGCAAACGTATAGCCTGCAGGGGTGATCAGAGTCGGATGTGCATTGGAGATACCAGCCGTATTTACGCCTCCGATCAATGTCGTACCGCCTGCTATGCCATTAATAATGACCGTAAATACGAATGCTATCATGTTGCTGATCTTCAAGAGCCATGAATCTGATGCCATACCCCTCACTGCCTTGGGATAATTTAGTTTAAACAGAATCACATTTAAATTCTTTGCAAAAATGAGAATCGCATATTCCCTGAATGTATCGGTTGATGCCCATATTTTAACCATAACTTTGTACACAGCAATCGACGGTAACTAAATATACCCCTTTTTAACTACCTCTCAGAAGGGTTCTCTTGAAAAACTATCCAAACGTCAAAGTGATTGACAATCCTCTTGCCCAAGAAATTATGACAACGCTCAGAGACAAGAGGACAGGACAGATAATGTTCCGGAAAGGGCTCGTCAAGCTGGGTCGGCTCATAGGGATAGAAATCGCAAAGACCATGGCCTACAAGGAGATCGAGGTCGACACCCCAACAGGCGAGAGGGCTAAGGGGATTGTGCTGACCGATGCCCAGAATGTGATGATCGTCAACGTCCTGAGGGCGGCCGTTCCGTTCGTGGAGGGGCTGCTCAAAGTCCTTCCGGCAGCGCGGCAGAGCATAGTCAGCGCCAAGCGGATCGAGGAGGGGATTGCTGCCCCCAACTTCAATTTCCGGATCGAGAGGAACTATAGCAAGATCTCAAAGATCTATCCGAACGATACGCTGATAATCGCAGACCCTATGCTCGCCTCGGGCTGCACCCTGCTGGCCGTGCTCGATGAATTGATGAAATGCAACTCGCCCAAGAGGGTGATTGTAGCCTCGGTCATCTCTGCGCCGCTGGGGATCCAGAGGATAATGGACAAATATCCGAACATCGAGATCTTTACGGGAGCCGTCGACAGGGAACTCAACGAGCATGGCTACATCATGCCGGGCCTTGGCGATGCCGGTGACAGGGCTTTCGGCTGAGGCCCCGGGACCAATTCTCCTTTTTTTTCCTATTATCATATCGCCCGCAGAGGCCATCAGGACCTGTCAAGCCCGAAGGCGCTGTGGATACTCTCCACAACGCTGTTGACATCCTCCTCCTGGACAGCGAAGGAGATGTTGAGCTCGGAAGACCCCTGGGATATGGCGAGGACGTTTCCGCCGGCATTGGCAATGGCGGTGAAGAGCTTTGCCGCCACACCCTTGGTTCCCCGCATCCCCTCGCCCACAATGGCAATCACCGCCACCTTGGGGATTGAGTGAATGTCGCGGACAAGGTCCCCGTTGCGGAACTCCACCTTGAGTGCCTTCAAAGCCTTCTCCAGGTCAGAATTCCTGACCAGCATTGATATGTTGGCCTGCGACGAACTCTGGGAAATCATCACAACACTTATGTTGTTGAGGGCAAGCGTAGTGAAGACCCTGGAGACGACGCTCGGCACCCCAATCATCCCTGCGCCGCCTGTGGTGATGATGCTCAGCTCACGGATTGATGTGACCGCCTTGACTATCTTGGACTTGTCTCCGGTCTCCCTTATAATCGTGCCAGGCTTGTCCGACTCGTAGGCGCTCCTGATCCTGACCGGAATTCTCCTCTCCTGCACAGGGGTGACAGTGAGGGGGTGGAGGACCTTGGCGCCGAAGTAGGCCATCTCCATTACCTCTGCGTACGAAAGGGACGGTATGGCCTTCGCCTTGGGGACGATTTTCGGGTCTGCCGTCATTATGCCGTCGACGTCCTTCCAGATCCAAACCTCGTCCGCCTCCACGGCGGAGGCGAGTATGGTGGCAGTGTAGTCCGAGCCTCCCCTTCCCAGGGTTGTGATAACAGCATTCTCGTCCTGGCCGATGAAGCCCGTCACCACCGGGACAACCCCTCCCTTCAGCACAGGAAGGAGCCTATCCTTGACCATCACTTCCGTGATGTTGAGCAGTGGCTTCGCGTTGCCATAATTGCTGTCGGTTATTATGCCCGCCTCCCCCCCGGTGAGGGCCATGGACTTCACTCCCTTGGCCATGAGGGCGCCCCTCATCAGGCTCACTGAGAGCCTCTCCCCAAAGGAAAGGAGGAGGTCCTTGGACCTAGGCGTCAGCTCCCTGAGAAGGAAGATGCCCGTGAGGCACTGGTTGAGCATGTCCAGAAGCCGCTTTGTCGATTCGTCGGTCTCGCAAATGGTCCTTTCGTCGCAGAGCTTCTTGGCTGCGTCCATGTGCCTCTTCTCTATCCCCTCCAGCGTGTTCCGCACACGCTCCATGTCCCCGTGCTTGGCGCTTTCGCCCATGGAAACCAAGTCATCGGTGACATTGGACATGGCCGATACGACAACAACCACTTCATCGCCTTTCCTTGCCCTGTCGGCAACCAGTTCGGCAGAGTTGAGTATCTGACCTGCATCCTCCATCAGCGAGCCGCCGAATTTCATAACGACCCTCATGAGACCACTCCCTTTATCTTCAGCAAACGCGCTACAGCATTCTTTTAGCCCTTAACATCTCGGCTATTAATATAGCATTCCCCGCCGCGCCCCGTATGGTATTGTGGCTGAGGACAACATACTTGATGCCGTGGTCTAGGGCAGGCTCTTCCCTCACCCGACCGACGACCGTTGCCATGCCCCTGGCCCGTTCAGGAGAACCCGAGAGCCTGTCCAGCCTGGGCTGGGGCCTGTCCGGCTCGCTCCGCACAATTATTGGCTTGGCAGGAGCAGAAGGGAGACCAAGCCTCTGGGGCTCCCCGACATACTCCGCCATGCAGCCGGCAACTTCTGCGGCCGTGGCATCCCGCTCCGTTTCGAGGAAGACCGCCTCGGTGTGCCCATCCAACACCCCAACGCGATGGCAGCTGGCTCCAACCTTAAAATCTGCGAACCTGAACCCATTCCGGTAGCTGCCAAGGATCTTCAGCAATTCCTGGGCGACCTTTTCCTCCTCTCCCTTGATGTAAGGGATGAGGTTGTCAATTATTGCCATTGAAGGAACCCCGTAGAAGCCGGCGCCGGAAAGTGCCTGCATCGTGGAAACGAGCAACCTCCTCAGGCCGAATTCATTCTGGATGGGCTTCAGCGACATCGCCAGCCCTATGGTGGTGCAGTTGGGGCCGGTCACGATGCAACCCTTTCCCTTCTTTCCCTCCACAGCCGCAAGGTGGTCTCCGTTCACCTCGGGTATTATCAGAGGGACATCCGCCCCCATCCTGTGCGCGCTGGTGTCTGCCACAACGGTGAGCCCAGCCTTGACCATCTCCGCCTCCACCACCTTCGCGACTTCGGAAGGCAGCGCAGAGAAGACAAGGTCTACCTTAGCCCTTTTCATCTCTGCAGCCTCTGCTGCGATAACCTTCAACGAAGCCTGCTCAGCTGGCATCTCCTTGTCCAGCACCCACTTGGCCGCTTCCCTGTAGACTTTGCCCACTGAGGCGCCAGATGCCGAGAGGGCCACGATCTCGAACCAAGGATGGTCCGATAGCATGCTTACGTAGCGCTGCCCGACCGAGCCGGTCGAGCCGAGTATGCCCACATTTATTTTGTCCATTCTAGAAACCATCCAAAAATCTGGTTGCCCATGAGCAATGGAAACGATGGACCGACCACTCGCCAACTTCTACCATTCTGTTTGGCAGGCGGTCACCGGTTTCATTCCTCCGAAGTGCAACCATTAAATTACCATAGTATTGATGGGACTGCAAATTTAAGCCTTTCCGCCCGCCTCCAGCGCCCCTCGGTCTCCTGTGGAGGCAATATCTTCCCCGGTTATCCGAATATATTCGGGCAGCTGTCCCACCCGGCGGGGATCAGCTCAAGGTTACTAGGACACCCCGGCCATGGCCCCCATGGCCCTACGATGATTGAAAGGTTTAAATGCTCCATGCAACGCCCTCTAAAATAGGGAGACCATAATTTGTCAGTCAAGCACGAACTCGAGGACATTGATGGGGTCGGCCCGGCTACGGTCGAGAAGCTGAAGGCAGCAGGAATCATGAGCGTGGAGACCCTGGCCGTGACTCCCACAAGGACGCTTGTGGAGGTTGCCGATCTCACAGAGGAGAAGGCTTCAGCAATCACCCAGAGCGCAAGGGCATTGCTGAATATCAAATTCACAACGGCCAAGGACGTCCTTTCAAAGAGGAGCAACATTGGGTCTATCACAACTGGCTCGAAGTCACTGGACGCCCTCCTGGGGAAGGGCTTCGAGACTCAGGCCATAACCGAGCTGATCGGTGAGTTCGGTTCGGGCAAGACCCAGCTCTGCCACCAGACCTCAGTCACAGTGCAGCTCCCGCGGGAGAGGGGCGGCCTCTCGGGGCGCGCCCTCTTTATAGACACTGAGGGGACCTTCAGGCCAGAGAGGGTCGTTGCAGTGGCCAAGAACTTTGGTCTCGACCCAGACGAGACCCTCGGCAACATAATCTATGCCAGGGCCTACAACTCCGACCACCAGCTCCTCCTCGCCGAGGAGGCCAGCAACATCGTCCCCAAGAACAACGTCCGCCTCGTCATTGTCGACTCTGTCATCACCCACTTCCGCTCGGAGTACCCGGGCAGGGAAGCCCTTGCCCCGCGGCAGCAGAAGCTGAACAGGCACCTGCACCAGCTCCTGAGGATGTCTGACATATACAACGTGGCGGTCCTCGTCACCAACCAGATCCAGTCCACCCCGGACACCTTCTTCGGGAACCCGAACAAGCCCGCGGGGGGGAACATCCTTGCCCACGGGTCGACCTACAGGATCTGGCTCAGGAAGTCCAAGGAGAGCAGGCGGATAGCCCGGATAATCGACTCGCCCATGCACGCCGAGACCGAGTGCCTCTTCGCAGTGACTACCAACGGCATCATCGACGCCGACGAGAAGTGATTTTAACCCAGACTGATGCGGCGAGCTATCTCCTCGCCCATCTCCGAAGTTTTTGCCTTTCCGCCAAGGTCATAGGTGACCACCTTGCCCTCGGACAGGACTTTGTGGACCGCCTCCTCCACCATCTTGGCCGCTGTTGCCTCGCCAAGCCACTCCAGCATCATCTTGGCGCAGAGGACCATGGATGTGGGGTTGGCCACATTCATGCCGGCCTTGGATGGCACCGAGCCGTGGATCGGCTCGAAGAGGCCGTAGCGGTCTCCGACGTTTGCCCCAGCGGCGAGGCCCAGCCCGCCCCCTATCTGCGCCGCTTCGTCGGAGAGTATGTCTCCGAACATGTTGGTGGTGACGATGACATCGAATTCGTGGGGCCGCTTGATGAGCTGCATGGCCGCGGCGTCCACATAGAGTTCATCGAACGCCACTCCCCTGTGGCGGGATGCCACGTCCCTGCAGGTATCCCTGAAGAGTCCGTCGGTGATCCTCATGACGTTAGCCTTGTGGACCGCTGTGACATGCCTCCTCCTCCCCATGGCCATCCTGAATGCATACTCGGCAATCCTCTCGGAGCAGCGCTTGGTTATGACCCGCAGTGCCACAGCGTCATCATTCACCTTAAACTCATAGCCCTTGTAGAGGTCTTCCGTGTTCTCCCTGACGAAGAGCATGTCGATGTCGGGTCTCAGGGCCTGGAGCCCTGGGTAGGACTTTATAGGCCTTAGGTTGGCATAGAGGTCAAAGAGGATCCTCAACTTCACGATGACATCGGCGGCGCTCTCGCCCACAGGCCCCTTCAGGCAAGCCTGGGCCCCCCTTATGGCCTCCACAGTGTCGTCCGGGAGGGCAGTCCCCCTCCTCTTCAGGCAGTCGTCGCCAGCCTCAGCGCTTATGAACTCGAAGCCTATGCCTGCTTTCTCCTCCACGGCCGCAAGCACCTTCAGCGTCGCTGAGGTCTGCTCGGGGCCTATCCCGTCCCCAGGCATCAGTGCAATTTTGTACCTCTTCCCCATCACTTCTTGCCCCCGTAGCGCTTTTTCATATTCTGAACCAGCCCTCCGTCCCTAAGGATCTCCAGAAGGAACTGGGGGAACCGCTCTGCCGCTATCCTATCCCCCGCCTCGGTGGTCAGCTCTCCCTTCTCCAGATCGATGGCCACGACTTCCCCCTCCTTCAGGCGGCCTCTCGCCCCCTCGGAGATAACTGCCGGGAGCCCTATGTTGATGGCGTTCCGGTAAAATATGCGGGAGAAAGACTCTGCCACGACAGCCCCAACCCCCGCGTGCTTGAGGGCCAATGGGGCATGCTCCCGGCTGGAGCCGCACCCAAAATTCCTCCCGGCCACTATTATGTCGCCCTTGGACACCTTCCCGGAGAAGCTGGGCGAGATGCCCTCCATGGCATGCTTCGCAAGCTCTTCGGGCTTAGTCAGCACAAGGTACTTCCCAGGTAGTATGACGTCGGTGTCCACATCGTCGCCAAAGAGCCAGACCTTTCCCTTCACCCTGAACATCTCCATCATCCCATCCAATACTTCCGCGGGTCAGCCAGCTTGCCCTCCACGGCCGTGGCTGCCGCTGTCTCTGGGGAGACGAGGTATACCTTGGCGGCTGTGCTCCCCATCCTCCCAACAAAGTTGCGGTTAGAGGTGCTGATGCAGGTCTCCCCGTCCGCCAGTATTCCCATGTGCCCCCCCAGGCATGGTCCGCAGTTGGGGTTGCAGAGCGATGCGCCAGCCTCCACAAATGCCCTGACCAGCCCCGCCTTCTCCGCCTCCATAAAAACCCTGTTGGAGGCCGGGATGACTATGAGCCTGGTCCCGGCCTTCACCTTCCTCCCTTTGATGACCCTTGCCGCCGCCAGCAGGTCCTCCAACCTACCGTTGGTGCAGGAGCCTATAAAGACCTGATCGGCATGCACCTCTCCAGCCTCGGAGACCGCCTTCACGTTGCCAACCGAGTGGGGCATGGCGACCTGCGGCTCCAGCTTGGCCAGCGAGATTTGGACTGTCCTCTTGTAGCTGGCGTCCCTGTCGCTGACCAGGGGGGCGGACTTGACGCCCGTGTACTCCAGGGTCTTGGCGTCAGGATTGATGATGCCCGTCTTGCCGCCCATCTCTATGGCCATGTTGCAGATGGTTAGGCGGCTGTCCATGCTGAGGCCGCCTATCCCTTCCCCAGTGAATTCGGTTGCGCAATACCTGGCGCCGTCAACGCCCACAGTCCCGATGGCCTTCAGCGCAACATCCTTTGCCGAGACGCCTGGCATGAGCTTGCCTTCAAGCTCAAAGCGGACCGTCTCCGGCACCCTGAACCATAGTTCGCCAGAGAGGAAGACCGATGCCATCTCCGTGGACCCTATCCCCGTGGCGAAGGCACCAAGAGCCCCCAGGGTACAGGTGTGCGAGTCTGCACCAACCACCAGCATTCCTGGCTTTACATAGCTCTCTGCCAGGAGCTGGTGGCAGACCCCCTGCCTTCCCACGTCGTGGAAGTTCTTGAGGCCATACTTGACTGCATACTCCCTCAGCTGCTTGTGCAGGGCTGCAGTCGCTACGGAGTTCGCCGGGACCTGGTGGTCCAGGATAATGACCACCTTTTCTGGATCCCAGGGCCTATCGTTCCCCACCTCCCTGAGCACATTGAGCGTTAGGGGCCCAGTCAGGTCGTGGATCATTGCGATATCAATTTTCCCGACCACATAATCGCCTGGCTCGACGCTCTTCTTCCCCGCCGCCCTGGCCAGTATCTTCTCAGAGATGGTCTTTCCCATAGCTATCGCCAGACCATCACGTATCTGTGGAGGATGCTTAAAAAAACTTGCCCGGCAACAAACCATGGGAAAAAGGGCCAGTCCTCCCATCCCCGGCAGTAAGGTTCATATATCGGAGTCAAATATATTGACTCCTGAAGGCCTATGTACAGCGATCCCGTATCGAAGAGCCTGGAGTGGAGCAGGAAGGGGTACATGGGCATGGCGCTCCTCCTCATGATCAACGAGAAGTCGATGACGGGCTATGACATAATGAGGTTCATGCGCGAGATAACCGAGGGCCACTGGAAGCCGACCCCCGGCGGCGTCTATCCAGTCCTGAAGCGCCTTGAAGGGGAGGGCATGGTCAAAGGCGCATGGGACAGCAACAGGGGGCGACGAAGGAAAGTCTATGTGATAACACCGGAGGGCAGGCGCACCCTTGACAAAGTCCTGCTGAGGCAGAGCGAAATTGCCTTTGGCATCAACAGGCTTTTCGACAGCCTCCTCAAAGACATGTTCAACCTCCATGCACCCAGAGTAGCCCCGCCCAGCATCTTCACGATGGTCCTCTCGGAGGATATGCCTGACGAGGTCAAGGAGCTTGAGGAAAGGCGCGCCATGGTGGCCAGCCTGTTGGAGTCGCTGCAGGAGGCACTGGACCTGCTGGACAACCGGCTGAGCGTCGCCAAAAGGAGAGCTAACTTCTAGCCAGCTTAGTTGCGTACTCGATAATCTTCCCTGGTATGTCGGTCTCCGATACCGACATGGCCCCCTTGAATTCCACCGTGCTGTTCACCTCATGGATAACGAAGCCGTCCTTCGTCTCCATAGCGTCAACCCCCAGGACCCCGCCACCCACCGCATCGGAGGCCTTCAGTATCAGCTCCTTCAGCTCGCTGTTCATGGGGCAGACCTCGGCCTTCCCCCCCCTGGCGATATTTGTCCTCCAGTCCTCTGGAGTCGAGTAGCGGTAGATGCAGGCTGCCACCTCACCTCCAACCACAACAGTCCTTATGTCCCGGGGGGGCCTCGCTATCATCTCCTGGATGTAGAAGATCTGGTAGAGCGGGTTGCCCATCTCCTCTCTATGCTCCAGTATGGCCTGGGCCATCTCCCTGTCCTTGAGCGGGGCGATGAGCCTCCCCCAGCTACCGAAGACCGGCTTTATCACCGCAGGATAACCCATCTCTTCCAGGGCTTTCATGGTCTCCTCGACGGTGAAGGCCACGAGCGTCTTTGGGGTGGGAATTCCAGCCTTGCCCAGGAGTATGCTGGAAAGGAGCTTGTTACCGCATGTGCTGGCTGTGCTATACTTGTTTATCACGCGGATGCCCTTGCTCTCCAGTATGGCTGTAATGTAGAGGCCTCTGAAGTGGCCTACGCACCTCTCCAGCGCAACGTCCCCGAAGAGTTCCCTCTCCTTGGCAGTATCCGTGATCGTGAGATGGAGTTCCTTGGCGTCAACAGGCTTAAGGTCTATTCCCCTCTTCTCGGCGGCATTGATCAGCTCCTTCTCCTCGGTTCTGATCCTGTCGTAGACGAGAGAGAGGGTTGGTGGCACCGCCTACTCGCCCCAGTCTTCGCCCTCGGATTCAGCAACCTTCAGCTCGAGATTGCCCTTCTCCTTGACGACTTCCAGCTCCGCGCCGCAGTCCTTGCAGGTCAAAATTTCGCCTTCAATGACTTCCTTTACCTCGATATCTCCGTCGCATTCTGGGCATTTCAATTTCATTTTTTCCATTTCCTCCTATTGATATATTGCCAATTAACAGAAAAATACACTAATAAATATTACTGCTTCGTTGGGGGAAGATAAATAATTCTTTAATAAATCCTTTATATTGTTAAAGATTTTGTATATATTTGCAACTTTAGCAAACCATCCCCGGGGCATGGAAACGACATCCCGAAGATGCCTTTTTCCTCATTTGGCTGGGCCCGATTGCATTGGAACTGCCGAGCCTTAAGTCGGCTTCCATTCTGCGCAGCCGCCCTTGGGCAGGGAGGGGGAATCATTTTAACCCTGTTCTGCAATCTTGAATTGGGATGCCTTTGAAAAGGGCTAGATTGGTTGCACTTGCAGCGATCATTGTCGGGCTGTCCGCAATTGCTTTTCTCTTCTTGAATGGCTACATCACCCTCAATTGGGATCTGGGGCCCCATGCCACCCCCATAAGAACAATCACCAGTGACCCCGCTTCCTTTGACGGGAAAAATGTAACAGTCAGTGGCGTCATCGGATCCCGCGAGACCACAACTGGGCTCAGGTCCTCCTTGACCATAATGGACTCGGAGGGCCACTACATCGATCTTCTGAAACCTGTCCCATTCTGGCTCATCTATGAGATTGGGAACCCCTTCATAATCACAGGGACATTCGCCCACTATGAGTATGGCTCGAACAGCTCCTACGAGCTCCCCCAGGAGGAAGGGTATGGGCTCTACATAATCACGCTTGAAAAGGTTTTCAATACCATGCACTGAAGACGCATCAGTACTCCATGGTGGTTTCAGTAGAGGACGTCTCCACAGCCCTGTTCAGTTCAGTGATGAACTGTGGTAGCCTATCGCTGGGGATCCTTGCACCGGCAGCCTTG
Organism: uncultured Nitrososphaerota archaeon; assembly: GCA_964477685.1. Classification (GTDB taxonomy): domain Archaea; phylum Thermoproteota; class Methanomethylicia; order Methanomethylicales; family Methanomethylicaceae; genus JACTUC01. The sequence continues at coordinate 13,662 of CAYZHK010000022.1, forward strand.
GCATGCCCCCCACCACTCCCGCCCAGGGTCGGCGCCAGCCTGTTGAGAATCTCGTTGAGGTCAATGGTTTCTGACGGCGTCCTGAGGCTCATCTCCACGACCCCCTTCCTCGCCTCACCGGCTATCCCCACCTTGGCACCTGTCTCGGCCCTGGCGTAGATGGCCCCCTTGCTCAGCGACCAGTCGGCATCCAGGATGTATGCGACGCTCCCCTCAACCTTCACCAGCTCCCTCACCCTCTTCCTCATCCACTCGTCCTTGATGGCCTCGGAGATGGCCTTGTTGACCAGGACTTCGTCGGAGCTGGGGAGTTTGCCTGAGGCTAGGAACTGGCAAAGCTGCCTCTTCAGCTCATGGTTCCTCCCTATGGAATCGATATATTCTATCAGCAGTCCAGCCTCCAGGAAAAGCCCCCTCTTGTCCCAGCCGGTCTGGAGCCTGACGATGTCGTAGGTTGTGTCCAGATAGTCACCGATGGCGCCATAGATGGCAACCCTCCCCAGATCCCTCCCCAGCATATCCTCAAAGCTTGTATAGGTCAGCTCGGCACCACATGATGCGAGCGAATGGATTAGCTTGGGCGGAAATCCTCCCTCATCGAAGCCCTTCGGGAGTGGATGGTGGTCGATATAGGTGCCCTTGTACCCTGCAACCCTTATGCGCTGCAGCTCTCTCACGACCTCGTCCAAAGACTGCTGGGGGATTGCGATGTCGCAGATGAAATAGTCCCCATCCACCTGCTGAAGATCTTCCGCCAGGCCTGACGGGTGGGAGAAAAACACCCTCCCACCCTTCAGGGCAGAGAGGGCGATGGCGCCCGAGCATATGCCGTCAGTGTCGCCATGGGTGATTATCCACTTGGCCATATGGTTGACTATGGCGTCGGACTAGAAAAGGGAATCGCAGCCCGGAAAGGGTGGGAGTGCGGGCTGCTCAGCCGGCCTTGAAGTTCTCTTCCCACATCTCGTAGGCCTTTATCATGTCCGCCGTGACGCTGGGCTTCCTTCTGGAGAGGACATCCTTGAAGTCGTTGATGCTTATGGCCCTCGGCTTGGAGTTGACATCCGCTATCAGCCCCGACTCGAAGAGCTCGCTCACGACCTTCAGCTGGACCGCCTGGCATATGTCCTTCACATCGCTCCCGGAGAAGCCCTCCGTTATTGTTGCGACCTCCCTCAGGTCGACCCCCTGGAGGTTGAGCTTCTGGGTGTAGAGCTGGTACATTATGAGCCTGGTGTTGTAGTCGGGGACCGGCACGTAGATCCTTTTCTGGAACCTCCGTATGAAGCCCCAGTCAAGGGCCCATGGCTTGTTGGTCGCCCCGATGACATAGATGGGCCAGTTCTTCCCCTTGTCGATGACTCCGTCCATCTCCTTTAGGAACTGGTTTCTGACCCGAATCTCTCCACCCACCTCGTTGGAGTGGAGGCCCAGAAGCGAATCGATCTCGTCTATGAAAATGATGGACGTTTCCTTGGTCCCCGCCCTTTCCCTGGCAGACCTGAAGAGCTTCGCCACATTCTTCTCTGCCTCTCCCAGCCACTTGGACATTATGGATGCCGCGTCCACCGAATAGAAAGAGGCATTGATCTCGGTCGCCACCGCAGCCGCCGTTAGGGTCTTCCCGCAGCCCGGGGGCCCGAAGAGGAGGATGCCCCTGGGCCATCCGAGGGGGAAGAGGTCAGGCCTCTTGGAAGGGTAGACAATGGCCTCTTTGAGGGACTTCTTGACATCGTCAAGGCCGGAGACATCCTCCCACCTGATCTCGGGCTTCTCAACCACGAGGAGGTCTTCATAGCCGCTCTTCTTCGGCGTGGCGCTCTCCAAGGCCTTGCCCGGCGCCTGCGGCTCCCCCTTCAGCTGCTGGTCTGCCTTGCCCAGTGGCCTGAACTCGGGCGTTGAGTAATCATCATCCGCCGTCTCCGCAGCAGACCCGACCTGGAGGACTTTAATCCTCTCCTGGTACATCATGGCCCGCTGCACATAGATCTTGTTCAGCTCATAGCTGGGGTAGAGGTTCACCATCTTCAGGAAGGCGTCTATTGCTTTCTGGTAGTAGGTTATGGCAAGGCCCTTCGACCCCTGCTGGTCGAGCCTTGTCGCTTCCTTTGCATACCTGATTGCCGCCGACTCTAGTTCGCTGGCTGCGCTTGACATTTCATTTCCTCCTTCACACTGGCATGATCTTGACGAGTCCTTTCCGGGAGAGCCCCTCTATTATTGCTGGGATCTCTCCCTCCGGGACTTTGGTGCAGCTGCTGGCGTCGCTCAATTCGAACTCGCCGCAATTGGCCCGCAGGTAAACCAGCAGGGCCCCCTCCTTGTCCCCCACGCTCTCGCCGATGTTCTTGACGACCCTCGGCCCCGGGGCTTCCTCAAAGACCACCTCCTCCTCTTCACCACCTATGGCTATGGCCCTCACCTGCCTCTCCACTATCGGAGGGACGGGGATTTCCTCTTCGATCCTGCTCTTGAGGAGGTCCGAAGCCTCCTCGATGATCTGATCACCTACCAATGACTCGGGTATTCTCACAGCCGAATCTTGAACAGTATCAATGCTCATCCCCACCATGGCCTCGTCCAGGATGCTGCCGATGTGGGAAAGCTCGTTGGAGACCTCCGGCATGACCTCGGAGAGGTGACAGGAAATCTCCTTAACCACCTCAAGGGTAGGCCTCAGCTGGGCGAATGTGGATCCAACTTCTCTGATGGTTTCCATCCTGATGATGAGCTGCTCGAGGAGCAGGATGCCGCTGTTGACGGTCTTGTTGATCTTCTTGATCTCGGTCAGCTCGTTGGAAAAGATCTTCGCCCTCTCGGAATCCTTCTTCGCCAGGGCAGTGGTGCACGAGTCGAAGAGGCTCCGCTCCCTGGCCTTCAGCTTGCAGCCCAGCAGGTCCAGCTTCTTCTTCTGCTGGCTGAGCCTCAGTATCGTATCGTCAAGCGCGTCCTTAAGAGGTGGAGAGCGCCGGAAGAATTTCGCGAACATTTTGTTTCTCCACCTCTTAGGACTACGCGGTTTGGGGAATTGGGGTTTTTCTTGAGCTTGATTTCTCATACTCCTGTGATGATATCATGATTGTAAAAAAGGGGGAGTTAGGGCTAGGCATTGACTGCTCTCCTAGAACCCTGTCCTCTCTGCTGTACCGACTCCCGCTGGGAGATCTGGGAACTTCTCCTTGACCTTCTGCTCCGCGACTGTCGCAGCCTCGTTGAGGATCTTGACTGCATCCTCGTTGGCGCTGTCGAAGTTCAGGCTCAGTCCGCTGCTCTGGCCAGCATCCACCAGAATGCTGCTCAGGGTCGTGCTGATGTCGCCCAGCTCTCTCTCGGCCTCGGGGAGCAGGGTGGATATTCCCGACCTCACGCTCCTGATTACACCCATTGCCGGGGCAAGAGTCATTACGATGTCTCCGAGCTCCGTGACGGTGTTTAGCCTCATCACGATCTGCTCCAGGGCCATCTTGGCTCCCATCAGCATCTTGGACATCTTGCGGATCTCTGCAAGCTCATTCGCATAGATCTTCGCATGGTCGATGTCGTGCTTGGAGTAGGCGTCGACAACTTTACTGAACATCATCCTGTCGCGTTCATTGAATCTCTGGTTCGCGATCTCCAGCTTCTGGACCTGGAGCTGGATGGATCTGACTGCAGCGTCCAGCCTTGGCTTCAGCGGGCCTGGCGGCCTCACTGTTTCCTTGACTCTGGTGCCCACACTTGCCGATTCTTTCTTCTCCCATCGGTCTACGAATTTGCTCACTTTCGGTCACCACTCTACGGTCGAATCTTAAACTTTATAAGACTGGTGTGACCAGAGAGATGTGTAACCGCAGAGTCTGTCTCCTCGGTGACAAAAAGTGGAGTTACAGAATAAGCCCCTCGCCCAGGCACTGACCAGGTTTGGACTCACCGAATATGAATCGAATGTCTACCTGGCACTGATGAGGAGCGGAACCTGCGGCATCAAGGACATCACGGCCAAGAGCAGAGTCCCGCGGACCAAGGTCTATCCCGTCCTGAAGAGCCTCGAGAAGCAGAAGCTCGTCAGCATCCTGCCGGGCAAGCCCATCAAAGCAAAGGGGTTGGCCCCCACCAGCTCCCTAACCGAGCCCATCAAGAACATGGAGCAGGACATCAAGATCATGAAGAAGGCAATCGTGGAGCTCAGGAAGATCCACGAGAGCTCATCCACCACAGACCAGCTGGAGAAGAAGGAATACTGGGTAACTAGAAACCAGGACGAGTCCATCAAGCGGATGAACGATTCCATTGCCAGCGCATCGGAGGAAATCATACTTTCGCTCAACCATGAGGGCCTTGAGATCATCTCCAAGCACAGCTACGACGCCCTCAGCCAGGCTGCCAAGAATGACATAGCAGTGAAGATTCTGATCCACGCCACCAAGCAGGACGCGCCAGTACTGAACAGATTCAGCGACCTGATCTCTGTGAAGTACGTCCCCTTTTCACCGGAGAATAACCTCCTCCTGGTCGACGGGAAGGAGCTCTGCGTCTTCAAGAAGCTGGTCCTGATAGCCTCGCGCGCGACAACGATCGCCTCCGAATACTACACCGGCTCCGATGTCTGCGATTTCCTGAGGACGACGGTCGAGGGATTGGACTGGAGCACCGCCAAGGACCTCGGCCTCATCATGCCCCTTGTGGCAACCCCCTCTGTTTCCGACGAGTCCCTCTTGAACCCAAAGGCCAACCAGGTCTCCCCCGTCTTCTACTTCTACCTCATGGACGCCCTCTACTCCAGGTACGGCAAGAAGATGGACTCCACCCTTGCAGAGCTGGGGAGGAAGACCCTCGAGTCACTCCAGAAGTCGCTTATCCGCTTTCTGCCCCCCTCGCTCACCGACGCCCTCAACCTGGTCAGCTCCCTCTACCTCCTCTACGAGGGGGTCGAAGCCCGGTTCACCTATGACGAGCCCATCAACATCGTCACAGTGGAACTTTCGGGAGAGCTTACACCCTACTACAAGAATGCCGCCGACCGGGGATTCTCCATCCCGCCATCCGTCTGGGGCTTCGTTTTCTTTGGCCTGCTGGACGTTTTTGGCTTTGATGCATCCACAATGGAGAGTACCTTCAACAGCAACGAGAACCTATGGATGCTGCAGTACAAGCTGACCCGGTCCCCGGGGAAGTTCGAGAAGGTCGAGGCCGGCGAGAAGGAACTCGTTACAAAGCTCACCTGACCTCTTTGCACATGCTTGGAGCTAAGCCTCTTCCGGATCCCTTCGCAACTGGTGCTGAATCCAAACCAATTCCGGCGGCTGCCCAATGGCGGAGAAATCCTGAAAAAAACAAAAAATGTGACAGAGGCTTCCCTCCGCCACTCCTCGCGTTCTCTGCCTCGAATCGGGTTTTTCTAACTTCTCGAAGTATAGGACCAGATTACGACGACGATCACAACCACGATGGCGCCTATGAAGCCAGCGATGAGCCAATCCGCCTGTGCCAGCATCGGTAGCATTTCAATAAGCCATGGGTAGAGGTTCTTGAAGAGATAATATAGGGCAACGCCAAGGAAGTAACCAACTATTGCAAAAGCCAGCAGAATTCCTAGTCTTCCCATATGACTTCCTCTGTGACAATCAAACTGTCTTAGCCTCAGAATATAAAGGTTGCTAAGGCGTATTTCACCATAAAAATCACCACTTGGCAACATAGCTTTAAATCAAAATTCCGCCTTAATTCACACCATCTCGACGGTGATCATATGCTGAATGTCAGAGCCGTAAGGGAGGATTTTCCAGGGCTAAAGGGCGGGAGAATATACCTGGACTCCTCAGCCACAAGCCTCACCCCCGAGCCGGTCCTGCTGAAAATGCTCGAGTACTACCGCGAGTACAGGGCGAATGTGGGGAGGGGTATCTACAAGTCCACACAGCTCGCCACCAACGAGTTCGAATCGGCCCGGAATGAGATGGCCCATTTCATCAATGCGAAGCCAAACGAGATGATAATGGTCCGCAACACCTCTGAGGGCGCCAACCTAGTCGCGAGGGGGATAGGTCTGAGGAAAGGCGACAGGGTTGTGGTAACTATACTGGAGCACCACTCCAACTACATCACCTGGCTCAGGGAATGCAACCGGGTGGGGGCAGAGCTTTCTGTGGCGGGGGCCGACGCCGAGGGCAACCTGGACATGGAGTGCATGGAGTCGCTTCTGGCCAAGAAACCAAGGGTAGTTGCGATAACTCAGACCTCCAACGTCCTTGGGGTTAAGCCGCCTGTGAAGGCGGTTTCAGCCCTCGCAAGGGAGGGCGGCGCCCGCATCTTCGTTGATGGCGCCCAGTCGGTCCCCCACATGAAGGTGGACGTCAAGGACATAGACTGCGACTTTTTCGCCTTCTCCGGCCACAAGATGTGCGGCCCGACGGGGGCCAGCGGCCTCTACATCCGGGAGGCCCTCCAGGAGGAGATCGAGCCCCTTACCATAGGGGGAGGAACCATTGAGGACGTGGGCATAGACTACTACCGGCTGAAAAAGGGGCCGGAGAAATTCGAGGCGGGAAGCCCCGCCATAGCCGAGGTCATTGGGCTTGGGGAGGCCGTCAGGTACCTCTCCCGACTCGGTATGGAGAATGTGGCGTCACATGAACTGGCGCTGACAAAGCGCATAGCCAAAGGCCTCGGCGCCATAGAAAAGCTGAAGGTCTACGGCCCCGATGACCCCAGGAAGAGGGCAGGGATATTCTCATTCAATATCGGCAACCTCAACCCCCACGATGTGGCAATGACGCTGGACGCCTCGGCAGGGATCCAGATCAGGTCAGGCCATCACTGCGCCCTACCCTTGGCCAAGGAACTGCTGAAGATCCCCAACGGATCAGTCAGGGTTTCGGTCTATATCTATAACACCAAGGAGGAGATCGATACCCTCCTCGAGTCCCTCGGGGAGATCGCGAGGGAGCTGGCGTGAGGTGATCCACACGAAGAACCTGTCCGATAGCTACAGATCTTTCCCCAAGCTGGACTGCGGCTACTGCGGCAACAGCTCCTGCATCTCAATGCTCCGTCGGCACTGCGCAGGGGAGGCAAGCCTCTCCGACTGCCTGTTCTTCAAGGCAGGGGGTCTCAGGGAAGCGGACTATGAATGCGCCCCAGAGAGGCCCAAGGCTCCACAGCCCTCCACCCTCTCATTCGTTAACCCCTGCCCCTCCTCCCCTAAGCTCGTAACAGCCGAAATGAGTCTGGCCCACCCCGAGGGCTCTGCCTACGGATACTTCGACATGCATACTGCGGCAAAGCTCTTCGGCTCGCCGGGCCATGAGGTGAAGGTTTCTCCCACACTTGGCCTGGCACGGATGGAGCACGATGGTCGCGCAGTGATGGCATTTGGCAATGGAAGGGTTCTGATGAGCAGGGCCCTCAGCGAGGAAGACGCCTTCTGGCACCTCAGCAGGATTGTGCGCCTGCTCTGGGCAGCGGTCAACTGATCCTTACGGGGATCAGGCCGATTCTGCCCCAGAGGCGGGCACCCCCTAATCGAGTGCCCAGGAAGGGCTTCGGGCCACAGCTGTCAATGTTCGTCTCTGCCGCCGCCTGATGCTATCATTTCATCGAGGATCCCTGGCCAGGGGAAGGGGGCGCCTTACACCCCGCCGAAGCTTCCGCCGTCCTACGAAGCCTCATCGGAGAGAAATCTCGGCGCACTAATCC
>CAYZHK010000023.1:0-20603 GCA_964477685.1 uncultured Nitrososphaerota archaeon
GACAACTTGGCCCTCAAGAACGGACCCGGACGAAAGGGAAATGTAGAAGCTCCCAAAGTAGGCCTGGACAACATCGAGGGAGCTTGAATTTGAGAGAACCAGGGACACGCGGCTCTGAGTGGGGAAACCCGACACAGTCCCATTAATCCCCCCGAGAAGTCGATTCCTGCCACCACCGGCATATATACTTCAAGCCTCAGGGCTGTGGTCTTTGTTATGGGAGACCCCTGGGAGATACCCACGTGGAGGGTTCCGTTGGCGCAGGTGACGCTGACGCGCTCCATGATATTATCGTCTGTCGTAGCCCTGATCATGAAATAGTCTGCGTAGCTGATATTTGCGGTGAACCCGTCCTCGACGTCGACGGAGGTGAAGCCGGGCACTGTGAACTGACGGGATACGACATTCCCAGACCCCACAATGCCATGGCCATAATTGGCCCAGACATAGTAGGCGCCGGCCGCTGCCAAGACGATAACGAGAATTATTGCAATCAGTGCAGCACCGCTCATGCCTCTCTTGCTCTTCTGCAACAGGCTCCCACCACATTATCCTGTAGCGCATGCGATATTTAACCCGAAGCTGCCCCGCATTTTGACAGGCTGATTGCGATCTGGAGCGACGAGGCAAAGCCGAAGACCCCGGCCACAACGAAGCAGAATGTGCTCCCAGTGACCCAAGGCATGAGAAGCCCCAGCATGATGAAAAAGAGGCGCTCGGTGCGCCCAAACAACACATAGTCAGTGCTGATTCCTCTCGAATAGCTAATAATGCGGAAGAGCAGGAGCGATGTGGACCCGGCTATGGCAAGGAGGCCAAAAGGTTCTATTATGCCCCCGCCCAAGGCGCCCAGTGCAACCGCCAGCTCGCTGACCCTGTCGCAGGTGGAGTCCAGGATCCTGCCCCTGATGGTCTCGAGGTTGAACTTGCGGGCGATGGTGCCGTCGAGCATGTCGCAGAAGACACTGATGAACCCGAGGGTAAAGCCAAGTAGCATCTGGTGGAGCAGGAACATGGCTCCGGCCGCCACTCCGAGGATGAGTCCGAGGACCGTCATCATGTCGGGGGTGATGCGATGGGAATGGACCGAAGCAGCCGCACGGAACAGGAAATCATCCTTCGCCCCGCGAAGGCGGTACAGGCCCATTCCTTGTCCCTTCTTGGAATTTCTCAAGGCATGTTGCCTACTTTCTGTTGCCCGTAGCTAGGAATGTGCTAAAGCCGGCGAGCCACAGCAGAGCCGGGTAGAGGATCATACGCTCCATGCCCCCGGGGCCAAGCCCCAGGTAGAAAGCGCTGTCGAAGGTGATATCGCTTGTGAGCGAGCCGTTAGTCAAAATGCCGGCAGAGAAGAGAGCCAGTGCCCCCAGGGTCATGGCTCCCAGAACGGCGCTGATCTGCGCAAAGGGAGCCTTCGCGATTCGCGAGGAGGAGGCGGCGGAAAGCCCGCTGAACAGGAAGGCCAGGAAGGCGAAGGGGGAGTGAAGATAGACATAGTCCTGGTTGAAGATGCCGACCCCCATGGCGCCCAGAGCCATAATGAGGAGGAGGATGCTCGTGGTTCTGAGCACCACGGTGCGCCTCAGGAAATAGGCCCCTCCAGCCGTCAAGAGTCCCAGCAGGAAGATGGAGGAATTGAAGATCAGTGAGGATGGTCCGGTCCCTAGGTCGCTTATGTAGTTGCCGGAGATGCTGTAGCCGGGAAAGAGCGCCTCGGCGATGGTTATGCCAAGGACAAGTTGGGTCGCTGCGGCGAAGAAGAGCGCGCTCGCTATTTTTGCGCCTGAACGTTCCATGAACTGCGATATGGCCGCTCATAAGATAAGATTTACGATGAGGGGATGTCTTCCATGGCCCTGAGTCTTCTAGTCCCAGCCATGTTTCGCCAATCATTCCTTGGGCTTAACATTCCTGAAGGTATTGAAGAAGAGAGATATGCCCAGAATGTAGCACGCCCCTGCAACGAGGAAGGGGAGCTCAAAATTGCCTGCGGCGAGTATCATCCCGCCCACGATTGTCGTCACGCTGTTGGGGATCCGCCAGATGACCGAATTCAGAGAGCTGGCGAAGCCGCGCTGCTCAGTAGGCACGATGCCCATGAGGTAGGAGTCCAGGAGGGGCGAGGACATGTTCATCAGGCAGGTCCTTATGACGTAGAGGACAGCCGCTGTGGCAAAATCTCCCACATAGGCCAAGGCGAGCATGAAGGCCAGCGAGAGCCCCTGCGTCAGCACGACTGCCCTGACCGAGCCAAGCTTCACGGCCAGCATGGGGCTGAAGGCGGCGCCTAGGCCTATGGTTGTGGTGGCGATGGCGAGTATAGGCCCGCTGTAGGCATCAGGTATGGCGAACCGGAGGTATAGCCATGTGGGAATTAGCGGTATGATGAAGCCCGCGCCGAGGCCTATGGTCGCATTGATGCCTGAGAACTTCAGCAGGATGCCCATGCCCTTCGCCCTCCAGGGGGCTTGCGTGGCCGGTCTTATGGTCTCCTGCACATTCCTAAGCACGGCAGAGAGGGCGAATGGGGTTGCGAGGCTGATGAAGCCGAACAGGTAGAGGAGATTGACATGGAGCGCTGCGCTTTCGAGGCCCAATAGCCCGCCTAGCACAGGTATGAAATAGGGGAAGGCGGTGCCGATGGCGCTGCCGGTGCCACCCAATATGAAGGAGAGCGTGAATGCTGTATCCCTGTTGCTGAGGCTCGTCTGGTCGGCGATCAGGGCGTTCACAGTGGCCAGGTAGATACCCTCGAAGACCCCGCCCAGGGCGGCTGCTGCAGTCATCACCAATGCGTCTGTGGTGAGGGCGAAGGCAAAGAACATGGGCGCCGGTCCGAAAGAACCGGCGATCAGGAGGCGCTTCCTCCCCTTCCGGTCAGAGAGCATACCAAAGGGTATTGCCATAATTGCCATTGCGAGGCCTTCAGCCCCAAGGAGGAGGCCTACCGTTTGCGCGGCCACACCAAGCTCCGGAAGGTAGGCGGAGATGTAGATTATGAGGTAGCTGAGGGCGAGGTTGTTGACTGCCAGGGTTATGATCATCAGCAGCACGTTTCTCGGGACGCTCTTCAGGAATCTGCTGCCACTGCTGGATATGCCCAGGTTTGACCCCCCGCTGCGATAGCCTAATCCTCAGTCAGGGTCCACTATTGAATGTTCCGCTGGGCTTCACTGAGGGTAACTCCAGGGGGACAGCAGGCGGCAGTCTGCCTACCGGAGCTCCTCAATCCGCTCCATGATCCAGCCCATACGCTCCAGGGTGAGCTTGAACGGCTCAGGACGCTCCATGTCTATGCCGACCTTCCTTAGCGTCGGGATGGGGTACTCCGAACGGCCGCTCTTTAGGAAGGCGAGATACCTCTCGATGGTGTCACTGTCCCCCCTCAGGATCTTCGAGGCGATGGCCTGGGAGGCTGTGAAGGATGTGCTGTACTGGAAGACGTAGAAGTTGTAGTAGAAGTGGGGGATGTAGGCCCACTCAACGCCGCACAGGTCATCGATGGTGCAGACCCCTTTGCTGTGGCCGTGGTACCTCCTCAGGATATCGAGGTAGGCTGCGCTGAACCCCTCCCCTGTGAGGGCCTCGCCCTTCTCAACCGCTTCGTGCATCCTCAGCTCGTACTCGGCGAACTGGGTCTGCCTGAAGAGGGTTGTCCTGAACCCCTCGAGATACTTGCCAAGGAGGGAGATCTTCTCGGTCCTGTCCTTGGAGTGCCCCAAGACCCAATCGACCAGAAGCGCCTCATTCACGGTTGAGGCCACTTCGGCAAGGAATGTTGGGTAGCGGGAGTTGATGTACGGCTGGTTCTTGTTGGAGAAGTAGCTGTGGGCGGCATGGCCGAGTTCGTGGGCGAGCGTGCTGACGGACTCGTAGTTGCCGTTGAAGTTGGTAAGGATGAAGGGGTGGAAGTCGTATGCGTCACCGGCCATGTACGCCCCGGAGCGCTTGCCAGCCGTGGGGTAGACGTCTATCCACCTTTCGCTGAATGACCTTTCCATCACGTCCGTATACTCCCTTCCCAAGCAAGATGTCGCCTCCACTATGTCCTTTCTTGCCTGCTGGAAGGAATAGGAGGGGTCCTTTTCCTTGACCGTCTGCGCGTAGAGATCGTAGTAGCGAAGGTCACCCAGTCCGAGCATCTCTCCCTTCAGCTTCAGGTATCTGTGGAGGGTCGGCAGGCTGTCATTGATGTTCTTGAGGAGGCTTTGGTATACCGCCACGGGGATGTTGCTGGGGAAGAGAGCGCTCTCGAGGCAGGTCTTGTGATTCCGGGCGTTCCTGTAGAAGAGGTTCTTCCTGATCTCGCCGTAGAGGGCAATGCCAAACGTCCGCTCATAGGACTTTAGTACTCCGAAGAAGGCATCCATTACAGCCTTCCGGTCCTGGCGCCCTGGAGCTTCGCGGTAGAGGGCGTAGTTGGAAGGGTTTACTCGGACTGCCATACCGTCGGAGAGCTTTATGGTGGGGTAGGGAAGGTCAGCCTGGCTAAGTATGCGGTGGACCCCCTCCTGAACCTCCGACATGAGACCGGCTTCGGCTATGAGCCTCTCCCCAGCCTCGTCCAGGGTGTGTGCCTTCCTCCTGAGTGTGTCGTCAATGTACTGGCGGTAGTCGGAAAGTCCGGGCTCATTGCCAATATACTTGGCCAGCTTAGATCTGGGTATCTTCAGCAGCTCGGGGGCGATGAAAGATGCCGCGCTGCTGAGAGACGAATGGAGCTGGCTGACCTGCTGCTTCATGGCAAGGGGGGCGGACTTGTGGGTGTCTTGGTCAGAGAGCATGGAGGCATACATCTCAAGGAGGGCAAAGTCCTTGGCCAGCCCGCAGAAGCAATCCATCGCCCTATGGAGGGAGGATGGAGATTCGGAGAGCCTTCCCCTGTGTCTGCTGATCTTCGGGATCCGGGCTGTCAGGGAGGCCTTGGCATTCTGCCATTCCTCAGGTGAGGCGTAGAGGTCCTCCAGCCTCCACTTGAATTCGTCTGGCACATTCGAACGCTCCGCCTGCCTGTAGTCGGGGCTTTCTCCTGTGGACATTTCGGTTTCCCTTGGGGCAATATCTTTCCGCCTTGCAAGTTATATATTTGGGTGTGCATGAGTTAAATTTGTGGTAACTATGGCTGTGAAAGCTACGGAAGGTTATATTGGTCTGCTGAACCAGGCCATCGAACATGAACTCAAGGTTTCGGTTCAATATTTCCTTCAGCATGCCAAAATGGAGAAATTGCTCAAGAAGCGCATACCGGCAAACATCCTAATGGAGAGGACCACATACGACGCGGTTGGGAAGATTCTGCTCGACATATCCATTCAGGAGATGAAGCATGCGGCGGACATCATGGAGAGGGTCTACTATCTCGGCGGAGAAGCCACCACGAAATCAGGCAAGCCAGTCATAGGCGATAGCATAAGCGAGTTTGCCAAGCTTGGCGTCGAGGCAGAGGAGGAGGCCTTGACACTCTATCGCGAAATCATAATCGCATCAGCAAAAATTGGCGACTGGCAGACCCGTGAAATGTTTGAAAAGATATATGCCGAAGAGGAAGGCCATCTCTTCAAATTCCAGGAATACACCAAGTTCCAGGACGAGAGGGAAGAGCCGAGCGATGCACCACTGCCTGAGTGGCGCAAGATATACACAAAGGATTACTTTGATCTATTGAACAGAGCCGTCGCCGCAGAGATAGCAGGGATAGTTCAGTACACTAACCAGCACAAAAAGGCTGCCTATCTGGACCTCAGGAGGAAAAATATGCCCATCGAGACAATAAAGGATACCAATATGGCGGAGGTCGTCGGCAAACTCCTGAAGGATACGGCAATGGCTGAAATGCAGCACCTGGAAAAGATCAGCGAACGTATATTCCTTCTGGACGGCGAGGCCACGACAAAGCCCGACCCGATTCCGGTGGTCGGCAAGACGACAATGGAAATGCTGCATTTGGATCATGCGCTGGAAAGCGGTACCATTTCGCTCTACAAGCAGATCATCGCAGAGGCAATCAAGCGCGGGGACACAACAACAAGGAAGCTTTTCGAGGACATAATCGTGCAGGAAGAGGCGCACTTCTGGAGCTTTGACGACTATATAAGGTAAAAAACCGAACCAAAAAGCTATGATGCAGGCGTGTGAGGCGAGCATAGCTCGCTCACCCTTTTTTCCTTTTTACTGCCCCAAAGACAGTCATGCTGCAGGTTTTTGGCCCCAATGGAGGTTGTCCGCTTCCTCCTCCTTTTTAGGGCGGTGTCTAACCATTCCCGCCAGTGGCGCACTCTTGTGCCTGAAGGGCAGTCCTGGATCAGCATCAGCTGATTTCTACCGGCCTTTTCCCTATCTTTAAAGCAAGTTCGTATATTTTGGATCGAGAGGTTCGACCTCATAGACGATCTTTTCTTCCTTGGTTCTGACTGGGACATCGATTACGGGCTTGACGAACGCAAAGCTCTTCTTCCTCACTCGGAATCCGCCAAACTTACCGTCTGAGGCTATGGTGTTACGTCGTGGGCTGAGCTCTGGCTCGATGCGTTTGCGGGCCTCTGAATAGAATTGGGCCATATCCATACTTTTTCTCGCCCATGATACCCCATATCATAAAAAATAAAGTTATCAGAAATGTTGCTATTTTTCTGCGAAGGAATCGGCTATGATTGGAAGCGTTCGAGGCAAAAAAATATATCTTTTGATATAATTTACTATATCGTATTCGATATATTTATATCTAGGTATGGAGAATAAGCTCTGACCAAAATTGCCAAGGAAAACGACAGTAGCGCAGGTAAAGGAGGCTGAGCAGAATGGAGCAATGGCCCGCCCACAGGGTGCCCCGCGGGGGATGCTCATGTTCTACATGCTCCACCGCATAGCCAAGAAGCCATCCCATGGCTACGAGCTTATCCAAGACATAGCCAGGGTGACAGAGGGTGCATGGAGGCCCGGGGCAGGGTCAGTATATCCCATGCTGAAGAAGCTCGTGGAGAAGGGATACATAGAGTGCGAGAGCCAAGGAAAGGGGGAGACCTCCCAGTGCAAGTACTCCATCACCCCCAAGGGGGAGGAGCTGTTTGGAAAGGCCAGAAGTCACCTCAAGGGGGCCAGCCAGCGATGGGGCTCCTTGAGCAGGGTCTTCCTTGAATTGCTGGAGCCCGAGGATCTGCCGGCAGTGCTGATGAGTTGGACGAGGCTGTACTTCAACATGGCAGAGGGGGCGTTGCAGCAGATGAAGGGCAAGCTCGCTCCCAGCGACCTGCGTTTTGTCCTAAAGGAGTATTCCCTCAATCTGGAGCGCGAACTGAGCGTATCCAATAAGATGCTGGAAGATATCGAGGCAGAGAAGGGTTCCTGACCATTTTGGCCCTAGGTTAGAAAGGAGATTTGTGAAAAATGACAATGACCCAAGAGAATGGCGCTGCCCAAGGAGCGGCAGGGGCACCCCTGATAATCGATGTGCAGGGGCTAACGAAGTCCTTTGACGGCAAGGTTAGGGCTGTGGACGGTGTCTCCTTCTCCGTGAGGGAGGGGGAGATATTTGCCTTCCTAGGCCCCAACGGCGCCGGCAAAACCACTACCATAAATATGCTCACCACGCTGCTGAAGCCCACATCGGGGACGGCCACCATCTGCGGCTTTGACATCCTCAGGGAGGACAACGATGTAAGGCGGAGCATAGGCGTGGTCCCCCAGGAATACACAGCTGACGAGGAGCTGACCGGCTACGACAACATAATACTCTGCGCGGACCTCTATGGGATCCCCAGGAAGGTTTCCAGGGAGAGGGCGGATGAGCTCCTCAAGCTGGTTGAGCTCGAGTCCGCCAAGAGTCGGAAGGTCAATACCTATTCGGGCGGGATGCGAAGGAGACTTGAGCTGGCCTGCGGCCTGATAAACCACCCAAGGCTACTCTTCCTTGATGAGCCGACACTCGGGCTGGATGTCCAGACCAGATCAGCAGTTTGGGAGTACATACGGAAGCTCAAGGACGAGTACGGGATGACACTGTTCATGACCACCCACTATCTGGAAGAGGCGGACAACCTCTGCAACAGGATAGCCATAATCGACCACGGGAAGCTGGTTAAGGTTGGCACCCCTGAAGAGCTGAAGGAGAGCCTCGGCGGAGACATCATAGAGCTGGGGGTGCAGGAAACGGACCAGGACCTCACCGGCGACATTGCCAGGGTTGAGAAGGTGAAGGAGGTCAAGGTGATGAAGCCGGGAGACTACCGCATCAAGGCCGAGTGCGGCGAGGAGGTTGCACCACGGGTCATGGACGCTGTGAGGGCAAGGGGATACCATGTCAACCGGATATCCCTGACGAAGCCCACCCTTGACCAGGTGTACCTCGAACTCACCGGCAAGCTTCTCCGGGAGGAGAATGGAGACAGCATGCAGCTGAGGCTGCAGAGAAGAACACTGAGGATGGCGAGATCATGACCTGGAAAACCGATTCTGAAAAGGGTAAGATGGGCAATGTGGCACGGCCTGTGGCGGCGGCAGCGTCCGCCGGGATGGTTAAGGCCGACACCAACGGCCTCAACAAGAGCCCACTCCATGGCCTCTGGGCGCTGACGAATAAGGAGCTGAAGAAGTGGTACAGGACTCCTGTCCTACTCTTCATGACGCTGATCCAGCCCGTGCTCTGGCTCGGCCTCTTCGGCAAGGCCTTCAACATAGGCGGTATCTTCACCAGTGGCTCCTTTAACATTCCAGGGTTCGATATCCCCAAGGCTGTTCTGGACCAGATAGCCAATACCATGATGCTCAACACCTTCGGGACGACGGACTACTTCTCGTTCCTGGCCGTTGGCATGCTCACCTTCATAGTCCTATTCACAGCGATGTTCAGCGGCATGTCCATTGTCTGGGACCGCAGGCTCGGTATACTGAACAAGGTCCTCAGCACGCCGGTGGCCAGGGGGAACATCGTCCTTTCGAAGGTCTTCTCCAGCGTGGTCAGGTCGCTAATCCAGGCCTCCATAGTTCTTGTGATAGCCATACTCTTCGGAATGAACACAGCCAACCTAACCGCCATGGGCATACTCGGGACCTTCCTCGGCCTCTTTCTGCTGACGCTGGGGTTCTCGTCCATATTCCTGATGCTGGCGCTCCGCTCCACAGACCAAAATACTCAGATGGCCATAATCAACCTGCTCAACCTGCCCCTCCTCTTCGGGAGCAATGCCCTCTTCCCGTCCACCTTCATGCCCAGCTGGCTCCAGGCCTTCGTAAACATCAACCCCATCAGCTATGCCGCGGACTTGGGGAGGCAGCTGCTCCTGGGTGCCACGGGCATGGCGAGCGTTGCCTTTGACTTCACCTATCTCGCCGGCTTTGCGGTGATCTTCGCCAGCGTAAGCATTGTCCTTTCCTGGAGATTCCTAAAAAGATAGGATACCGTTGGCTCTGTGCGCCGAGAGAGCCTCCGCCATTTTTTTAACCTCTCCAGGACCGAAGGTAAGTTACCGTCGCCTCCGCTGCCTGCCGCCATCGCCCTCCAAAGCAGGAAATTCATTCCTCTGGAAAAAATTATATCGCTAGCCAATCATTGTAATCTTGGCGCCTCAATTAAGGAATTTGCCTCCACAAGGCAGCTGGATTTACAATGGCACGGTCCCGGTTTATGGGTGGCCTGAACAGGCTATTCCGGAATTACCTAGGCAAATGGACAGCGATGGGCATCTCCATAGGCATAGTGGCAGGTTTCGGTGCGCTGATTTTCTACTACCTCATTGAACTCTCCACAACTTACATCCTTGGTGGAATCACTGGCTTCTATCCTCCAGGACCTGCCGCTGAACCTGGCATTTCAATGGTTTCCAATGCCAATTTCTTCATCATCCCCATATCCACAGCGCTGGGGGGTCTTTTGGCTGGTCTGATAGTCTACAAACTGGCGCCGGAGGCGGAGGGGCATGGCACTGATGAGGCCATCGGAGCCGTTCATAAAAAGGGGGGGAAGATTCGCAGGAGGGTTCCAATAGTCAAGACCATTGCTTCGGTCTTTACCATAGGCTCTGGCGGGAGCGGGGGGAGGGAAGGCCCCACTGCCCAAATAGCTGCCGGTTTTGGTTCCATGGTCGCTGACCTCTTTAGGCTTTCAGTCAAGGAGAGGAGGATCGCCGTGGCGGTGGGGATTGGCGCTGGAATCGGCTCTATCTTCAAAACTCCATTCGGGAGTGCTATCCTAAGCGCAGAGATTCTATACAGTGGTGGTGATTTGGAGGTGGAAGCTCTCGTGCCTGCCTTCATCGCCTCACCGGTGGGGTATGTTGTCTTTGCCTCAGTGACTGGATTCACGCCCATCTTTGGCTCCTCCATAGTCTATGAATTTACCGAGCCAAGGAACCTTCTTATTTATGCCCTCCTCGGCATCGCATGTGGCCTGCTGGGAAGACTCTTTACGACATCATTCTACTCCACCAAGAAGCTCTTTGCATCGCTTACCATCCCCAAGTACTTCAGGCCTATGCTCGGCGCGGCACTTACCGGCTTGATCGCAGTCTTCTTCCCCCAGGTGGTGGGACTCGGCTACGGATACCTCCAGTACATGATTGACGGGAATTTGGGCATGATAACTCCCAATTACATCGCTCTGCCTCTGATGGCCACTCTCATTGCCTTGATATTGTTGAAAATAGTGGCTACATCCCTCACCGTTGGCTCAGGAGGCAGTGCTGGCGTCTTTGCCCCGTCGCTGGCCATAGGAGGTTTCACGGGGGGTGCCTTCTGGGTTGCTGCCAACAGCTTTGTTCCCGGCTGGATACCAATTCCAGCCCCCCTTGTGATCGTCGGCATGATGGCCCTCTTTGCAGGGGTTGGGCGAGCCCCCATCGCTGTTATACTGATGGTGAGCGAAATGACAGGAACCCTTGCCCTCATGGTACCAGCCATGGTCTCTGTCATACTCGCCTACTACATTACCGGGTCGAAGTACACCATCTACAGGAGCCAAGTCACTAGGCGTTCGGAGTCCCCCGCCCATGTCTGGGAGTACAACATTCCGCTTCTGAAGAGGCTGTTTGTCTCGGATGCAATGAAAATCAACATCACCTACCTCCCATCCGGAGAGAGCGTCCAGAAGGCCTACCAGCTTATGATGGAGAGGGGCTTCAGGGGCATACCCATCGTTGATACAGGTGTGCTAGTCGGGATAGTAACCATAAGCGATATACTGAGGGTCCCGCGGGAGAACATTGGCTCAACCACCGTAGGATCCATAATGACCAAGAATATGCAGGTGGCACATGCTGATGAAACGCTGCTGGATGCCTTGGACAAGATGATACAGTTTGGAGTGGGGAGGCTGCCGGTCGTTTCAAGGGAGACAAAAGAGCTTGTTGGGATAATCACCAGGACAGACGTGATGCATAGTTATGACATGGCATTGAAGCTGCTGGAGGCTGATCAGCAGGACGCGGCTGGCACTTCCTCAACCTGATCGGGCATCATGGCGGTCCCTGCCTTTGCAGCTATGGTACTTTTATGCCCGAGCCTATCCTTTCCTGGATCTTGGCCCAGGTCTTGGTTGTCAGGAAACTACTCTCCATGTTCTCAACCATCGTGGCGAACCTGGCAATGGGGGCGGCAAAGGTCAGAACGTCCTTGGGCACGTAGGGCCTCGCGGTTGTATCGAACATCCCTATGATGCACCTCGGGTGGCTGGACCTTGCCTCCAGGAGGGGATTGAGGATCACGGACGAGCAGCCAGAACCCATGGGGGTGAAGACGCCGTCCGATGCGCCTTCATCGTAATTCGCAAGAGTGAAGAGCCCCGCTATGACATCGGCCGTGGCGAAGAAGAAGACGACCTCCGGGCTGTCGCTGGCCCCCAGCAGGTCCCACCTCTTGAATACTATGAACCTTGCAGGGGCCTCAAACTTGGAGGAGCGCCTGAGCATCTCCCGGACAAGCTCCGGCGTCTTCTTTAAGCGCTCAACGCCCGAGAGGAACTGCTCGAAGTTGGGCCTCAGCTCCTGCGAGAAGCCCATGTAGCGGTTCCCGCCCTTGCAGGTGATGGATTCCCCGTTCAGCCGCAGGGGCTTCCCGGCCCTCGCCAAGGAAAGGGCATCGATGAGGCAGTTGTGGGACTCTGGCGCCATTAGCTTGGCGCCCGCCTCCCCGTTGGTAAAGAAGAAGGTGAGGGGCAGCGGCGAATCGTTGAAGTATTTTGGGTATAGCGCTAGGAATTTGTTTTTAAGGTCCATGTCCATTGAATGCACCCCTAATAGACTCCCGAGGCAAGAGGTATTTACCTTTTTATCCTTAAAAAAAAAGGGGGTGGATCAGGCTGCGGGCCTGATCTCGGACCGCAGGAAGAGCATGTATGATGCTATGAAGCAGACCACCATAGCCATAGCGATCACGGCAATCTCTGCCCAGCTGCCGGCCAGGGCAGTGTAGAGGTTGTACTGCTGGCCGGTGAAGCGGGGTATGGAGACGCTGAAGCCGGTGAATGACGAGCTAACGGCGCCGGTTAGCCTCGAGGCTATGTCGCTGTAGAGGTAGGCGGGGGATATGCTGGATATGGTGGAGGCGATCATTGACCTGGACTCGGTGACCGAGGTCGGTGTGGTGAACATGCTCGAGTTGAAGCCCGGACCGCCGGTAAAGTTGCCCGGGAAGTTGCCGCCGGTGAAGTTGAAGTTCTCGCTCGGGTTGAAGCTCACTGCCGAGACGGCAACGTTGGAGGCGAAGCTGGCGAAGATGAAGATCAGTATGGAGAAGACTATCCAGGTGGCCACGGATGCCAGGATTGACGTGGAAGTCTCTCTGCAGTAGACCGAGAAAAGCATGCCCAGGCCGTACCAGAAGCAGAGGTATATGATGGTTACAGCGATCAGGGCAACGATGGCCAGAGCCTCGGTCGAGGTGGGCCCGAAGCCGAGGAGCGGGATGGCTATCCCCATGTTCACCCCGAGGGTGACGACGATGGCCAGCGTGAGACCGACCGCGCCTGCCAGGAACTTGCCGTTGATGATGGAGTCCCTGAAGATGGGCTGAGCCAGGAGGGTGGAGAGGGTGCCGCTCTTCCTCTCCTTGTTGATGGCGTCGAAGCTGAGGGCAAGGCCGAGGAGCGGGCCGAAGGTGACCATCAGGGAGACGAAGGACGAGCCGTTGGCCCCCTGGCTGAAGATCGCCATGAAGTTCGTGCTGGTGCTGGAGCTGGACTTGAGGTAGTTTGCGCCCTGGTAGGCAGAGGCAGTGGACAGTAGGAGTATCATGGCGAAGAGGAGGATAAACCTCTTGTTGACGAAGAGGTCCGCCAGCTCCTTCCTGAAGACTGTTAATGTGGAGGACACGCCTCAAGCCTCCTGAGTTGGGCCGTTCTGGTAGTACTTCATGAATATCTCCTCCAGAGTTGGCTCGTAGGGCTTCATCATGAGTATGGTGCCGCCATGGGAGGTTATCGCCTGGGAGACCTCCGCCACAGCCGCCGGTTCGCTCACCACCGTGAGCTCGTTGGCATTGGGCTCCACCGAAAGGACACCCGGCACCTCCCGAAGGGCCCTGAGCAGCTCGGGCTTCACCTTGTCCAACCGGAGGTCGAGGCGAATGCCTTCAGCCGTCCGGAGACCTGCCGTAAGCTCGTCGATGGTGCCCGTAGCAACCAGTTTCCCATTCCGTATGATTGCCACCTTTGAGCAGACCTTCTGCACCTCGTTCAGCAGGTGGGAAGCGAGGATTATTGTCAGGTGCTGCTCCCGGTTGAGCCGCATTATGAGCTCCCTCAGCTCCTTGGTGCCCTGCGGGTCGACGCCAATTGTTGGCTCGTCCAGGAGCAGGATGGAAGGCTTTTTCATAAGGGCCTGGGCTATGCCCAGCCGCTGCCTCATGCCCCTCGAGAACTTGCCCACCTTCATGTCAGCGCTCTCGGCCAAGCCCACTATCCCAAGATACTCCCCTGCCCTGGACCTGCACTCCGCCCTAGGCAGCTCATTCAGAGCACCGATGTACTCCAGGTTCTGCCGGGCCGTCATGTCGTCGTAGAAGCCGGCGAACTCGGGGAGGGCCCCGATCACCTTCCGAACCTCCCTCGATTCCTTGACGACGTCCTTGCCCCCCACCTTGGCGGTCCCCGAGGTGGGCACAGAGAGGCCGAGGAGCATCAGGAAGGTGGTTGTCTTGCCTGAGCCGTTGGGGCCGAGGAAGCCGAGGATCTCGCCCTCTTCCACTTCCAGGTTGAGGTGGTCCACTGCCACCTTCTTATTCTCATAGATTTTTGTCAGATCAATGGTTTTTATGATGTTGTTTGGCAAGATTCTATCTCCTTTCGATTATCCTGAAGAGATATGCCATCAGATACATGGCGATAGCGGCAAGGCCGTTGAGGCTGAAGAAGTTCACAAGCTCGAGCTCCTCAACCTCCAAGGCCATTCTCACCATTCCTGTTGACATACAAATCATCTCCTTCCAAATTTTCTGAACAGAAACACCATCGCAACAACGGCGATCGCCGCTATGGCGAGGCCTATCCAGATCCAGGTGGTTGATGCGCCCACCGTAACCCTCTCCGCGATGGAGCTGCTGCTGACCTGGTCGCTGGTGGCAGTGATCGATGTCAGGTAGTCGCCAGCCACGGCGTCGCTGGGCGATGTCAGCTGCACAGTGAAGGTTGCCGAGGCCCCTGAGGCCAGGGATTCCACGGTGATGGGGGAAGAGGCTGTGCTCCAGCTCGAGCTGGGCGGTGTGATGCTCAGCTTGACGGATGTGACAGGGGAAAGGCCGGCATTGGTGACCGTCACCGTTACAGTGGCGGTACCGCCAGTGGTGGTCTCGATGTTGTAGGCGCTGGGGGTGGACGTGAGGGAGTAGGAGCCCTTGAGGGTCGTGTTGAGGGCGACCTGCTCGTTGACGGTCCCGTCGGCAGAAAGGACATGGATCGTGGTTGTGTAGTTGCCTATGCTGGCCGAGCTGGGGGACGTTACCTGGAGCGTGAGGCTGATGGATTCGTGGCTGGTGAGGAGCACGCTAGAGACCGAGACGCTCCCAGAATAGAAGACGGCGCTCCAGCCCTGGGGGACAGAGGCCACCAGCAGGTTCAGTGTTGTTGCAATGGACCGGTCGTTCTCGATGGTTATCGGGTAGCTGATGGTGGTGCCGATGTTTGCGGTCATCTGGGTGTACCTGCTCTCGACCTTGACGTCGCCCGTGGGCGCAGCTATGCTGGCGGTCAGGGCCAGCGAGGCATTGGCTCCGCCATCCGAGGCTGCTGCCCCGAGTAGCAGTGTGTAGCCGCCGATCGAGGCGTTGGATGAGGGTGTCGCGGTGAAGGTGAGCGTCTTGGAGGCTCCGGCAGCCAGGAAGATGTCATTGAGGGCAACGCCACTCATCTCCTGGGCAGAATAGGTGGCTGTCCACCCCTCTGGGACCACGCTGTTAAGGCTGAGGAGGGCATCCGAGGACCCCCTGTTTGAAATGGTGACCGGGAAGGAGAAGGTCGTCCCCTCCTCGCCAGAGACGGAAGGGTAGCTGCAGGCGATCGATATGTCGCTGCTGGGCTTTGGATTGGTGAGCTCGGCTGTGAGGGCCAAGGTTGCATTAGTCAGCCCATCGGTGGAAACAGCCTCAACGGCCAGTGAGTAGGGACCAGCCCCTGCGCCATCCGCAGGCGCAACCTGGACTGTCAGCTGCTGAGACCCACCTGCTGCCAGGTAAAGACCATCGATCTCCTTGTTGGAGGACAGTAAGGTGGCAGACCAGCCGGAAGGCAGCGCGGCAGTCAGGTTGATGTACTCCCCTGCCTCGCCGTTGTTGGATATGGTGACCTGGTAGGAGAGGGAGGACCCCACCGAGGCGGTGGCGTTCGGGTAGGGTGAGATCAGCGCCAGGTGCCTTTCGGGGGATCGGATTTCCACCTCCAAGGAATACTGGACCGTCTCCAGGCTGCTGGTGGCGACGAAGGTGAATGTGTCGTTGCCGACCGTAGAGTCGGAGGCGGTCGCAACGGCCATGTTGATGTTGACAGTCTCGCCTCCCTTGACGTTGATGGAGTTTATCTCGCTGTTGCCGTAGTAGAAGCTGCATGACCAGCCTGACGGGAGGCTTGCCGCGGAGAGGTTGAACTGCTCGAAGCTGGAGGGATCGGCCGTCGAGGATAGGGCAACGGTGAAGCTCACCGTGTCCCCTGCCATGGCGACCACACCGCTTGATCTGGTCCAGGCAGAACCGGCCGCGACGGATGGCACCACCAAGGGGGAGATCGAGAAGGCAATAATCAGGATAAACAGAACACCTAGGTATTGCTGCTGCGCGTTCCTCACTGCAAACATCTCAGACTGGACCGATGGTCCATTAATTATTAAATGGTTTTTCAGAATCTTGCCAAACTCTATACCTAATCTATACAGCTTACCAGGGGAGGCGATGGCCACAGAAAGCCTTATTTCCGAAAGTACGGCTCTATCTTAGCCTGAGCCGGCAACAGCCGGCATTGTGTTTTTGGGCGGTTTGAGATGGCCAACGATCGCCAAGTTGCCATTCTGGGGCTACTGAAGGACGGCCCCAAGAGGGGTGTCGATCTTTGTAGGGGATACCTTGAGCTCAACAGGGCCGAGGCCGAGGACGACGACCGCTTCTTCGAGTATGTGCCAACTCTCCTTAGCGGTCTTGAGGGGAAGGGATGGGTCCAGCGGGTGAAGAGCTATGGCAACAACGTCTGGTATGTCCTAACCGAGGAGGGATTCAGCGAGCTCCTGAGGAGCAGCAACCCCGAGAAGCTCAGGAGGATGCGCCGCTCGAGGCTGCGGCGGGCGCTCATCTCCACTGCCGAGATTGAGGGACGGAGGATCGACTGGAGAGACCAGAGCAACTATACCACAGGAATGCGCGAGCGGCTCGAGGACAGCAGGCGCCGGACCGAAGAGATTGCAAGGCTGCTCCCCAGCAAGGACGTGGATAATGTCAAGATGCTAGTTCTGGCGGACCTGATGGCAGAGAACAGGAAGCCGAACCGGAGGACGGAGGGGCGGACGAGGGCCATTGAGGGGTATGCCAGCGAATTGCCTTCAGCCATGGTTGTGAAGGCGGATGCCATCGCTGGGCGGAAACTCCGCAACTACCATGAGAAGGAAGGAATACGGGTCGATGGAGATGGCAACCCCATGGTCTACGGCAAGTGCTTCTTCTGTGGCGCCGACATCGTTGTCAAGGAGGCGGCAGAGGACGCCAGGCTTTTGACAACATACGGCGGAAAGAAGGGCGAGATGGTCTGCTGTAGCTGCTATGCCAACATGAAATGGATGGAAAAACACTTCGGGGGTGAGCAGATTGGAAAGAGTATCCAAGCCTGAGCTGATAGTCATCGAGAAGGAGGAGGAGTACGTCGTCCCGGACAACTCCTGGGCGGTGGAGCTGCTGCCGGATGGCCGAAAGCGTCTCCTCAGTGAGAGGGTAGTGAAGGGGCGAAGGAATATCATCCTATTGTCCAGGATCAAGGGGGGCTGACGGCAGATCCTTTCTCCATAGCTTCAGGACAGAGCTGGGCCCCCCTCCTTCTGCTGAGGAAATTCCATGCAATAATGAGAATGACCAGAAAGATGAAGACTTCGACCCCGATGAAGCTGTAGAAAATGCTCAGTGCGGTTGTGAGAATGAAAGCCACGCCAACCACCAAGCGCTGCTTGACCTCCTCGTCCATTTCGCACTTTTTCCGCTGCTCTATAAGATCCCTGTTTTCTTTGATTATGTCCCGGATGAGCAGTGCCCACACTATAATGAGGGCTCCGAGTACGCCTGAAAGGTAGTAGATCTCGTCCTGCCTAATGGCAAACGGGATCAGCGAAATCAATATCAGCACCAGGATGTCCAAAAGAGGGAAGCGGCTTGTCCGCGGGGGGAAGGCAAGCCTGTCCATGACATAGTCCCACCAGAACCAGATAACAACGATTGTTATGAAGATAAAAACGAGCATCGACCTGAGATCGAATGTTGATATGAAGGTCGATGTGAATGCCAGCGATATGGCAACGACCATCGTGGCGAGCTCCAGTATCAACACGTTCGCAGTCTGCCGATCGCGGGACAAGGAATACCCAACCCCTCTGATGTGCCGTTCTCAACATTAGAGCATACAATCACAGTTTTTTAATCATATGGGTGCTTATTTGGGTATGTGATTTTAAAAAAAATCCAAAGGAGGCGTCGCAGGCAGTGCGGATACTCACCTTGCCACTGCAGGCTACTCCTCTCCGCCGGGATAATGGGCATTAGAGCTTGACCCTGTACTGATTGCACCTGATGCGCCCGCCTTCAGAGAAACCAGTGGCTGTTATCTGGCCCGCAATCTTTCCCTTAGGATCATCACCATGACCATCGCCAATAGGAAGCAACCTGCACCTGTTATTCCCCAATAGAAGCCATAGAAGAGGACGAAGTCAGCCACGGGGCTGAGGCTCAGGATTGCAGTGGCGGCAACGAGGGCGATGGCAAGCCCCGCCAGGTCCCTTATTGAAAAAAAGGTGGTCCCATTGGCTGGAGGGGACGCGGCCTCGCCATTTGGCTTTTTAAGGTATATCAGAGCCACCACTGCCCCGTAAATGGCAAGGGTGAAGGCGATGACCGGGAGGCCGGGGATCCTCTCGGGAAGCAGGAGTGGGAAAGTGACAGCGTAGAGCACGGCAATGTAAATCACGAGTACCGAGAAACCCCTCCTCCCCAGCCTCAGCGAGCCGATGCCGAACTGCGCAGCCTCACCCCTCCGCTCCCTCACCGCCAGCCAGAGTGCAAGAGAGATGAGGGCCACACTGCCCAAAATGGTAACAACAGCGCCAGGGGCATTGGTCTGCACTCCCACGTTGAGGAACGATGCGCCAATGAGGAGGGCGGCGCCAGCCAGTATGAAGTTCTGCCTCCGCCTTGCCAAGAACGGAGCATGGCTCGGCAGTACACCCCCAGGATTCCCTGCCGCTGCCACTAGGGTCTCATAGACCAGCACCGGGATAATGAAGGAGAAGACTGGATGCCAGAAGAGGGCAAGCACTGCGAACTCCTGCACCCCTATCCCGAAGAAGGTCCCCAGCCCCGGTGTGGCGCCTATGTAACCTGCCCAGAGTACCTTAGTAATCCACGACTCGTAGAGTCCAAAGAGGATGCCCCAGAGATAGAGAGAAGAGACCGATGTCCGCCTAAAGCGCATGGCAAGGTTGATGAGCAGCAGGAGGTGCCCGCCATAGAGGGGAAGGGTCACCAGCAGGCCCCAGCCGGAGAAGAACCAGAGCGGGGACGAGCCGGAGAAGACCTCGGCGAAGAACATGGAGAGGAAGCTGGCCAGGATTATGGCCGGGAGCTTCACCCCGAGCGGAACGCCGCCATGCTCAACGGATGCCATGATACAGAATTGCCCTGTCCCCGATTTATCGCCTGCGCTCGTTAGCTGGGCGTTATGGACCATGCAAACAGCTTCAGGTGGCGCCCTGCTTCCTCTGCCGGCGCTCCTTATCCCAGCCCCAAGCGATGATGACAGGACCGTAGAGCAGTAGAGCAAGGCCGATGATGAAGACAAGACCCGGCGCAAAGCCCAACAGGTATGAGGTCAGTAGGACAAGGCCTATCAACGAAATGATTATCCCGTTCCTCTTATACTGCAAGGCTTCCTAGCTCCTTTTCGGATGACTGTATCATAGCCCTATTGGCTTAATAGCCTATCTCGGCAGAATGGTGGGCAGCCAGAGGCTTCGGGAGGATATCAGGGACCGATAGTTCACCTATTCCACCGATAGAATCCTGACAGAATCGGATGCGAACGATATCCATACTTCCTTGCCCAGGTCATAGCCTTTGCCAATAAAAGCGCTTGTGGTCTCAAGGGCATGGAAGACAAGCCCCCTATCGGTGCGTATGCTTGACTTTATTAGCGAGCCCAGGTCCACGTAGTCTTCAATTACCCCATGGAAACAGTTGGCGGACTTAGGGCAGTCACCTGTAGAAATCACTATCCCGTCGGTTCGCACGCCAATCACGGACTGGAATGGCCGCCCATTCATGGGCGCGCCAATGCCGGCAACTCCAAGGGGGGACTTAATTACCTCCCCTCCGGCTTCAATTTCCAGGCAACCATCCGAGGAGAGGGTAGCTCTTCCCCGGAATATGTTCTCATAGCCGAGGAAGCGTGCGACGAACTCGTCCTTCGGGTTTGAGAAGATCTCCTTGGGCGAGCCGGTCTGGACGATCTCACCATCCCGCATCAACGCGACACGGTCGGCCATACTGAAGGCCTCCACCTGGTCATGCGTGACATGGAGGAACGACATTCCAGATGACGACTGCTTCTCCTTCAGGTAATCACGGAGGGACTGCCTCGTCTCTGCGTCTATTGCTCCCAGCGGCTCGTCAAGCAGTACCAGCGATGGCTCGATTGCCATCACCCTGGCCAAGGCGACTTTCTGTATCTCGCCCCCGCTGAGGGAGACCGGAGCCCTGTCAGCCAGCCCCAGGATACCCAGTTCATCAAGGAGCTCGCCCACCCGTGACCTCGCGACGTCAGCCGCAGTACCCCGGACCCTCAGGCCGAATCCCACGTTCTGCCTCACGGTCATGTGGGGGAAGAGGTGGCTCTGCTGGGGGACGTAGCCTATGCCGCGCCTCTCGGTGGGCAGCTCCGTGATGTC
>CAYZHK010000024.1:0-20000 GCA_964477685.1 uncultured Nitrososphaerota archaeon
GGGCAGCTCCGTGATGTCCATGCCATTGAGCGTGACCTTCCCCGAGTCGAGCCTGTGGATCCCCATGATGGACTCCAGCAGCAGTGTCTTGCCTGCCCCGGTGGGCCCCAGCAGAACAAAATATTCGCCGGCGCCTATCTCCAGGTTGATGTCTCTGAGCCGGTAGCCTTTCCACTCCCTGCTCAACCCGTCCACCCTGAGGCTCATTTCCCTACCCCCCTCGGCTTGAGCATCCTTCCCTGTCGCACCAGGAGCCTACTGAATACGAGCAGCACCACGACAGCGATTATTATCAGGAGGCCGTTGATGGGCAGCGCCCTGGCGAGCCCCTCGGTCACGAAGGTGTCGAAGAGGTGGATTGGCGCCGTTATGGGATAGTAGGCAAGAATAACCACAGCCCCGAATTCGCTTATGGACCTCGCCCAGGCGAGGAGGCAGCCGGTGAGCACACCGCGGGCGGCGAGGGGTAGGGTAATGTGGCGGAACGCCTGGAGCTCGTTGGCACCGAGGCTCTTGGCCACATGCTCCATCGCCGGGTCGACGGCCACGAAGGCGTCCTGGGCACTCCTTATCATGAACGGGGCGCTGACGAATGCCATGGCAGCAACAATCCCCCAGGCAGTATCGACGAAGCCCACCCCAATCGACTGGAAGAGCCCTCCAACGGGCGAGGCGGGACTCAGGATCATCAGTAGCGCGATGCCAGCGGCGTTGTGGGGGATGAGGATGGGGAGATCGATGAGGGGGTCGAGCAGGCTCTTGCCAGGGAAGGAACGCCTTGCGAATACGTAGGCCAGTGGCACGCCCAGGGCGAGGGTGAAGAGCGTGGCAAGGAAGGCACAGTAAAAACTTGTGGCGATGGCGTTGACGGTCGAGGCGTCCTCCAGGGCGCCAGGTATGCCGGCTGCAGAGCCCAAGATGGAGGAGGCTATGGGCAGGAGGAGGAATATGACCATACCCATCCCGAGGATGCCCGAGAGGACAATAAAAGGCGACCGCGACCTGAGCCAGCCCATTTGGTCTTCCCCTGGTGAGTGTTTTCCCTCAGCCGCTTGAATCTTCTAGGGCTCTGCCCGTATAAAAGCGGTGAGCGCAGTAGGGAGCTCCTGCAGGTTGTCGGTGTAGCAGGTGCTGAAGATCGGGAAGTAGGATGCCTCCAAGATAGCGCTCCCACTGCCGTTTATCATGAACTCAATGAACTTTATGGCCAAGGTAGGGTTTGGCGCATTGGCAGGGATGGTCATACCGTAATATATGGTGCTTCCGGTGCGGTTGAGGTTGACCGTTGCGAAACGCTGGTGCTGGTACTCCACGGACACCTGGCTGTAGTAGGCCTCCTGGGAGATGTCACCCATGTTTATCTCGGGGGGCAGCTCGACATAGGAGAAGTTCTGCTGCTCTGCCATGCTCCTGTAGAGGAAGCAGTAGTCAATGGTTCCAGACTCGAGCAGCGGGACGAGCATGACGCCGCTCGCCCTGAGATAGACCTTGCCACCGACCGGTGTCTGGGTTTCGGGCACTAGCAGCACGGACTTTCCGCCAGCGCTGTAGGAGATGAATAGGGGGTTGAAATTCTTGGAAACGAGGGTGTAGTAAAGCTGCGGAATGCCATAGTAGCCTTCGGCGAGCTTTATGGCCATCATGGTGCGGTACCCAAGGGCATCAATCTCCGGGTTGGCGAAGCCAAAGGAGGTCCCCTCATCGGCAAGGATCTCGTACCAGTTGGTGGAGTTGACCTCGGATGCGCGGTTGCTCTGGCTGGTGTAGGCCAGGACCACCTCGTTGCCCGCGAACCTGATGTACCATTCGGCGAAGGGCTGGGTCGAGTTAGGAACCGTTGTGTTATACATCATGATCGGGATGAGCGAGTAGTCTGCCACCAGCATCAGGTCTGCCCTGTCGCCAAGCTCGGTCACGTGGCGGATGACCTGGATGCTCCCATGGCCCTCGATCTGGATGTCGACGTTCGGATACTGCTTCTCAAAGGCTTCCTCGGCCTCCTGCATGGGGTAGAGGAGGCTGTCTGCGCAGTAGATCTTCAGGACCTGGGTCTGCTGCATAGCAGGCTGACTAAACTGATAAAAAAAAACAATGGCTGCCACCGCCGCAACTGCTACGATGGCAAGTGCTATGTGGGCTTTCTTCACAGTGATTAACCGCCAAAGACTATCTCTATTGCGACCACATTGCGGGCCATCTGACCCTTAGTCAGAGCCGAACCGACTAGCCTTAGGGGCCAGTATTTTGACTCGAGGGCTGTGCCGTTCTCCAAGTTTGCCAGGATGATGTCGTCGTTGAGCTTCACGAATGTGCTGTTGAGGTTGGTGGCGAAGCCGTCGTTGGCGATGATCTTCACCGTGTAGCCGCTGTCAGCGAGTGTATCGTTGAAGGTTGTGCTGTTGCTGTCGTCGACCATGCCCACGAGTCGCCAGAGCGGGATGCCGGTCCATGTGGTGGTGGTGTTAGTGTCGACCCAGCTCGCTGGGTACTGCGAAACCAAGTCGTCAAGATTGAAGCTGTAGACGGTCTTGATGGTTGTGCCATTTAGAGTCAAGGTATAGTCCGGGAAGAGCAAATCTATTTCAACGACGTTCCGGATCATCTGGGACTTTGTGATCCCGGAGCCGACAAGCCGGAGCGGCCAGTACTTGGTTTCCAGCGCAGATCCATTCTCCATGTTTGCAAGGAGTATGTTGTTATTCAGCTTGACAAGGGTGCTGTCTAGGTCAATGTAATAGCCGTCATTGGCAATGATCCTCACAGTATAGCCCAGATCCGCCAGGGTCCTGTTGAAGGCGTTGTCCTCATGGATGTTCGAGTCGTCTATGTGCCCCACAAGATACCAGAGGGGTATGCCTGTCCATATTATG
The DNA here is from genome assembly GCA_964477685.1 of uncultured Nitrososphaerota archaeon. Taxonomy (GTDB): domain Archaea; phylum Thermoproteota; class Methanomethylicia; order Methanomethylicales; family Methanomethylicaceae; genus JACTUC01. Next base: position 2,871 of record CAYZHK010000024.1, read on the forward strand.
CCCGTGGAGCTGTCGGTCCAGTTCTCTCCGTGGCAGTTGACGCCTGACTCGAGGGTTGCTCTGCCCATCACCTCGTAGATGCCAGACTTGGTCCCGTTAAGGGTAAGGGTATACTCAGCCACTGCCGCCTCGACATCCAGCCTTGTGACATCCTTTATCCAGAAGTGCCCATCGGTGATGAGACCTTCTGGTCCGACTATGGCGAAGCGGAGTGGGCCGGAGCCCGTCTGAAGACCCGTGCCGTTCTCGAAGTAGGCCAGGATTGTTGTCAGGGGCTGGTTGTGCTGGACCTCATTGCCGGTAACCGGGTCATAGGTGGTAAAGGCTCCCATGACTTGGTCGTAGGTGAAGACCATGGAATAGCCATCCGAGGCTGTCGCCTTGAGGGCCGTGCTGTTGGTCAAGCCACCCACAAGGTTGCAGAGGGTTGTTATCTTTACGTCGGTGTAATTAACCACGGTATTGATGTGCCCTGCGCTCGTTACCCAGGCGCCCAGCGATGTGAACGCTGTGAGGTTGCCGATCTGGGCGCTGTTGAGGGTCACGGTCGTGCCATTTAGGCCTACAACTGTGAGGGTCATGTTGGGCAGCGGAGTGACATGGGTGTTGTTGCCTGGCGGTGTCTGCATTGTGCTAAGATAGTATGCCGCTCCCCCCACCACGAGGATGACGGCGATGATTACAACGATGATCAATGGAGCAATGCCCAATTTTGAAATATCACGCTTAGTAGACATATGCATGGGTAAGCCGATGTTTTCTAATAAATATAACGCTCAACTGCATTGGAATGCTCTGCGCCTGCCGCATGCGCTATAGGAAAGGTACGCAGAAAACCCCCGGAAAGCCCTCCTGCGGGGATAGAGAAGAGGGGGCCCTCGACGCTCCAAGCCACATTAAAGCAGGTTTTAAAGGAATGCGTACATCTATTGATGGCATCCAAGGCAATACTTTAATAATCCATGCAAGCGGTTACTTGCATATCTGAGTAGAGCGTGGGGTAGGGCAGCAGTGGCAGCCGAGAATGCATCCATTGAGGCAAAGGATCTTTGGAAGATCTATCGACTCGGCAAGATCGAGTATCCCGCCCTCAGGGGCCTTTCGGTTGTGATCGCCAGGGGCGAGTTTGTGGCCATCGTCGGTCCTTCGGGGAGCGGCAAATCGACTCTCCTCAACATGTTCGGCGCCCTGGACCGACCGACAAGGGGGACGGTGCTCATCGAGGGGAGAGACATATCCCGCATGAGCGACGACCGACTGGCGGAGCTCCGCAATGAGAAGATCGGCTTTGTCTTTCAGACCTTTAACCTCCTCCCCTATATGAGCGCCTTGGAGAACGTGGAGGTCCCCATGATAGCCGAGGGTGTCCAGAGGAAGATGCGCCAAGAGAAAGCCATGGGTCTGCTGGAGAGGGTGGGGCTCAAGGGGCTTGAAAACAACCGCCCCGGCGAGCTGAGCGGCGGGCAGCAACAGAGAGTGGCGATAGCCAGGGCTCTGGCAAACGATCCCCAAATTATAATGGCTGACGAGCCCACCGGGAACCTCGACTCCCAGTCATCGGCTGAGATAATTGAGATACTGCACGCCCTTAACGAGGAGAAGTCGGTCACCGTCGTAATGGTAACCCATAACCTGCTGCTCACGAAATATTGCCACAGAACGCTCTATGTCAAGGATGGTGTGATAGAGAAAGTGGTGAAGAAAGATGAGAAGAAATGACACGGATATCGGTCTGACAGCTAAAGGAATTAACCACAGATTATTTTCGATGCCGCTCCGGGGCATGGGGATGCGGAGAGGGATGGCGGCAGCCATGGCCCTGATCTTTATTTTAGGGCCCCTGATGGCAGCATCTACCGTATCGGCTGCCCAGCCTCCTACGCTATCGGTCACGGTAAGCACGCAGACCCTACTGGCAGGAGAGGAGAATATTGTGAATGTCACGATCACCAATACTGGGGGGTACAAAGCCTTCTCGGTGTTTATGTCCGTGGGCCTCCCATCCGCCGGAGGGGGGATGATGCTCAACGGCAGCGATGGTAGGTATTACCTTGGTGACATTGATATCGGTGAGAACGTGACTGTGGCACTCCGTGTTATCGTCGGTGAGGGCGTTTCGGGCGGTATCTACCAGATCTCCTTCACATTCACATACCAATACGTAGGAACCGTCACGGACACCCGTACCATTGGCTTCATGGTCCCGACCGCAGAGGTTAGGATGGCGAAGATCGCCCTCTCCCTCACACCCCAGAGCCTGGTCGCCGGGGAAAACAACACCATGACGCTTACGGTGAGGAACATAGGTAACGCAACAGCAGATTCGCTCAGGGTTTCCCTCACCCTTCCAGGCAGCCAGGGGACCACTTCCCAGTTCATACTGCTGGGAAGCAGTGGCACATGGTTCATCAACGAGCTTGATGCCGGCAACGAGAGCACAATACCTCTGCAGGTTTACATTCTACCATCCGCCGCCAACACCGGTGCCACATTTACTGTCACTGCGAACTACGCCGATCCCCAATCCAGATCAAACACCCAGACGGGCTCCTTCGGCGTCCTCACAACAGGAAGCGTTGATATAGTCATACTCAGGGTCTCGACATCCCCCTCCGCAGTCTCCCCGGGGAGCCCCTTCTCCCTCACGGTCACCCTGCTCAACATTGGCTCCACCACCGCCCAGAGCGTGATCTTCACGCCCAACGGCACCGACCAGATAACGCCCCTCTCCCCGGCCAAGATCTTCCTGGGCGACCTCGGGACCAACACCCCCTCATCACTCACCCTGCCTTTCACGGCCGGGAATATCACGGCTGGTAACTACACACTTTCCATCGCCTATGGCTACAGGAATAGCCTCGGCATGAATATGCAGAAGACGCTGATTGTGCCGTTTGAGCTGGCGCTGGCCTCAACCTCTTCTAACTCCACGTCCACAGAGCCCAGGAGCTTCGCCTTCGGTCTTCTCTACCTGATACCGATCGTGGCAGCTGTCGCAGTGATAGCATACATCCTTTACCGAAGGAGAAGCGGGTCTGAACGATGAGGGCAAGCGACACCATCCGTTGGGGCACAAAGGGGCTGAAGCAGAGGAAGCTGAGGGCTGCCCTGACCGTTCTGGGCATAATGATCGGCACTGCAGCGATAATCGCCCTAACCTCCCAGACCCAAGGCATCCAGGTGAGCATTATCGGCGAGATCGACAAGCTGGGGTCCAATTCCATCACAGTTCGCCCTGCGTCCACATCGGTCATCTTCACCCAGGCTGACGTGGATACCATCTCCCAGATACCCGGGGTAAGCGAAGTGATGCCGATGATGCAATCTGCTGTTAGAGTCTACGGATCCGGGGGGGTCAGGTCGTTCACTGTCATCGGGCTCAGCCCCGAAGAGTTCGACAAGCTGGTCCCTGACGCAGTATATTCGGAGGGGAGGATCTACACAGAGGACAGCTACTCCGAGGTCTTGGTGGGGGCCAACGTGGAGAACCCGCAGGACATGACCACGCCCTTCCTTGTGGTGGGGCAATCGGTCTCGCTGGAGTACGGATCGGCGGGGGTCAGCAGGGAGGTCCAGGTGGTCGGCGCCCTGGAGCCCTACGGTTTCTCCATGATCTCAGTCGATGACAGCATATTCATGACCACCGGCGGCCTCTCCGCGCTGACCGGAAGGAGCAGCTACAGCGCCATCTACATCAAGACAACCGGTGCCGGCGCCGAGGACACCGTTACCGCTTACCTCAAGGCGTACTACGGCACCACGGTGAGCACGCTTTCGGTCTCGCAGATCACCCAAATAGTCTCGACCATCACTGGGCTGCTGACGGTTTTCCTTGGAGCTATCGCTGCCATCTCACTCTTCGTGGCGGGGGTCGGCATAGCCAATATAATGTTCGTCTCTGTGGTGGAGAGGACCAAGGAGATCGGGGTGCTCAAGGCCCTTGGCTTCAAGGGGAGGCACATCCTGTCGCTATTCCTCTCGGAGGCTGCGCTCCTTGGGATCATCGGGGGCATCCTTGGCATCCTTTCGGGGGTGGCGATATCCTACATCGTCCCCTACCTCTTCAGCGGGTCGATAGGGAGCAGTAGCTTCACAGGGCTGCAGCCGGGCGGGTCGGCTGCCACAAGGCAGATTGCCGGCTCCTTCAGCTATTCACCGGTCTTCAGCCCAGAGATAATTGCCCTCGTCTTCCTCTTTGCGGTGGGGCTGAGCGTAATGGCAGGCTTCTACCCAGCAAGGAGGGCTTCCAAGATGAACCCTGTCGATGCCCTGAGGCATGAATGATGACCAGGAAAAGACAACCCAGCCCATCCCCCCACACCGAGGGGAGGATCATCGAGGCGGCGGCGCAGGTCTTCGCGCAGGAGGGCTACAGTGGCGCCACCACGAAGCGCATTGCCGAGAGGGCAGGGGTCAACGAAATAACCATCTTCCGGAGGTTCGGGTCCAAGGGGAACGTGCTGCGGCGAGTGATGGAGGAGAAGGGGGCGGCTGTACTGAGGGTGCTTGACGGGGCGCTGCTGATGGAGGAGGACGCAGACATTGCGGACTGCCTCCGCAACCTAAGCGCCCTTGCCCATGCCTCCATGACCGAGGGTTGGGAGATGGTGATGCCGCTGATGAGGCAGAGGGAGACCCGCCCACTTGTGGCCAAGTGCCTTATCTCAGCTGGCCAGTCCCTCGCGGCAAGGCTGGAGGAGTTCTTCAGGTTCCACATTGAGGTCGGCAACATCCGCGGGGTGAGCCCGGAAGCAGCCACAGCCATCTTCTTCGGCTACCTGATGAGCCCAATGAACCGCCCGCGACTGATGGGCGCGAGACCTTCGATGGAGGAATGTGAAAAAGGCTTCAGTGATTTCATAGACATATTAATGAACGGCATCTCGTATGAGGGGAAAGACAGTAGCTATTGAGCTTGGTTCCAGCAGATTGATTGGGACCGAGCCTTGAAAAAAGTTAAAAATGGTTTTAGCTTATCTTGGCTATGCCCCTCTGGAGTAAGAGCATCATTCCATCAGCTGTCCCCAGCAGCGCCTTGGACCGCAGTGCGTAGGCATGGCCATACCACCAGAAGTAGTGGGCCGCGAGTTTCAGGGTGACCTCGTTGCCGTTGCCATCAGTGCCCGTGCAGTTGAGGTATACAATTTTCTTGTCCTTTGCCAGGAATGCATTTCCGCCGGTGATCGTGTAGGTCGAGCCGTTAACCGTCACGGATCCGTTGATGCCGACTGTCCGTCCGCTCGTATCGGTTGCCGGCGTCACCATCACATAGATCTCAGTGGTGCAGTTGTACTGCTGTATAGTATCCACGCTGACCCTTTGAAATGCAGAGCCCCTGGCCTCGATCCTGGCTGTAAACTGGCTTGCCAGCGCAGCCTGCATGTCTCCCCCCGGCTCCTCAGCAGCCCAGTTCTGAGGGTTGAGCGCGTAGGTGTAATCGGACTGGGTGCTGGCAGCGATCGTAGGGAAAAAGACCATTGCCACCAAGGCTATGGCTACCAGGGCCGTAGTAGATGCACAGAGGGTTCTTTTCTGGATCTTCATCCTTTTTCATCCCCTGAGAAAGCTTGACCAACGCTATTTAAAGTCTAGTGCATGATTCGTACATATGATTCGTACATGCGCAATGGTCACATGTTGATGCCGAAAGCCTCGGCGAACCTCTCTACCTTTGCGAACTCTTGGAGGAACGCCGCCCCCTTCGCAGTGAGCTTATAGACCTTGTCTCCATTGTCCATCTCCTCAGTGATAAGACCAAGGTCAACGAGCTGGCCGAGGTGCTTCACCAGGCGGTCGTAGGAGAGGTTAGCTCCGAGCAGGATGTGGGTCGGCCCAGATTTTCCCCCCTCCTTTAGTATGGAGTTGAGTATGTCTGCGTATATCCTGGCCCTCGAACGGTATTCCTTACGCTCTCTTTGCATTGTCGCCGTTCACCCTGACCAGCATTATCAGCAGGCATACGAAGCCGGCAAGTTGAGTTAGCTGCCCGTAGAAGAGTAGGTTCTCGCTGAGTATCATAAAGAGGTAAAGGATATGGCTGAGAAACATCAGGCTGAAGCCCGAAAAGACTAGTGCAGAGTTGGTGGCCTGCCTGTGCCTCCAGTTGACCAGCGAGCTAAAGGCCACAAACCCAAGCATTGCAATTGCTACGAGCTCAAGTGTTGGGATGTAGAAGAGCCTGGCGATCGGAAATACAGCCATTGCAGTGGTACTGCCTTCCTTGCTGCCCCATTCGCCCTGCCCTCTCTGCTGGTACGCATAGGTTGCGACGAAGAGCGAATAGGCCACCAACTGGGTGAGCGTGAAGATTATTCCCGCCAGGTTCGAGATCCCTGCCAGAGAGCTGGAGACTGCGTCTGCCACCCTGAAGGCGATCAGCAGGTAAATGGCGGTGATTGCCCTAAGGAAGATGCCGATGCCAAGGATTGCAAAGCCAAGGTAGAGGAACTGGAGCCCCCTTGCGGAGGAAGCTCTGTGGGCCTTCGAGGCGTAATACCCTATGAGGACGCTGATGAAGGCACTCACCATCTCCATCGAAAAGACCATGAGCGCGGCTGCCAGGGGGGTCATGTTAGCACCCAACGACAGATGCCTGAAGATTGCATTTCTAGTTTATGTACGAATCATCCTTCCCTATATTAAGCCTTCAAGACATGCAGCCGCTCAGCAATTCAGACTGAGGGCATGGCCTCTAGGCGAAAGATTTTCATTGCTAAGCCATTGTCCAACACGGCTGATCATGGACCTAGGCGGCTAACCTATACGAGAGTGTTCTGGGAATGCCCGGTCTCTTTGCCTCAACAGATGTGGCCGGGTAAAACAGCCCTTTTATCGGACGCCTGTGAAGTTAGCATAGGAAGGCTGTCGAGGATCAGGGCATGACATCTCCATCGCAACTTCGCCGTTCGCTGGGATTATTCGACGCATTTTCCATTGGAGTGAATGCCATAATCGGGGCAGGCATATTCGTTGTGATAGGGCTGGCGGCAGGTGCCGCGGGCCCTGCCCTTATAGCATCAGTGCTGATTGGGTCCCTCATCTCAACGCTCACAGCTTTCAGCTTCATCCATCTGAGCAGAAAAATCACTCGCGAAGGAGGCGCATATGAGTTCGTCCATGAGCTGATGCCGCGGCCCATAGGCTTCATCTCTGGCTGGCTGTGGGTTTTTTCCAACACAATAGCGGGTGCAGCTGTCGCCATAGGGTTTGCCCATTATCTCGCGTTTTTGGTCCCTGCGGCCGACCCTCGCTACTATGCGATAGCAGTTTCTCTCGCCTTTACCTTCATCAACTACTATAGCGTAAAGGCTTCGGCAGTGCTGGGCAATGCGATTAACGTCGTCAAGCTCATAATACTTCTCTTCTTCATTGTCCTTGGGACTTTCTCTGTGAGGGTGGAGAATTTTACACCGTTTGCTCCAAATGGCATTGGTGGCGTGATAGGAGGGGCATCCCTCATCTTCTTCGCTTTCACCGGGTTTGCACGGATTACAACGGTATCTGAGGAGATTGTAAGCCCTGAAAAGACAGTGCCGCAGGCCACCATTCTATCCCTTGTGGTATCTGCCATCGTCTATGTGTTTGTTGCTGTTGTGGCGATAGGGCTCGTAGGAGGGCCAGCGCTGGCTGGCTCAGGATCCCCATTGGCTGATGCCATTGCAGTGGCGGGTGTGCCCACTGCCACCCTAATAATTACAATCGGCGCGTTGGTGGCCACATCCGGCGTCCTGCTGACCTCTGTTCTTGGCGTCTCGCGGGTGATGTACGCCATGGCAAAAAACGGAGACATGCCCTCATTCCTTGGGAGGGTTGACCTAAAGAGTGGGATCCCATTCTATGCGATACTGTTTTCCGGCGGGTTGATGACGCTACTAGCAGCCTCCAATGACCTTGCTGTTGTGGTGAGTGTGAGCAACGTAAGCGCCCTGCTGTATTACGCCCTGTCGAATGCCAGCGCCCTTAAATTGGGGGGCGGGCGGAAAATGGCCTGTGTTTCGATCGCAGGGGTCATTTCGTGCCTGACCCTTCTCCTCTTCCTGTCCCCCGAGTCGCTGGTGCTGACCATGATCATAGCAGGCTTTGGCTTCGGGTATTATGTGTTGAAGGGACGCTTTGGGAAAAGACCTGTGGGGCACATGATGCCCCCAAAATAATAGCTGGATCCATCCCTGAGTGGCATCGAGATCAGGGCAGGAGCTTCTCCCGCTTGACCAGCCTGCCCGCCAGCAGGAACATTATGACCCCGAGCGCTATGGCAATGGCAGCATTCAGGAACACCATAACGAAGGCATAGCTGGGGGCTATCACAGGGATGAAAAATGACGGGAGGATCAGCACAACCCCGAGCCCTATGCCCAGAGGCTGATTGGCTCCCACCCGCTGCTTCTGGAGCGAGCTGAAGGCCATCATGAGCACCGTGGTGAAGGAGACTGCCGCGAGGCCCAGCACGATGGTCAGCCCGGCTATCATGGGGAGGAGGGCAGTGCTACCATGGAAGAACAGCATCATTGCCGCATTGCCCAATATTTCTATAGCTATGACTATCCCTGCGATGGTCAGGGCTGCCTGGAGGTAGCTCCTGAAAAGGAGAGACTGGGTCTTGCCGACCGAAAGGAGGTACTCCAGGACGCCGTTGTTCTTGTCGTAGACGAATAGGAGGAGAACGGGAGTCGAAGCAAGTATTGCGGTCATGGACGCCAGGCCTATGAAGAAGATGGAGAAATAGGTCTGCAGGTCGAAGGGTATTTCGCTCTCCGGCGTGCTCGGAGTCATAAAACCGAGCGAGGAGAGCCCGATGGCCATCAGAGCCATGAATGCGCTGATGACCAGGTAGGTCTTGGAGAGGTTGACGCTCCGCCTCAGTATAATCCTGCTCATGCCCATGCCAGACGCCTCACTCAAAGAGCTCCTCGAGGGGATTGTCCAGCTCCCTCATCTCAGTCACCACCGCCCCCTCGTCCACCAGTTGCTTCACCAGCACCCCCGCTTCTTCGGGGGCATTGAGGTTGACTATGTAGTAGCCGTTGCTGAACTCTGCCCCTATCATCTTGGTCAGATCCGACGTGGACTTGATCCCGTACCTGTGCTTGGTGCGCTGGAGGTTCGTTATCTTGTCGAAGAACTTGATCGTCCCATCCTTGATGAGTATGAGATAGGTCCCTATCTCCCTCGCCTCGTAGAGGTTGTGGGAGGAGTACATTACTATCCGGTCTTTGCTAAGGTCCAGCAGGTACTCGCGGATCTCCCTGGAAACCTTCGGGTCGACATTGGAGGTGGGCTCGTCCAAGAGGTAGAGGTCTCGGTCCCTAAGGAAGACCTTAGCAATGGATGCCCTCTTCTTCTGCCCCTGGGATAGGTCGGATATCTTCTTGCTGAGCAGGGGCTCGAGGCCCAGGGCATGGACAACGCGGTCGATGTCGCCACCGCCCTCAATCTCAGAGAAGAACCTCAGCGACTCGAGGACGGTCATCTCCTCCGGCAGTGCATTGAGGTGGGAGAGGTAGATCATCCGCCTCCGCGTCTCGCTGGAGTTGAATACGTCCTCCCCGTCGAACCTGACCGACCCGCCGTTGCTCTCCAAGATACCGCATATGGTCCTGAAAAGGGTTGTTTTACCGGCGCCGTTGGGGCCGACCACAACGTAGATCGATGGCGCTGTGAGTGTGAGCTTGATGTCATGGAGGACTTCCTTGCCGCTGTAGCCTGAACTGACGCCGGACAATTCCAAGGTATGCATCTTCATCGACCTGCAAAATATCCCATAGATCCCTTAAAAATTTAATGATGTCAAATTGATGGACAGCAGGCTAGGCATTTTATTGAAATGCCCAAATCACAGTCTTATCCTAATCAGATTTCTTTGGAATAGTTCATAAGTCTCTCTTTTTTTAAGTATGGCGTGGACTCATAGGAGGAATCTGAAATTACAGAAAAGAATGAACTGTTTGAAAAACTTGCACAGAGTATAGTGGTAGGCGACGAGGAGGGGGCAAAGAGATTCGCTGACGAGGTCGTCAGCAACAACGTCGATCCATACGAGGCGATAATGCAGGGGCCGGCTGTCGGCATGAATAAGGTCAGCGAGCTCTATGAAAAAGGGGAATACTACGTCCCAGAGGTGCTGCTCTCGGCGAGCGCCATGAATATTGCCGTTGACATACTTAAGCCACACATTAAGGTCGATAGGGCCGAAAAGCCTGTCACAGTGGTCTTGGGCGTTGTGGAAGGAGACATTCATGACATCGGCAAGAACCTCGTCAAGACAATGCTCAACGCTGCAGGCTTCAAAGTCATCGATCTCGGCAAGGACGTGCCTGTTGGGGAATTCGTAAAGGCGGCTAAAGAGAACAGCGCTGAAGTCATCGGTATGTCGGCCCTGATGACAACGACTATGCTGAATATGAAGAAGATCATTGAGCAGCTGGTGGCCTCCAACTATCGTCACAAGGTCAAGGTAATGATTGGCGGTGCACCGACCGACAGGGCATACGCAGAATCCATAGGCGCGGACATGTGGGGCAAGGACGCCTCTTCAGCGGTCGGGATAGTCAGAAGCCTGACTGCCAAATAACCCCCTTTTTTTTAACTGCCTTTTATTCCGGAAACTATTATCGATGAGATTTCCAAAACATATAGGCTGAGAAGCCACGAATTTATCGCCCTTGACAACGTCACATTGCATCTCCCCGAGAGCAGAATCGTTGTGATCTCTGGCCCCTTGGGCTTTGGCAGGGGGACGCGGATCCAAACTATAGTGTGTCCCGAAATGCCGATATCCAGGCCGGTCTATGTTGAGGGCGTGTGCCTCGCGCGGCTGAAGGATGAGACGCATTGCCGCCCTTACGCTGTCGCTGGGGGCTATGCTGTCTGCCACCGGCGGGAACTAGGGGTATGCAAATGAGAAGGAACAACGCAATCCCTGCCCAATGCTGAAAATTTCAGATACTCCCCTCAATACTGCAATGTAATGCTTCAGACAGTTAATGCTTGCGCGCCTGTGACCCCCGAAAGGGGCCTCTTGGCGGATGCAGAGGCGGGGAGGGCCATAAACTCGGAGGTCGGCGAAGCGCTCTTCATGCCTTCCATTGAGGCGCAAACAGCAGAACTCTACAGCCACATGTTGAACGCCGGAACGACCAAAAGATGCCTATACTTTGCCGCGGTGGGGTATGACTCAATGCTCAATTGGAGCGCAGTTGCGCTATCCTCTCACTGATTGCTTTGACGACCCTAACCCTTGTCTGCTCTCCATCAAACGGTGTGGCCCTAATCTTTGCCATTTGCAGGGCCAAGGCATCGTCCCCCAGGAACCTCACCCAGTTCTCAAAGTCCTTCCGGTAGAGGTGGAACTGCACGGACTTCAAATCGACGGTCTCCAGCGCCTCGCAGAAGGTGCTGAGGTTCGATGCGGTCTTCCCGGTAAAAGACCCTTCACCAAGGGAGAAGACAAAGGCATTCTCCGGGTTCACATCCGATAGTATCTTCGCCGCTTCCTCTCTCTTTTCTTTCTTGCCTGTTTCCTCTCTACTTTCTTTCTTACTTGTCGGTTTTCTGGAACCTATGCGCTTTGCCACATTGCCAATCCATTTCGACATATTCTGTCGGGCAAGAAACCGCAGGCGACCTATATAACTTTTCGTTCTGCATTCTAGTGTCTCCGGATTTGGAGGGTGCCAATAACTATAAGCCTACCTAGGCTTAATTTCACTCGGGTCGTTTATTTCAGCCCACAGAAGAGGAAAGTGGTATGCTATGGATGTGAAAAATAAGGTCGCCATAGTGACCGGCGCCTCGTCAGGGATAGGGTTAGCCACTGCGAAGCTTCTCTCAGGCAAAGGGGCAAAGGTCGCCCTTGTGTCACGCTCGAAGGAAAGGCTTGTGCAGCTCTCCAGCGAGATCCCGGACTCGAAGGCCTTTCCGGCAGACATGTCCAGAGCCTTTGAGGCGAGGAAGATGGTCGATGGGGTGGCAAAGCACTTCGGCAGGATAGACCTGCTGGTCAACAATGCAGGGATCGGCTACGACTCCCTGGTGGAGAGGATTGATGCTGACACATTCCGCTACGTCTTCGAGCTTGACCTGGTGGGCCCGGTGGTGGCGATGCAGGAGGTCGTCCCGCACATGAGGAGGCAGGGCGGAGGGGCAATCATCAATGTCAGTTCCGCCGTGGCGTTCATGAACCTTCCTGAAAATGCCCCCTATGCCTCCATAAAAAGGGCGCTGTCAGTTGTGAGTCTGACGGCCCGGGAGGAGCTTAAGAGGGACAACATTTCGGTGGGGGTCGTCTATCCATACATCACCCTAACAGACTTCGAAAGGAACGCCATCAAACACGTGCCTATTGCCGAGGATAGGCTGGAGCCGCATGGGCCCTTCCCTCCTGACACGGCAGAGCATGTCGCCCAGGTCATTCTGGGTGGGATAGAGAGCGGTGAAGCGGAGATCTTTCCCCATGATTGGTTAAGACAGCGCTATGGACCTCACAGATGATCCCGCTCTCAGAGCCCGAACCTGAATTTGTGGTTGCCCGGCCTGCCGGCGATTTCTGAATGCGTGCGGTATTGTTCAGGCAACTTAATAGTAAACATGCGCCCCTCGCCCCCTGCCTAGACGCTCTCCAGCACCTCAGCCTCCAACTTCTCCCCTAGGACCGCCTCCAGGACTTCTCAAAGCTCGCGCCACAGCAGTGCTGGGAGCTGGCACCTTACCAATTTTTTGCTTTGGCAACCCCGGACTAGGTCTAGTGGCACAGGCGCTCGTTGGTGACCGCTTTGCATTAATATTTTCAATGGCATCGAGCATTGCTCCTGCCAGCTCGACGCTGGTCACAACCGGGACTCCTGATTCTATCGCTTTTCTCCTTATGGCATAGCCATCCTGGAACTTCTGCTTTGGGTTGTCGCCGTTCAGCTGGGCAATATTGATAACGAGATCCAGCCCCCTCTGGTCGAGGTATTCCATGATGTTGGGCGTTTTTCCCTCGCTTATTTTATAAAGCATTTTGCACTTCAGCCCGCAGCTCCTTATTGCCCTTGCTGTCTTCCTGGTTGCGTATAGGGAGAAGCCGTTGCTCACAAGCTTTTCCGAAATCGGGATTACTTTCCATTTGTCCCTGCCGATACTTACCAGAACTCCGCCGCCCGGCTTGGGCGGGTTGATGCCGGAGGCAATCATGGAGGAGAGCAGCGCCTCCTCGAATGTCTCGCCGAAGCAGGCGACCTCCCCTGTGGAGTCCATCTCGACCCCGCTCACCGGATCTGCCCCCTCCACGGGGAGGAATGAAAACTGGGGCGATTTCACCGCAAACCTCTTGGCCCTGCCCTCACCTGCGCGTATGCCCCTCCCCAGCATTGCATCCTCGGCCATCTCCATCAGGTTCATGCCGATTGACTTGGAGACGAAGGGCATGCTCCTACTGGCCCTCAGGTTTGTCTCAATCACATAGACGACACCATTCTTGACCATGTACTGGATGTTGAACGGGCCCCTGATCCTCAGGGCGGTCGCAATCCGCCTTGTGTAATCCCTCAGGACCTCCATGGTGGCCTTGTCCAAGGTTAGCGGGGGGATGGACATTGTGGCGTCCCCTGAATGCCTCCCGGCGTTCTCGATATGCTCCACTATGGCGCCTATGAAGACGTTCTTCCCGTCGCAAACGCCATCGATATCGACCTCCTTCGCGTTTGTCATGAACTTCGTCACCACCACCGGCCGGTCCTTTGAGACTTCTGCGGCGAGCCTGAGGGACTGCTCGAGCTGCCTGCCGTCGAATGCCACGTTCATGGCGCTCCCTGAGAGGACGTAGGACGGCCTTACAAGGACAGGATAGCCGATCTCACCTGCGAATTCCTTGGCCTTCCTTACGCTACTGAGCTGCCTCCATGGAGGCTGCCTGATGCCGAGGTCGTCCAGCACCTCGCTGAACTTCTTCCGGTCCTCCGCCCGGTCGATTTCCTCCACACTCGTGCCCAGGACCCCTACGCCATGCTGCCAGAGCTTCATGGCAAGGTTGTTGGGGGTCTGGCCGCCAACGGAGACGACCACACCAAAGGGGTCCTCCTTCTCCGCAATGTCAAGCACCCTCTCCAGCGTGATCTCTTCAAAATACAGTTTGTCCAGGGAATCGTAATCGGTGGAGACGGTCTCGGGGTTGCAGTTTATCATTATCACCTCGGCCATGTCCCGCTTCAGGGCGAGGCCCATATTCACGCAGCACCAATCGAACTCGACGCTGGAGCCGATCCTGTAGGTGCCCGAGCCGATGACGATGGCTTTCTTCTTCCTAGGGAATGGGATGTCGTCCGTAGTCCCGTTATAGGTCATGTAGAGGTAGTTTGTCGCTGCTGGCCACTCTGCGGCAAGGGTGTCGATCTGCTTCACCACCGGCAGGATCCCGAGGGCTTTTCTTGCCTCTCTCACCTTCTCCTCGCCCGTCCCAGTGAGTTGGCCTATCTTCTGGTCGGAGAAGCCCAGGCGCTTTGCCACCATCAGGATCTCCGGCAGCAACCCCTTCCTGCGGAGTTCCCCTTCGAACTTGACTATCCCCTCGATCTTGCAGATGAACCACGGGTCGATGGCAGTCAGCGCGCTTATCTCTTCCACCCCCCAGCCGGAGTGGAGCGCCTTCGCCATATGGAAGAGCCGCTGGTCTGTTGGGCTCAGCAGCTTCTCCCTCAGAGTGGATGGGTCGGGATCCAAATCGCCGAAGTCTGTGAGCTCCCTCCCGATATCGAGCATCCTGACGGCCTTCTGAAGCGCCTCCTCGAAGCTCCTCCCTATTGCCATCACCTCGCCAACAGACTTCATCTGGGTCCCGATTCTCCTTGATGCCCTCCTGAACTTCTGCAGGTCCCACCTCGGTATCTTCACAACAACATAATCCAGGGCGGGCTCGAAGCAGGCTGTCGTTGCCCCGGTGACCTTGTTCGTCAGCTCCGGAAGGGTATAACCCAGAGAGAGCTTCGCCGCCATGTATGCGATGGGATAGCCCGTCGCCTTGGATGCCAGCGCCGAACTCCGGGAGAGCCTGGAGTTGACCTCGATCACCCTGAATTCCTCGCCCTTTGGATGAACAGCGAATTGGATGTTACACTCACCGACTATTTTGAGCGCCCTTATGGCCCGGAAAGCCGCCGAGCGGAGGAGGTGGTACTCCCGGTTGGTCAGCGTCTGGGACGGGGCGACGACGATGCTCTCACCGGTGTGGATGCCGACTGGGTCCATATTCTCGATGTTGCAGACGATGGTGCAGTTGTCCTTAATGTCCCGCATCACCTCGTACTCGAACTCCTTCCAGCCCCCGATGTATTCTTCGACAAGCACCTCGTGTATGCGGCTGCAGACGAGTCCGCGCCCCGCTATCCTGGCAAGCTCCTCCGCATCCCTGGCGATCCCTGAGCCGAGCCCGCCCAAGGCATAGGCGGTCCTGACCATCACGGGGTACCCCAGATTATTGGCGATGCCGAGTGCCTCGTTTACCGAGGATGCCTTCATACTCTTGGGTACAGGTAGTCCGTTCTCCTCCATCACCCTCCTGAAGAGGTCCCTGTCGTCGCAGGCCTCGATGGAATAGATGCCAGTGCCCAGCACCTCCACCCCATACTTCTTGAGGATGCCCCTCTCGTGGAGCTCCATGCCCGCATTGAGGGCGGTCTGCCCTCCGAAGGTGAGCAGCACCCCGTCGGGCCTCTCCTTGGCAATGACACCCTCAATGTAGTCGGCCCTGACTGGGAGGAAGTATGCCTTGTCAACGAACATCCTGTCGCTCTGGATAGTGGCGATGTTGGGGTTCACCAGGATGGTGCGGATCCCCTCCTCCCTCAGTGCCTTCAGCGCTTGGGCTCCGCTGTAGTCGAACTCGCCCGCCTCCCCGATCTTGATTGCGCCGCTACCGAGGAGGAGCACCTTCCGCGGCTTCCTAGTAGTCATGGCCTGATCACCTTCAGGAAGTGGTCGAAGAGGAACGCGGTGTCCTCGGGCCCCGGCGAGGCCTCCGGGTGGAACTGGACCCCGAAGGCAGGCTTCTCACTGTGCATTATGCCTTCCACCGTCCTGTCGTTGGCATTGATGAACATCGCCCCGAAGCCCGTACCCTCGAGGCTCTCCGCCCTTACGGCGTAGCCGTGGTTCTGGCTTGTGATGTAGCACCTGCCTGTCACGAGGTCAATGCACGGCTGGTTGGACCCCCTGTGGCCGAAGGGCAGCTTGTAGGTGTCCGCCCCCGCCGCCAGGGCGAGGATCTGGTTTCCAAGGCAGATACCCATCAGCGGCATCCCCCCCTCCAGGAGCCCCCTCACGGTCCGGATCGCCCCTGCGCACCTCTTCGGATCCCCCGGGCCGTTGGAGACCAGCACCCCTGCGGGTCTGTACCCCTCGATCTCCGCCTGGCTCGCTTTGGATGGCACCCTCACCACGCAGACCCCCCTGGCGAGGAGGCTCCTCAGGATGCCGTACTTCATCCCGCAGTCGATGACGACTATTACGGTCCTGCCGCCCCGGTTGTGGACCACCGGCTCCTTCACGCTGGCCTCCCCTGCGAGGTCCCGGGCGTTGGGGTCCGGGATGCGCTTCGCTTTCAACTTTAGCCCCTCTTCATCTGCCATCTCCCCCGCGGCGAGGATGCCCAGCATCGTTCCCTTGGTGCGGAGCCTCTTTGTGAGTTCCCTCGTATCGATGCCCTCGATGCCCGGGATCCCCTCCCCTTCGAGCCACGACCCGAGTGTAGTGGAGTTTGACCAGTGGCTCGGCCGGTCCTCGAGCCGGGCTATGGCATAGCCCTCCACCTGTATCCGGTCCGACTCGAAGTTGAGCGGCACCCCCTGGGGGTCAGCAAGGCTCCGGGGCGGGACGCCGTAATTCCCGATGAGTGGGTATGTCTGCAGTAGGATCTGCCCCCTGTAGGACGGATCGGTCAGCGACTCGGTATAGCCGACCATCCCCGTGTTGAATACGACCTCTCCTGAAAACTCTCCCTGAACCCCGAAACCGTTGCCAGGGATAACCGTCCCGTCCTCCAAGGCTAAGAAAGCTTTAATTTTGACCCTTCAGAAGAAGGGAGTTCAGAATATATTTAAGCCTTATCACATGGAAACATTATTTATGTTCCATAGATAGTTAATGACTATTTATGGG
>CAYZHK010000025.1:0-19092 GCA_964477685.1 uncultured Nitrososphaerota archaeon
GGGATAAGGCGCGCACCGAGAGTCGGCGTCCCGTTCAGGCTCGGCGAGAAGGTGCGGGCAAGGATCGGAGGTCCTGGCTGGTTCCGGGGCGAGAGCCTTGCGGCTACCCGCGACGGTCGCTAGGGCATCACCGTAGTCGGGGGGGAACTCCCCATCGGCCTGGACGTGAAGGTTAGGCTCCTCCACACCAAGGACGGCATACTGGTGGGAAGGCCCTGCTGATGCAGCCATCTGTCTGGGCCCTGTTTCGCCAGTCCCGGAATTATTGATAAGCACCCTCTGCGCTCGTGCCCTCTGTGGTTGCTTTGGGTCTGATGGACACTAAGAACGGCTCCATTGCCGGCCTGCTCATGGCAACCGTCCTGTGGGGCATCTCCTTCCCCCTGGGAAAGGTGCTGGTGGGCATAGTCGATCCGCTCTATGTGGTCATACTCCGCTTCGCCTTCAGCGCGGCCATTGTCCTCGCCTACCTCCTCCTCCGGAGAAAGCCCATCCGCAAGCTCTTCGGGAGCAGGATCCTCTGGATCCTCGGAATCACCAACGGCATCGGATTTGCCCTCGAGTTCTATGGGCTGACCATGACCGAGGCGTCCATAGCCTCATTTCTCATCAACTTCAACGTCGTCTTCATGGCCATCTTCAGCGCAGTCCTGCTGAAGGAGAGGATCACGCGGAGGGTCCTGGTTGGCATCCTCTTTGGCGTTGTGGGCGTGTTCTTCATAACCACTGGCGGCGATATAGCAGCCATAGCCGGGACCTCTGCCCTGGGCAACCTCATAATACTTGTGGCAGGAATAGTCTGGGCCTACTCCAACATCTACAATAAGAAGGCCGTGACGGAGCTGGGCCTGACCCCCATGGAGGTCACGGAATCCATGATTTTCATATCATTCCTGGTGGTGCTCCCATTCACCCTCGTTGCCGAGACCTTCTTCGTGGCCACGCCGTTCACGGTGGGCTCGATGGTCTACCTCTCCGTCCTCTGCACGATTCTGGGTTTTTACATCTTCTACCTGGCGCTGAGGATGCTTTCCGTTGTTAATGCTGGGCTGGTCCTCCTCTTTGAGATCGTTGTGGCAGTGGCAACATCATTCATCTTCCTTGGCGAGACCATTCCGCCCGTAGGCCTATTGGGTGGTGTCCTCATTGCCATCAGCATCCTCCTCGCCTCATGAGCCTAGTCCCTGACCGGTGACATCATGAAGCACTTGAGCTGCTTGATATGCCTGTCCGCCTTGAGACCGTCCATGAGCTCCTTCAGGCGCCCTGCTCTGCCCCTGATCACCATCATCTCTAGGCATGTTCTGTCGGAGATGCGCGTATGGTGGTACTGGACAACAATGTCGTCGAACTCATGCTGGAGATTCAGGCCATGGCCCCTATCGTACTTCTCGCGGAGCACAGTTATGGTTGCGACCAACTCCCCATGCAGCTGCTCCAGCGATCTGTACTCGGAGATGTAGCTGTTCAGGGCCTGACGGACCACCTCAGACCTTGTTGCCTGCCGGCCGCTCTCGGCTATCCCGTCCAGCAGCTCCAGAAGTTCATCAGGGATTGAGAGGCTGACCACTACCACAGATCTCACCCCGCTTGCTCGGTGCCATCAGTCAAACCCTCCATAGGCTCAGATCACCCTAGACGGTTGTAGACCGCTGAGACCAAGAAGATGCCCACTGCCGTGAATACGATGATGCCGCTGGTGGCAACGTTGTAGACTGCCGATAGGAAGAGGCCAGAGACCATGCTGACCACGCCAACTATCACGGCGGCCAGCATGGTCTTCCTGAAGGAGACGCGGAACTGGAGCGCAGAAAGAGCCGGAATCACTATCAGGGCCACAACGAGTATGATGCCTATGATCTTGATCGTAACAACGATAGTGACCGCCACTATCAGGTTAAAGGCAAGGGAGAGGGCTTCCACCGGAATCCCTGTGAGCCGTGAGGACTCTTCATCGAAGGTCAGCGCCAGTAGCTCCTTGTAAAAGATGGTCATGAAGAGGATTATGAAGATACTGAGTCCGGCTATGAGCTCCAGATCAGTCAGGCTTATGGTGAGTATTGAGCCAAAGAGGTAACTGAAGAGCTCCACGTTGAAGCCACCTGCGAGGCTTATTATTATCAGGCCTGTCGAAAAGCCCAATGCCAGCATGACGGCAATTGCAGAGTCCGACTGTGCAAGCCCCCCCCTCCTCATGTAGGTGATGGCAAGGACCGCGAAGATGGATATGATCAACGCTGGAACCAGGGGGGTCACCCCAAGAAAGAACCCCACGGCAATGCCGCCGAAGGCGGTATGGGCTATGCCATCGACCAACATCGCCTCCTTCCTTAGGACAAGGAAAAGGCCGATCCAAGCGCATGCCAAGGTGGCTACGCTCCCCCCCACCAGGGCATACTGGAAGAACTGGTACCCAAGGAGGTCGAGGAAGCTGGCTGCAACCAGTGGCATCATCTGAATTCACCCTCGCATTTGTGCTCGTGGAAGACAAAATGGAAGTGCTCGCCGTAGGCCTTCCTTAGGATGCTGTTGGGGTCTTGGCCCGGCCTGATGTCTGAGACGTTCACTTCCCTGTTCACGCAGATCACCTTCGACATCCTGCAGAAGACTGCTGCTAGATCATGGGAGACTATGAGGATGGTGATCCCCATCCTTCCGTTCAGGTCGCTCATCTTCTGGTAAAACTTCTCCTGGGTCGCTGCATCCACCCCAGCGACGGGCTCGTCCAGGAATATCACCTCCGGGTTCCTCACCAGCGCCTTCGCAACGAAGGCCCTCTGCTTCTGCCCCCCGGAGAGCTCGCCTACCCGCCTCCCCGATAGGTCCACCATTCCCATAAACTCTATTGCCCTCTCCACCTCCTCCCACTCCCCCTTGTCTAGGCGGCGACCAAGGTTCCTCCGGTTCACCCTCCCGAGGGCTACCAGCTCCTTGACGGTGAGGGGGAAGCTGGGATCGAAGTTTATAGCATTCTGGGAGACATAGGCAACCTTTTCCCAGGCCGAGAACGACTCTATGGGCTCTCCAAAGAGTCTTATGGCGCCGCTCTGTTTTGGGATCATCCCGAGTATCGCCAGAAGGAGCGTCGTCTTCCCGCCACCGTTGGGTCCCACGATTCCCACATAGTCTTTTCTCCTGATGCTGAAGCTGGCGTCCTCTACAACCAAGGCCCCTCCCCTGGAGACGTTGAGGCTCTCGACCTCCAACACGAGGTCCCCAACTGCAGACTGCCCGGAGAGGCTAGGCTGGCCCATCAGGGAACACCGAGCCCGATCTTCAGATTATTTAGGTTCGCTTCGGACTGCGCGATATAATCCTCTCCGCTCAATGGCCCAAGTATGAGAGACAGCTCCAGGATCTGGACCTGGTGGCCGGTTCTCGCCTCCAGCTCGTTCTTGAGTATCAGGGCATACTGATCCGAATAAACCGGATCGACGAAGACGAAAAAGGTGTTATGCTCGACCATCTGCTCCACTAGAGCGGCAATTCCTTCGGCGCTGGGTTCCTGATCCGCCGAGATCCCTATCACGCCCTCTTGGGTGAAGTTATACCTGTATGCCAGGTAGCCGAAGGCCGCGTGGGTTACGAAGATTGTGCCTCTGGTCTTGTTGGCTAGGCCGCTGGTGTAGGAAGCGTCAAGCCCTTCAAGCCTCTCCTTTAGCGACTGCCAACGCTGGTTATAATAAGCCGCGTTGGCAGGGTCTTTTTGGACAAGGGCATTGTATATGCTGAGTGCCTCCCCCTCTGCCAGGTGGGGGCTGATCCAGGTGTGCGGGTCATAGGGTCCAGGCTCGTCCGTATCCCCGGATGCCGTTATTAGCGTTAGGTTTGCGGCAGCCTCCACCACGATCTTCCCGCTGATGTTGAGCGCCGGGAGAATATCCTCTTGGAACCACTGGTCAAGATCAGCTCCATTGTACACGACTATGTCTGCATCGGCAAGGGCCATGATATCGGCAGTCGAGGGTTGCCAGGAGTGGACCTCGGTGTTATAGGGGATGAGGGTTCTCACCTCCACCTTGTCTCCGCCTATCTCCTCGGAGAAGTATGCCAGCGGGTAGAAGGATGCCACCAGTTGGATCTTTCCCGTAATCTGGGCGGGGGCCATGAACATGTAGGTCGCGCCAGCAATCAGCGCCACCAGCAGCGCCAAGCCCAGCAAAAAGACCTGCTGCCTTCTGTTCACTCATACGCCCCAAGGACCACAAGGCTTAGGTCCTTTATTAATTTTATGATTTTTTTTAATAATTGAGTATTTCTGCTGGACTGGCGTTTATCCTGCCCGCCCCCGTGCCTCGCCCCCCTAATGAGACACTGCCACTGGCAAGAGTGGAGCCTCTAAAAAAAAGCTAATTTATTATGGGGTTGGGAAATAGAGTAATGCCCCTGACCAGCAATGTGTGGGGGAGCGGTGCGATTGGCATGAGCAAGCTGGACTTTGACGCCTTCATCCTTGACCTTGACGGCTGCATATATAGTGGTGACTCTCTGATCCCCGGCTCAGAAAGAGCAGTCTCAAGCCTCAGGGCCAATGGCAAAAAAATCCTGTTCCTGACCAACAACTCGACCAATACGTCCCAGGGCTTCTCGGAAAAGCTCAAAGGCCTGGGCATCCATGTGCCACCTCAGTCCATCCTCACATCGGCCGTTGCGACAGCAATCTACATGCGGAGGCTGCAAAGGGGAAAAGTTTTTGTGGTTGGTGAATCGGGGCTGAAGAATGCCCTGGCGGCCGAGGGCTTCGAGGTCGTGGACGAGGGCGGGGCCTCGAAGGCAAAATACGTGGTCAGCGGCCTCGACCGGACATTGACCTACAGGAAGACGGCCGCCGCCTGCTCTGCCATACGGGGCGGGGCGAAGTATATTGCCACAAACGAGGACCCTGTATTTCCCTCCGAGGGGGGCCTTCTGCCCGGCGCCGGCTCCATTGCCTGCATGATAGCAACGGCAACAGGCAGGCGACCTCTGGTAATAGGGAAGCCCTCAAAGAGGATGGTGGAGATGGGGCTGGAAATGCTGGGCACCCACAGGGAACGGACTGCCATGGTTGGGGACACACTCGACCTTGACGTCAAGGCAGCAAAGCGGGCAGGGCTTTTCTCAATTCTGGTTCTGACCGGGGTCTCAAGAAGGGCGGATGTGGAAAGGAGCCGCGTAAAGCCTGACCTGATCCTGGAAAGCGTCAGCAACCTGTCGGATCTGGCCTGACCAGCCCCAAGGAAAAAATAGTGGCGGATACAGAATACCTGTGTGATTCCAATGGCCCTGATGAAGGACCCCGTCTCCGGCGCCGAAGTGGAAGTCGTTGAGTACTCGGACCTGAAGGTCGGGAAGCTCAGGAGGGGGAAGGTGAGGGACGTCTACGACCTGGGCAAAGAGCTCCTGATATACCACACCGACAGGGTCTCCGCATTTGATGTTGTCCTCCCGACACCCATACCCAGGAAGGGCGAGTCGCTCCTCAGGCTCTCGGTCCACTGGATGCGCCTGAGCGGTAAGGTATTCCCCAACCACCTCCTTTCGGTCGAGGACAGCCGGACCATCCGCGTAAAAAAGGCCAAGCGGATAGATGTGGAGTGGGTTGTCCGCCGGTACCTCTACGGATCCCTTTGGAGGGCCTATGCCAAGGGCAGGCGGGAGATGTACGGCGTCCGCTTCCGCGACGGCCTGGAGATGGCTGAGGCGCTACCCTATCCCATCATCACGCCCACCACGAAGGCCGACATCGGTCATGACGAGGAGATTACCCGCTCCGAGGCCGTTGGACGCGATCTCGTCGATGGCGACACCTGGGACCAGCTGGAGGAGGCCACGCTGAGGCTCTACGGATTCTACGAGGGCGAGGCGAAGCGAAGGGGGATCATAATCCCGGACTTCAAGATCGAGTTTGGGGTCCACGAAGGGCAGCTGATCCAGATAGACGAGCCGCCCACCCACGACTCCGCGAGGCTGTGGGCGCGGAAATACTACCGGAGGGGCGAGCCGCAGGAGAAGCACTGCCTGGACAAGGAGTTCCTGAGGGAATGCCTGAGGAGGCTGGGCTTCTCTGGAGGAGGGACGCCACCGGAGCTCCCCGAAGCCGTGATCGGAGAAGTTGTCAAGAGGTGCGTCGGAGCGCACAGGGTCATTGCCGAGGGTGCTTCAATCGAGGAGCTGGGCCTGAAGAGCGTTGACGATATTCTTCCCGCCTAATCCCTTTTCCCCTTCCGCCTCAGTTTTTTTTTAAATGATTATTTAAATAAAAATTAATAAACCTCTTACAAATACAAATGTTCATATTAACGCAAGCGGGTGATGTCAGGTGGTTGGGGAAAAGTGTGGAGTTTGCGGCATCAGGTGCTACAACAAGAGCGAGGCATTCGATTACCTCTACTGGGGCCTGATTGCCCAGAACCACAGAGGTCACGAATCCTACGGCTTCCTCACCCACTCTGAGGGCTTCAGGCGCTATGTGGACCTGGGCCTTGTCCCAAGGATAGAGAGGGGCGAGTTCCTCAGGTGGAGCATCCTCCTCCCGGGCAAAGTCGGCATAGCACATGTGCGGTACGGCACCTCGGGCAGCAGGGATCTCTATGCCCACCTCAAGGACGCCCAGCCTATGATGGTCTCCAAGGGGAGGGAGAAGCTCGGCCTGGGCTTCAATGGCAACATCGTCAATATCGGATGGCTCAAGGACCTGGTGGTCCGGGGCAACAGGCGGCTGAAGACCACCTCCGATACCGAGCTGCTCTGCAGATACCTCATCGACAACATGCAGAGTGGCGTGATGGACACCATCCGCAACTGCATGGAGAATGTGGAGGGATCCTTCTCGGCGGTGGGACTGACATCCAATGGGGAGCTCTTCGCCTTCAGGGATCCCTTGGGCATGAGGCCCCTCTGCTACGGCCAGAGCGCGAATGGGGAGGTCAAGGCGGTCTCCTCCGAGACGGTAGGCCTCGACATAAACGCCTTGGAAGTTGTTGACGAGGTTCAGCCGGGGGAGGCTCTGGTGATGCGGAAGGACGGCGTCGAGAGGGAGAGGCTCGTCAAGGACGGCAGGTCTGCCTTCTGCAGCTTTGAGTTCGCCTACTTCGCAAGGCCCGACTCGGTGATCAACGGGAGGCATGTCTACAAGATCAGGGAGCAGTTCGGGCGAAACTTGGGCAGGAGATACCGGGACATCGTCGAGCAATGCGACCTTATAGTTTCAATCCCCGAAACGGCCGATGACGCCGCATACGGCCTCCACGAGGAGACTGGGCTCAGGTGGGAGCGGACCCTGAGGAGGCACAGGTATGTGACCCACAGGGCCTTCATACTGGAGGACAACGAGAGGACGACCACCATCGACAGGAAGATAAACGTCGTGGACGGGAGCCTGAAGGGGAAGAACGTCATAGTGGTGGAGGACAGCATAGTCAGGGGCGACACCACAAAGACCATCATCAAGAAGCTGAGGGAAGGGGGGGCCGCCAAGGTCTACCTATTCGTCACATTCCCCAAGATCTCGAACCCCTGCTTCTATGGAATCGATATGGCCACCTTCTCTGAGCTGATCGGCTTCTACTATGATGAAATGGGAATTGCGCGGGAAATCGGGGCGGACGGCGTCTTCTACCAGCCGCTGGAGGATTTCATCGACGCCACGGGCATGCGCGGGAAGGACCTGTGCATGGCCTGCATCACCGGAAATTACCCCACTGACCTGGCCCAGAGGATTGCAGACAAGGTCCGTTCGACCGTCAACAAGGAGGATCACAGCAGAATATACGAGAGGCATGGTTTGGAGGTCTAGGCATGGTTGGAATTCTGGGCATATACCTTTTCGATCGGAGATGGAACGCCTACAATTTCGGCGTCTTCGGGCTCATGGCCCTCCAGCACAGGGGGCAGGAGACCACGGGGCTGGAGCTTTTGGGGGGCCAAAGGAAGAAGCTGGAGGGGAAGGGTTTGGTCGACCAGGTCCTGACGCCCGGCCTGGGGGAGGGGAATGTCTGCCTAGGGGGAGTATCTCCTGATCCCGCTGAGGAGCGAGAGGCGCAGCCTTTGAGGCTCAGCAGTGCAGTCTCTGCCTCCATAGACGGGCGCATCCTCGCCGTGGACGGCTACCGCTGGAGCAGTGCCCTCAGCTATGAGGAAAACCTGAGGAGGGCATTCGCGGCTAAGGGGGGGCAGGGGAGCCTCGAGGGGATGAAGGAGTTCTTCCGCGGCTGCAGGGGCGGCTTTTCCTACATCGCCGCCAATGAGAGGAGCGAGATGATTGCCGGGAGGGGGCCCCTCGGCGTGAAGCCCTTGGTTCTCGGGAAGATGGGCTTCGACGGGGGGATCGTGGCCTCTGAGAGCTGCGTTATGGACATCATCGGCGAGAGAGTGCCCATCAGCCCTGCCGAGAACATCGAGCCGGGCGAGGTGAGGGTCTTCACCGAGATGTCCGCCCATTCCGAGGTGCTGGTGAAGCCCAGGAGGAGGGCGTTCTGCAGCTTCGAGTACGTCTACCTTGCCAGGCCAGACTCCTACATCAATGATGTTCCTGTCTATAGGGTTAGGAAGAACATCGGCAGGAAGCTTGCCGAGGAGGGGCGGGTCGATGCCGACGTGGTCATCGGCGTTCCGGAGACCGCCATACCCTTTGCCATGGCCTACTCAAACGAGACGGGCATACCGGTGGAGAAGGGCTTTGAGCTGACCGGGAGGAGGATCAGGAGTGCCATGAAGCCAAACCAGATGGAGCGGCTCAAAGGGGTCCAGCTGAAGCTCAATGTGATCAGCGAGGCGGTCAAGGGGAAGAGGGTCGTCCTCATCGACGACAGCGTTGTGAGGGGCAACACCCTCGCCAACATCGTCTACCTCATGAAGGAGAAGGGGGCCAAGGAGATCCATGTCAGGATCGGAAGCCCCCACATCATCTCCCACTGCCCCTTTGGCGTCGAGGTGCCGCCGGAGGACGAGCTGATCGGGAAGCACCTTGCTGAGAAGAAGATCGCGGAGGTGGTGGGGGCCGACAGCTTCAGATACCTCAGCCTGGACGGTTTCGCCGAGACGGTCGGCATCGGGAAGGGGGACCTCTGCATGGGCTGCTTCAACTGCCGATATCCGGAGGTGTGATGCCATGAAGATACTCCTGGTTGGCGGAGGAGGCAGGGAGCATGCCATCGCCGGTGCACTTTTCAGGAGCCCAAAGGAGCCGAGGCTCTACTGCTTCTCCGACCTTGTAAACCCCGGCATCAGCAGCCTGGTGAGGAAGAGGGGGGGCGAATACATCCAGGGCAATGTCAACGATGCAAGGGCTGTGGTGGAGACGGCCTCGCGGACTGGGGTGGACTTTGTCTTCGTAGGGCCCGAGGAGCCCAACTTTCATGGGGTCCCGGACAGGCTGGAGGAGGCAGGAATAGCCTGCATCGGCGCCCGGAGGGATGTGGCGGAGCTGGAGCTCTCCAAGGCCAGCATGAGGGACCTCCAGTGGAAGTACAGGATACCCGGCAGGCTCTGGTACAAAAAGTTCAAGACCTTCGAAGAGGCCGTCCCCTACATCGAGGAGTACGCCGACAGCGTTGCCCTCAAGCCCGCCCGGCAGGCGGGCGGGAAGGGGGTCAAGGTCATCGAAGACTTTCAGGTCTATCTCCAGGACGACAAGCGGAAGGTCAAAATGGAGCATGCCGAATCCATTGTCAATGAGCACATGAAGGGGTACGAGGACATTGACTACAAGCTCCTAATTGAAGAGAGGGTATGGGGGCCGGAATACACGGTCCACTGCTTCACCGACGGCAGGACCATCCTGCCCATGCCCGCGGTCCAGGACAACAAACATGCCTTCGATGGCGACCTGGGGCTGGAGACGGGCGGCATGGGCTCCATCTCCTGCGGGAAGAACCTCAGGTGGGGCGTAGACGACGAGCGGGCGATCCTCACCGGCGAAGAGTACGACAGGTCTGCAGAGATTGTGAAGATGATGATAGACTCCATCCAGAAGGAGACGGGGGAGAAGTACCGCGGCATCGTGGCCGGCCAGATGATGCTGACCTCAATCTGGGGGCCTACTGTAATCGAGATGTACTCACGCCTCGGGGACCCTGAGGCCGCGAACGTCCTGGCGGTCCTCAGGACTGACCTGGTGGAGATCTGTGAGGCGATAATCGATGGCAGGCTCAGCAAGGTTAAGGCCGACTTCGGAGACCAGGCGATCGCGGTCAAGGCTGTCTGCCCGGAGGGGTACCCGAACCGGAGGGACCTGGCCAGCGGACACCCCGTCAGGCTGGGTGGAGGAGGGGCGGGAATCCTATGGGCCTCTGCCGACCTAAGGGGCGGCAGGGTGATGACCGGCGGCTCCAGGGTTGTGGAATGCGTTGGCACCGGCTCGAGCATCCCCGAGGCAAGCGGGCGCGCTGAGGCGCTGACCCGCAGGGTCAGCTTGGATGACGGCTGGAAGCTCTACCACAGGGCAGACATAGGCTCAGAAAAATCCATGGCGAGGAGGATATCCTTGGGAAGCATGTCGAGGGAGATATACCGCTACAGGGAGAGGAAGGGTCTCCTTGGCAAGAGGATGATGTGGATACCTGGAAAGGGACTGGTGGAGGTGGGCTGATTGGTATTTAGCATGACTGAGGAGGAGAGGACACGGCTCATAAAGAACATCGCTTCGATGAAGAAGGAGTTCGAGGCCAAGCTGGCCCCGCTGGAGACCCTGGATCCCCGGAAGCCGGCCATATTCATTTCCATTGGGGGCGGCGAGCTGGGGGACTTAGCCGTGACGGCAGGGAAGAGGCTCTACGGGGGAGAAGGAGGCGCGGTCCGTACGGTCACCTTTGACAAGTACAGGGGATTCCCTGCCCAGGATGCCGCCGATGCCTCCGAGGTCTTCGACATGATGAATGGGGACCTCCTGGAGGAGAGGATAAGGAGGCACGTTCCCGACCCGTCAGCCCCGCACGCCATATATCTGGAGGTCGAGCGGATCGATACCCAGAGGGCCTACAGGCTCGGAATGGAGAAGGGCTACAGGATAATGTCTACCCCCTACAGCCCCCTTGTGTGCATGGACAGGCATGCCACAAAGCTCATGTTCGACAGGCTCGGGCTGGAGCGGGTGGACTGGGCCTATGCGGACAACGAGGCGGAGGTCAAGAGGGTGGCCAAGGACTACGCCCTCCCGGTCATCGTTAAGCCTGTGATGACCTCCAGCGGCCATGGCACATCCATTGTCAAGAGCGCGGAGGAACTGGCGAGGGCCTATTCCCATTCGGTGGAGCATGCGAGGGGCGTCGGCAACGAGGTGATAGTGGAGCGCTACCTGCCCGGCCTGAAGACCATGGGCACCGAGATTACTCAGATCGTCGTCAGGCACTTCAACGACGGGGGGAAGATCGTCAACTCCTTCCTCCCCCCCATCGAGCATAGGAGGCCCGGGGCAACCTACCACGAGAGCTGGCTCCCTGCCACCATATCCGAAATGGCGGTCCTGAGGTGCAAGGAAGGGGCCGAGAAGATAGCGAATTTCATGGGCGGCATCGGCGTCTATGCCGTGGAGCAGTTTGTAATGGGGGACAAGGTCTACAACAACGAGGTGGCCAATAGGCCCCATGACACGGGGCTGGTCACCCGCTGGATGCTGAACATGGACGAGGGCGGCATACAGCTCACATCGACCCTTGGTATCCAGCTCAATCCGTTCCACCTTGAGATATCCCGGCTCGGCGTCTATGGCGTGGCCCATGTGGTCTTGGCTCCCGATTCCCTCTCGGAAGGGGCCAAGGTCAGAGGAATCGACTGGGGCAAGCTGAATGACTTCCAGACCAAGGGCGTGAGGGGTGACTTCTGGTATTTCGGCAAGCCCGACGCATATCCGGGCAGGAGGATGGGGCTTGCAGTAGCCTTCCAGAGGGATCTGGAACTGGCGAGGAGGAACTCCGAGATCATTGCCCACTTCGCAGAGGGCTGCATATCCTACGGGGGGAAATGAGGTGCCAAAGGCCGCTGTCGTGCTTGGGAGCAAATCAGACGAGAGCCTGGGCATTGAGATTGTCAAGCTCCTCAAAGAGTACGGAGTGGAGACCGATTACCGGATACTCTCTGCCCACAGGAACCCGGACGAACTGGATGGCTTTGTCAAGGGCAGCGACGCAGAGGTCTTCGTGGCCGTGGCAGGCCTGTCGGCCGCCCTCCCCGGCTTCCTCGCCTCTAGGACGGTGAAGCCGGTCATCGGCGTACCCAGGGAGGTTAAGCTGGGGGGCTTGGATGCGCTGCTTTCCATGGCCCAGATGCCACCCGGCATCCCAGTTGCCACAGTGGGCATAGAGAACTGGAAGAACGCGGCGATACTCGCCGTGGAGATCCTCGCCCTGGGGCAGCCGGGGCTCGCCAAGAAGCTGAAGGACGCGAGGGGGAGGTAGCGTGCAATTCAAGGTTAGAGCCGAGGTTAAGCTGAAGCGGGGCCACTTCGACCCAGAGGGGGACGTCACTGCAAAGTCATTGGCAGACCTGGGCTTCGGCATAGCAGAGGCAAAGGTCAGCAAAGTCTACACCATAACCCTTGAGGCAAGGAGCAGCCATGAGGCAAGGGGGGTGGTGGAGAATATGTGTAGGAAGCTCCTTGCAAACCCAACCAAGGACGACTTCTTCGTCGAGGTGCTGGAGGGGTGAAGGGCGGACCTCCAAGGGATGCAGGGGGGGCAGGATTCAACCTGAAGACCATTCTGCTGTCCGGTGCCGACAGTGAGCTGTCCGAGATCAGCAGAGAGTCGGGGGTGGCCCTCAGCATCGCGGAGATGAGATGCCTGGGCGAGACGCTGAAGAGGCCGCTGACGGACGTGGAACTGCAGACCTTCGGGCAGACCTGGTCTGAACACTGCATCCACAAGACCTTCAAGGGGGACATTGCCACCAACGAGGGCACCGTCAGGAGCCTTTTCAAGAGCTACATCCAGGGTGCCACGGCAAAGCTGAACAAGCCCTGGTGCATCTCCGTCTTCGAGGACAATGCCGGCCTTGTGGATTTCGACAGGGGCTACCTTGCCGCCGCCAAGGTTGAGACCCACAACCACCCGTCGGCTGTGGAGCCTTTCGGGGGCGCGGCGACTGGTGTGGGCGGCGTGATAAGGGACATACTGGGGGTCTGGGGCGAGCCGGTGGCCGTAACGGATGTCCTCTGCTTCGGCCCCCTGGATAGCGCCCAGGCCAAGCTCCCTCCCGGCGTGAAGCACCCGAAATACATCCACAAAGGGGTCGTCGCGGGCGTAGGCGCCTACGGCAACAACATGGGCATACCCAATGTCTCTGGGGGGGTCTTCTTCGACGAGGGCTACACGGGCAATGTCATAGTCTATTGCGGCTGCATGGGGATCCTCCCCAAGGATTCCTACATCAGGGACACGCACAGCGGCGAATATGCCGTGCTGGCTGGTGGCAAGACCGGCCGCGACGGCATACACGGCGTCACCTTCGCCTCGGCTGATCTGTCAGAGGAAGCCTCCGAACTGAGGTCAGCGGTCCAGATCCCCAATCCAGTGGTCGAGGAGAGGCTGAAGCGGGCCACCCTCCGCATCAGGGACAGGCGGCTGGCAACGGGGGTCACAGACCTGGGCGGCGGCGGGATCTCGTGCGCGACTGGTGAGATGGCCCACCGGTCCGGCCTAGGGCTCGACGTGAACCTGGACGTCGTCAACCTCAAGGAGGCGAACATGGATCCGTGGGAGATCTGGGTTTCAGAGTCCCAGGAGCGCATGCTCTACTCGGTCAAGGGCGAGGACCTGGAGGAGGTGATAGGGATCTTCAAGGAAGAGGAGATTGAGGCCTCTGTGCTGGGCGCCTTCAACAGGAGCTGCCGGCTGAGGGCCACCTATGGAGGGATAGCGGTCTGCGACCTGGACCTTGGCTTCCTATACCATCCGCCAAAGGTCACCCGCAGGGCGTCTCCCATAGCCGTTCGAGAGAGTCCCTTCAGGCTGGATGCACCCGCAGATCTGATGGCCGAGCTGCTGGAGCTCCTCAGCAGTCCAAACCTGAGGAGCCGCGAAGACATCATCCGCACCTACGACCACGAGGTCAGGGGCTGCACCGCCCTCAAGCCTCTCCAGGGTGAGGAGGGGGGGCACAACGATGCCGGGATCATCAAGCCGCTCAGGGATTCTTGGATGGGGCTGGTCATCTCCTGCGGGATAAACCCGTTCATCCCCGACCCCTACTGGATGGCAGCCACCTCCTTGGAGGAAGCGGTCAGGAACAACACGTCAGTCGGTGGGAGGAGGATCGCTGTCCTTGACAACTTTGTCTGGGGGAATCCTGAGAAGGAAGACCGGATGGGATCGCTGCTCAGGGCCTGCCAAGCCTGCTATGATTTCTCTCTGGGCCTTGGCGTCCCCTTCATATCTGGGAAGGACAGTCTCTACAACGAGTCCACGCTGGGCCCTGTCCGACCCACCCTGCTGATCACTGGAATGGGAATAATACCCGATGTTCGGAAGGCTGTCACTCTGGACCTCAAGCAGCCCGAAGACAGGATTTACCTCCTTGGAGAGGTCCATGAAGAGCTGGGCGGCTCGGCCTATGCCAGGGGAAAGGGTGCGAGAGGGGGGAAGGTGCCCAGGGTTGATGCCACTCTCTCAAAGGGACTGACCGATGGGCTGATCGCTGCCATGGACAGCGGCATGATAATGGCATGCCATGACTGCTCCGAAGGGGGGCTGGCAGTCGCAGTGGCCGAGATGGTCGTCGCCTCCCAAGGGAGGGGGATCCAACTGGACCTTCGCCCCCTCGGGAGAGGCATTGGGCGGAGCGATTATGCCCTCTTCTCGGAATCCAATTCGAGGTATATCGTCGAGGTGCGCGGCGGAAAGGAAAAGGCCTTCGAGGCGCTCTTCCAGGGTCTCCCCTGCAGGGCGGTTGGGCAGGTCACCGGTCCAAAGCTGTGCGGTTTGGCCCTCAAGGATCTGAGGGACAGAGATCACTTCCTTGGAGTATCCGAGATGCGCAGGGCATGGAGGGGATGCTGATGGAGCTTAGCCGTGCGAGGGCCTGCATCCTCAGGGTCGGAGGCACCAACTGCGACCTCGAGGTGAAGGTCGCCCTGGAGGAGCTGGGGCTGAAGGCCGACATCCTTCACATGAACCAGCTCAAGTCATTGTCAAGGTACCACCTGCTGGTCTTTCCTGGCGGTTTCTCCTATGGCGACTATGTGAGGGCAGGAGCCATATGGGGGAAGGAGGCCTTCATCAGATTCGGAGCCCAGCTCAGGTCGTTCATCGAGGAGGGGAAGCTTGTGATGGGCATCTGCAATGGATTCCAGGTGCTGGTGGAGTCGGGCCTCCTTCCAGGCAATGGCAGCGACGGAGTGCCCACCGCAGCTCTGGCCAACAACGCCTCGGCCAAGTATGAATGCAGGTGGATCCAGCTCAGGGTCGAGCGGAGTAGATCTCCACTCACCCGGCACCTGAAGGAGGGAAGAATCCTGAACATCCCCATTGGGCATGGTGAAGGCCGCTTCCTTCTGCCCGATGGAAAGGCCCTGGATGATCTGATTGGAAGGGGGCAGGTGGTTTTCCGCTATGCCCTTCCCGGTGGCGACCCTGCTGGTGGGATGTATCCCCACAACCCCAACGGCTCGATCCACGACATTGCAGGCATCTGCAACAGGGCTGGCAACGTCATGGGCATGATGCCACACCCTGAGAGGGCGTTCTTCGGCTGGCAGCAGCCCGGCTCAAGGGCAGATCCTTTCGGAGACGGAAGGGAAATTTTCCTTGGCGCGGTCGACTACATCCGCGGTTATTGACCCTGTGCTAGAAAATGATATAACCGAGTTGGTCTCTGATTTTTAGTATTCGGCGATAAGGTATGTCAACAAAACAGCTAAGTCCGGGCCCTCTGGGGCTCGCCGCATTCGCCATGACCACTGCCGCCCTCTCGCTCTTCACTCTTGGTCTCTTGCCCGCAGCCAGCGCCTCCGTTGTGGTTCCCTTGGCAATTGCCTATGGAGGAATCCTGCAGGTCATCGTTGGCTGGTGGGAGGGGAAGACCAACAACACCTTCGGCTTCGTCGCATTCTCGTCCTACGGCGCCTTCTGGCTCTACGTAGCCTTCCTCAAGATATTCATAACCCTTGGTATCATCAGTGTGGATGTGCCCACCCAGGGCGCAATACTCCTGCTCTGGGGTTTCTTCACCTTCTACATGTGGATAGCAGCGCTAAAGCTCAACCTGACGGTAAACTTGGTGTTTCTCTTGCTCTTCCTTGCCTTCGTGGTGCTCGGTCTCGGCGACATGACTGGCATCAGGACAGTCCAGATTGCTGGCGGCGCGATCGCGCTGCTTACGGCAGCTGCTGCCTGGTACGGTTCATTGGCCCAGGTAATTAATGATACATTCGGGAAAACAGTGCTTCCTCTTGGTAAGCCATTGAAGTGAAGACAGGGTTTCCCGCCCTTCTTTTTTCCTCTACAGGAATATGGTGCATCCCCTCCTTCGACTGCGGGCGGCGTGTTGAGGGCAGAATTCGCAATCCCGAGTCCTTGGGAAAGCGAGAAGTAGGGCTGGGATATATGCCCTATTGTGATAATATATATACAACTTACTTGTATATACCACAATACTCCCAGGGGAGGGGAGTCAGTTTGGGGACCCGCAGAGTACAGAAGGTAGGAAAATCGACCTACACGGTTTCGCTGCCGCATGACTGGGTTAAGGCAAAGAACCTGACGCCGAAGACCGAGGTGGACGTGCAGACCCTCCAGGACGGGAGCCTGAGGGTCAACACACCGGATGCTGTGGGGGCCCCGGTGAAGGCAAAGGAGATTGTGATATCGGTAAAAGACCCCGACGCTGGTTTTCTGATCAGGAAGGCACTATCGGCCTATATTGCGAACTACGACATCATCAAACTGGACCTCTCGCGTGTGAGCCTTGAGCCGGGGGGGAAGGAGAAGATCCGACGGACCATCAAGAACAAGATGGCTGGAGGCGAGATTGTCGAGGAGTCTGTCAACCAGATAACCATACAGATCCTCCTCAAGCCTGCCGAGTTCCCGCTCGACAAGCTCCTCCTGAGGATGGCCACCATGGCCTTCGACATGGCGATGGATGTCGGCGGTGCCATGCGCTCGGGGGACAAGAACGTCTTCATAGACGTGATCTCGCGGGACGAGGACGTGGACAAGCTCTATTTCATGGCCAGCCGCTGGCTAACCAACATGCTGGACGACCAGAGTGCCCTCAAGGGCTATGGCATGAAGGACGCCAACGACTGCCTTGAGTACAGAATGGCCTGCCGGAACATCGAGCGGGTAGCTGATCACGTCTGCACCATGTCTGAGAAATACCTACCAGTGGTTGACGAAGTACCCAAGGAGCTCGCCAGGAAGTATGCCGAAGCCCTCGAGTCTGCGGCCAGCGTCTTCATTCGGTCCGTAAACTGCCTTCAGAGCGGAAGCCTGGCGGAGGCGAA
This sequence comes from uncultured Nitrososphaerota archaeon, assembly GCA_964477685.1. Classification (GTDB taxonomy): domain Archaea; phylum Thermoproteota; class Methanomethylicia; order Methanomethylicales; family Methanomethylicaceae; genus JACTUC01. The sequence continues at coordinate 17,420 of CAYZHK010000025.1, forward strand.
CAAGGCGATTCATGACTCGCGCCACGTTCTGACCCACGTTGGGGAACTGATGGAGGCGCTTGTCAAGTCTGACCTCTCCATCACGGCGGTAAGTAGCTTGGTCGTCGTCGTGGGCAGCATGAGAAGGATTGCCGAGTACGGGATTGGCATATCCGAGCTAGTCTTCAATTTGTATCCGGACTAGCTCAATTGATGTAGGTCACAGCCAAGCGGGCCTGGTCGAAGGAGACCTTCAGCGGGGTCAGGATGAAGCTGGCCGGAACGAAGTTGATGTAGACCTTGCGATCTGCGCCGACATAGGCCGGTGCGTTCGAGTCAATTGACTTTGTGAATGTTACAGGCGTATTCGGGGTGCTTGAGGAGATGTAGGTTCCCAGCACTTCCCAACTGTTGGTGGTCGGGTTTAGGACTCTCAGTAGGAATGGGACAGACGAGATGTTGCAGAGGTTCGTAACGCTGAACTCGATGGCCTCAACCTTGGACAGATCCTCTGGCTGGGTGATTTCATAGACGAAGAGCCCATCCACGTTGAGGAAATATTCTGGCGTGATGCGAATCTGGGTCAGGTCAAGTTTCAGGTTTTGAGGGTTATCCGTGAACGTGAAGTTCACCATTACGCTGAAGTTCCCATTGTTCTGATCCACATACACCTGAGCGTTGGTAATGCCAAAGGTCACATTGATGTTCGGTTTATCAGAGCCCAATATCCATGATTTCTTCGGCAGTGGCCCATCATAGGCCCCGCTCGAGAAGTTGTAGCAAGAGACTTCCAGAGTAATGTTCTTGTTCGGCTGGAAGTCGGCCACTATGTTGAGGTTGAATTTCGTGATGATGCCCTTGGAGGCATCAATCGGAAGTAACCCCCCAAGGATTACGCATGCCTTATCGTTAGCGACTATCAGGTGGAGTTCGCTCCCTCCATCCCCCACAATCTTCCCGCCGGTTGTCGGATCCACCACAAAGCTCTGGTTGCCCAGGGGGCAAACTGTGGCGTTTGTGATCATGTTTTCTTGGGTGGTGGTATTGAGATCAACCCCGTCCACCTCCGCTAGCTTCGCCAGCTCGCTGGGGCTGGTCACCGGCACGCCGTTGAAGAAGACCCCGATCAGGCTGGGGATGTAGCTGAAGGAATAGCCCGGCAGGCTGTCGGCAGGGGTTGATATCTGCAGCGTGTCCGAATTGCCCCTCTCGGTGACCGCCTTGAAATTTATCCAACTGCTGGTGTCTTGGCCAGTGGTTGGGAGAACGATATTGATCATCTTGTCCACGGCAATGGGCGCACCAACATAGAACGATTTGACCAGGTTGTTCTGGGAATCCGCCACGTACACCATATCAACCACCGCATCATAGCCGCCGGTGTTGTATATCCCCATGAGGATTGAAGAGGCAGAGTCCCTCACAACCTCGACGACATCAATCTTCTCCAGTATCTGGGGCTCATCGGCCGTCGGGACATAATTCTGGGGCTGGACCAAGGAAATGACAAAGGACGCGGAAATCACTGATATGGCAATCAGCAAAGTTGTCGTGAGTACCGTGGCTTCCCCTTTCCGCATTCCCATATTCCCATACCCCCCATCCCGAAGGATGAACCCAAACCGCTATAACCAGTTGCCCCTTTTGCACTATATATCCGGAGTCCGCCAAGCGACCCTCAGTCGCCACCACAT
>CAYZHK010000026.1:0-18884 GCA_964477685.1 uncultured Nitrososphaerota archaeon
CATGCTGCCGTGGAGGCCGTGAGGGGCGGTGCCGGGAGGGCGGTCATAACCTCAGGCTTCACCGAGAAGCCCCTGACGCATGCCATTGAGGGGAAGCAGGGAACGGTTGTTTCGCTATGACAGCAATCACCAGCTACGAAGACACCTTCATGGCGGACACATTCTGGAAGAGGCCCATAACCCTTGTGAGGGGGCAGGGCGCCAAGGTGTGGGATGCCGCTGGGAAGGAATACATAGACTGCAGCTGCGGCTACGGGGTCGCGCTGCTGGGCCACTCCAACCCGCGGGTGGTGGAGGCGATAAAGAGGCAGGCAGAGAGGCTGATCACCTGCCACGGCTCCTTTTACAACGATGCCAGGGAGGAGTGCCTCTCGCGGCTGTACAGGATCAGGCCCGATGGGACCGACAGGGTCTTTCTGAGCAACTCCGGGGCTGAGACTTGCGAGTCCGCGCTGAAGATCGCAAGGAAGTTTACCAAGAAGAAGGGCTTCGTCGCGATGGTCAACGGCTACCACGGGAAGACCATGGGAGCCCTTTCGGTGACCTGGGGGCAGAAGTACAGGGAGCCCTTCATGCCCCTCCTCGAGGGGGTCAAGTTCGTCCCCTACGGCAACGCCCAGAGGCTCCGCGAGGCCATAGACGGGGAGACCGCGGCGGTCTTCGTCGAGCCGGTCCAGGGCGAGGGGGGCATCAACGTCCCGCCGCCGGACTACCTGAGGCAGGTCAGGGAGATCTGCGACGAGAAGGGGGTTGTGATGATAGTGGACGAGGTCCAGAGCGGTTTCGGGAGGACGGGAAAACTCTGGGCCCACCAGCACTTCGGCATCAGGCCGGACATCCTCTGTGCAGCCAAGCCGCTGGCAGGGGGCCTGCCCTTCGCTGCAACCTTCGCGCGGGGCGACATCATGGCAGCCCTGAAGCGTGGCGAGCACTCCAACACCTTCGGGGGCAACCCGCTCTCCTGCGCAGCGAGCGTCGCAGCCGTGGACGCACTGTTGGAGGGGAGGCTGGTCGAGAACGCCGCCGAGATCGGCGGGGTCCTCAAGAGGGGCTTCGAGGAGTACGCGGCGGGCAGCAGGATAATCCGCGAGGTGAGGGGGCTCGGTCTCATGCTGGGCATTGACATGCGCTTCGAGATCATGAACATCATCCTCGGGTGCCTGGGCAAGGGGGTCATCGTCCTGGAGTCGGGCAAGACTGTGCTGAGGATGCTGCCCCCGCTGGTCATGACCAGGGCGGAGGCGGAGACTGTGGTCAAGGTCGTCTGCGCCTCCATAGGAGAGGACGAGAGGAAGAGGGCGGCAGGCCAGGCCACCGGTGCATGATATGAAAGAGGGCTACCCGGAATCGCTGCTGATGCAGATGCTGGAAACCTACAGCCCCAGCGGCAGCGAGGGCGAAATATCCAAGCTCCTTGCCGAGGAGATGAGGGGGCTCGGCTTCAGGGTCAGGGTGGACGAGGTTGGGAACGTGGAGGGGCGGGCAGGCTCTGGGGACCCCAAGGTCCTCCTCTGCGGGCACATGGACACGGTGGAGGGCTTTCTCGAGGTCAAGAAGAGGGGGAGGGTCATCTTCGGCAGGGGAGCGGTGGACGCGAAGTCCCCCCTGGCGGCCCTGATCTGCGGAGCTGCTAGGCACTTGGAGGCGGGCGGGAAGGGCTCGCTGACGGTCCTGGCGGTAGTGGACGAGGAGGGGAAGAGCAGGGGCATGAAGCACTACCTCGCCAAGTCGACGGAGGTCTTCAACTATGCCATATTCGGGGAGCCCAGCGGGGCCTATGCCGTTACGGTGGGCTACAAGGGGAGGCTCCTATTCAGGGTCAGCGTCGCCACATCGGCCGGCCATGCCAGCGCCCCACAGCTCTTCGAGAATGCCGTCTACATCGCCTTGGGCATCATAGGGAGGCTGAGGGAGCTGGATGGCAGGTGGACGGCCGAGGGGGGCGACCTTTTCGAGATACCAACCCTTGCCGTCACGGCCATCTCCGGCGGCGGTGCCGACAACACCATCCCGTCCCGCTGCGAGGTTGCGGTGGACGTAAGGGTGCCGCCCTCCAAGACCCTCGGGGCGGTCAAGGAGCAGGTGCTGAAGGCCATTGGGGAGGCGGAGAGGGGGGAGGCAAAGGTTGTGACACTGGTGGAGGACGAGAACTGGCCCTACATGGAATCCCCCGACTCGAGGCTCGTGAGGGCTTTCATCGACGCCATCAAGGGGGTCAAGGGCAAGGAGGGGAGGCTCTCCAGGAAGACCGGGACCAGCGACGTCAACGACTTTGTCCACAGGTTCGGCAGCTCGGCCGTGGTCTACGGCCCGGGCAATTCGAGGCTGGACCACACGCCCCTCGAGAACATCTCCCTCCAGGAGTTCCGGGACAGCATCTCGGTCATAGAGGGGGCGCTCGGGAGGCTATGCCGCTAGTGGGGTTTTGGCCCCTGGCCTCGAACGCACAACGCATATAACCCCATTGGCTTGAGATTTATAGCGAGGTTGTCAGGATGGTTCGCTTCTGCAACAGGTGCGGTAAGGAGAATCTCGACGATGCTACGTTCTGCACGAGTTGCGGGGCTCCATTGGACTCAAGCCATGAGCGCCGCTACCGCCGCGAGAGGCGGAGGGACGAAGAATATTTCATAGCCCCCATGGGGGGCAGTATTGTTGGCATAGTCTTCGGCATCTTTCTGATATTCGTAGGGATGACCCTCTACGCTGGCTGGGTCTGGAACTGGAGCCTTGTGGGGGCGGCCTTTCTGCTCCTGCTGGGGACGCTGATAGTGATTGCAGCCCTCTACTTCCGCCGCCGAAGGCCCCTGTAGGCCTACCCCTTTCTGGCGACGACGATTCCGTGCATTCCCATGGGCTCGTAGAAGCTCTCGATGACGCGGAGGCCGCTCTCGTTGACGATCCCCACCGTCTTCTTCAGGTCCTTGTAGATCAGCTTCCAGCCGGCGATATCCATGGTGAACCGGGGGAGCCCCCAGTGGCTTCTCATGCTCGAGGTTATGTAGACTCCCTGGTCGGCGAGGGCCCCATTGATGTAGTGGTTGATCCAGGCCCTCATGTCCTCCTCCTCCCGGTACTCGTGGAGGCCGACCTCCACCAGCAGGTCGCTCTTGGGGATCCTGCCCTGGCCGACGAGCCCCATCAGGTTCAGGACGTCCGTCTGGATGTAGTCGATCCTGCCGTCGAGGCCGTTCTCCCTGGCTAGATCCCTGCTCATGGATATGGCCACCGGGTCGAGGTCCAGGCAGGTGCAGCCGATCTTATCAAGGCGTTCCTCGGCCTGCATCCGGCGGAGGGGCAGGACAACTTCCCGCCCCACGCCGCAGCCAAGGCAGAGTATGTTCACCCTGTGGCCATTTGTGGAGTCGTGGAAGAGCCTCAGGTATTTGCCGACGACCCCCTGGACCTGCTCGGTCCTGCTGGGTATGGAGCGGCCTACCCTGGACATCGTAACGAGCTCCTCGATGTTGCCGTTCTGCCTCGCCCTGCAGAGGTACTCCATATCCTCCGCGGTGCCCCGGCTTCTCCGGGACAGTATCCTTGTGGCGAACTCGCTCTCCAGACAGAGGAAATGCTGGAGGAGCCTTATCGGATGGAGCCTGTGGGGCTGCCGGTATTGGAAGTGCTTCATCCTTGGGATCGGTCTTCCCATGCTGTCAAAGTCCAAGTGTTTGTTCACACCTGATAGATGATGCAATGGATCCCGGCAGGTTATAACCCTTTTCAGGAGGGCGCCCCTACGGCGACCGATGGGGGAAATTTAACCCCCAAACCCAACCTACTATAACCTGCTCTTTGACATACCATACCCTCTACATGCGCGCATAGTTATCTTGCTCATCGGAAGGCTCGAGGAATTAAGGGTTTAGCGCATCTCAGATGAGCAATGATCCATAGGTCTCACACTGTTTGTGGATTGATGCAATGTATCTTTCGACATATGCCAAAGCAATTCTTTGGGACAACCCAAGGTCCATTAACCTGTTTGCTATCTCTTGCCTTGATTTTCCTAGTTCATAATCCGACCATATTAATAAGACTACGTCTTCATATCCCGGAGTTTTTATTCCCCTAAACCTAGCCCCTCTCGTTCCAGTCTCCACCAATCAAGTCACCCACCTAGCCTACCCCTTCAAACGCGCCTCCACCTTAGCGCAGAGTTGCTTCCTGCATCGCTCCCCCTTCGGAACCCTTCTTCTTAGTCGCGACACTTCAGCCGCTAACTCCTGTTCCCCTATGAACCTAAGCCACTTTTCGAAATCTTCCCGATAAAGATGGAAATTGATCGACCGGATATCTACTGTTTTTAGAGCCTCGGAAAACTGCGTAAGGTCAGTGGCAAATTTCCCATTATTGTCGCCTATGCCATTGTAAAAATAAAATGCTCGGTCAAATTCAGACACGCTCAATATGCTTCACCAAATCCCTTCAGATTTTTTCCACAGCATCTTATAAATGCTAAACAATCCTTTAATTTCTCCCAATTAACAGATTTAAATCCTATTGTTAAAAATTATTCAATTTTAGTGAATAGATTTCAGCAGCCTAATGTCATGATCAGAACCAATCGTAATTTGTATTAACTATAGAACACCTGCTGCGGGAGCCTTGAAGATCTGAATGCACAGGAAGTTTGGGGTCAAATTTAACCCCAAACCCAAAATTGAGTTTATCTAACCAAAACCATCCATTCGCCCAGACTAGGTCAATGTGATTCTTCCAGTTTTAAAGCACCAGTTTCACTTCTTCTTCCATGAACAGCTCTGCATTGATCATCCCTTTATTGTGAAATAATTCAACAATCACATGCCATCTGTTGTGCGGAGATTAGATTTTACCCCAAAAAGGTTTTAGGTTTGAAGCCGAAGTCCGTGCTCTCGACCTTCAAACCTCTGGTTTATATGAGGAGCGATCCGTAGATTTCGCTCTGTCTTATGCAAGAGTCTAGGAATTTATCAAGATAGGCGGCGGCATCCCTCCTCGATAGCCCCTTGTCCCGCAGCATGTCAACTATGTCCTGCCTTGATTTTCCCATTTCATAGTCGACCCATATCATAAATGCAAAATCTTCGTAGCCCTTCCCCTTCGGTCTCTCCCTGAACCCAACTCCTCCTTTCTCAACCTCTATCAACCGCGGATCCCCCCCACATTATCCCCTCAGATGCGCCTCCACCATGCGGCATAGTTCCTTCCGGCATGGTTCACCAGCTAGGGCGCCCATGCGAAGTTTTGACACTTCGGCTGCCAATTTTCCTTCTCCGATAGCTCCAAGCCACTTCTCAAAGTCTTCTCGGTGGAGATGGAAGTTGATCGACTCAATTTCCACTGTCTTCAGTATCTCGGAAAACTGCTTCAGATCCCCTGCGACCTTACCGTTCGGCCTCCCAATAGCGTTATAGAAATAAAAGGCCTGATCTCTGAGAGCGTCCCTGACCGCTGAAGTATTTTGTGGCGTATGGTGGATCATTAAAACTACGCCCTAATCAAATAGGGGGGTCAGTGGCATAAATTTTTTTTGTTAAAAAAAAATAGATATTGTTAAAAAAATAACAATCCATATCCCTGTTGGGCTGCAATAGATAAAAATGAGGGATTAAAAACACTGAAGGCATATTCTTTTGAGCCGATAGTTCCACGTTTTTTTATATCTTATCCCTAACTTATTGGCGGATTGAGGGATAATCTCGGTGGGGCCACTCTAGCTCCGGTATTCTACGCACAAGCTCGGCCCAATCGTCCTGGGGGAGGGTTTCTTTCATTAGGGGCTTAATCCCAGCGAAGACCGGAGGGGGCATTAAAGTCATCCAGCCCTTGGCAACTATGGCACGGTCATCATGACCCAATAGTGGTAAAAGCCACTGAACAAGGGTTGGCGTTTTTTCCGGGGGTATCTTGCTTGCCATTATCCCAACGATGGATTTCTGTTCATCCTCTGTCGTTCGCTCTCTCAGGATAGGGTACAAATGGGAGTCTTCCTTGTTCAGGTGAATCCTTAAATGTGCATGAAGGACAGCTGTCGCCCTGGTAACTGCCAGGGCTGTCGGGGCAGTCCGCATCGCTTCCAGACCTGCGACCATTATGTCTAATTCCCGATGGTCTAATAGGTAGGCCCTCGCCACAAGGGGGGCTACCTTTTCGACAGCGGGGAATACGGCAGCCTCCTCACCCCTCGCGTGGTAGTCGAGGAGCTCTCCCGTTATATGGAGCCGGTTCAGAATGTTGTTTATGTCAATTCCTTTGAGTGCTGCATCAAAGGTAGCATTATCGATCTCCAGCATATCGCGGCGAAACGCATTGTGAAAACAGAGGACTATGTCTATGGGTCCAGGCATGATTGATTCTCTCCTTAATTGCGTTTCTCTTTTTCCCCCTTTTTCTCTTTTCCCCCTTTCTCATCACCTGCAGCTGCAGGTAACGACCAATAAAAAAAATTGTGCTAATCAATGAGTCTCTTAATGGCTTCGTCCCAAGGCACTGCTGTCATTTCCATTGTAGTATAGTCCGCAAAATTGAAATTAACCCTCTTCGCATCCTTCTCAATTGGCACATCCATAATTACCGCTGTGTCATGCCGGAGGAGGCATTCGTCGCCTGCGGCTGGTCCTACGGCATCCGGGCCCGGCATGAGGAGGAGGACCTTGCCAGGTTCGAGGGGTGGACAGGTAGGTACATCAACAACTGGGCATTATGCGACACCCTCTGCAACCACACCGTCGGCGCCTTCATCAAGAAGTTCTCAAGGCAGGTGGGGGTGCTCAGAAGGTGGGCTGAGTCGCCCAACAGGTGGATGAAGAGGGCGGCAGCCGTTTCACTGAGTCCCCGCAAAGAGGGGCGAATTCCTGGAGGAGGCTTTCGAGATCTCTGACCTTCTCATGACCAACGGGGAGGATCTGATCCAGAAAGGCTACGGCTGGCTGCTGAAGGAGGAGAGCAGAACGCGCCAGGATGAGGCCCTAATACGTCATGAAGAACAGGCGGAGGATGCCCGGGACCGCTCTGAGGTACGCCGTCGAGAAGATACCAAAGGAGGAGAGAAAGCCATGGGAAGACAGGATCTACCTGAGAATTCTTTTTGAAAAACAGGTGGGGTGGGAGGTTTATCCCCGCCTCCCTTGCCAAACATTGGTGGAGGGGAGCCTGCCATCATTCGGTGGTCTTGCCGTCGAAATGCTCTTCCTTCTTCATCGCCTCCTGTTTGGTCTTCCGGACCACCTTGTCCTGGTGTTCCGGGGGCGAGTAGATGGTGTAGAGCTTGAGGGGGCGCTTTGCCGAGGTGTTCACAACGTTGTGCCTTGCCCCGGCCGGGACGACGATGCCGGCGCCGCTCCTCAGCACGGTTTTCTTGCCATCAATTATCACCTTGCCATTGCCGGTCTCGATCCTGAAGAACTGGTCCACGTCGTCATGGACCTCCATGCCGATCTCCACCTTGGGCGGGAGGCTCATCACGACCAGCTGGCTGTACTTCCCGGTGTAGAGCACCTTTCTGAAGTTGGTATTCGACTCGGTTATTTTCTCGATGCTGTCCACAAAACCCTTCATGAAAAACCCCAAGGATCACTGGGTTTTCTGAAGATAAAAACTATGCCATGGTGGCTGGGGGAATGGATGGCGCCCTCGGGCTCCAAGGCTCACTGAGGTTTCTTCTGGACGGCTGACTTCCCGATGGGGCAGACCTTGATGCAGACGCCGCAGATGGTGGCAGCATGCTCGACCATGTGGTGCTCCTTCGCCAGAACGTCCTTGCACTTCAGGAGGTACTGGTAGCACTTGTCGGCGTCGAATATCTCCTCCCTGCAGGAGGGCCGGATCTCGAAGGGGACGTACCTGAAGGCCTTGGCAGGGCATCTGACGACACAGAGCCTGCAGATGCCGCAGCCGTTGGAGATCGGCTTGCCGGGTCTGAGGGGCATGTCGGTAAGGACGGTGGCGAACCTGAGCTTGGAGCCGAACTGGGGGTTGGTCAGCATGGCATTCCTGCCGATCCAACCCAGCCCTGCGGCCCAGGCAAAGGCCTTGTGGGAGGCGTGGCCGGCCTGCTCGGCCCGCATCACCCTCATGCTCGCGGGGATGATCAGCGAGCGGTAGCCGAGCCTGTTTATTTCGGCCGCCGTCTCCATGGCGACACTGTCCAATAGGACATTGGCTGCCCGGTAGGCATAGGCGTAGAGCATGCCAGGGTCTTCGTCGGTTATCATCTCGATGGCCTCGCTGGGGAGGGCAACCGCAATGGATATGGCGTATCTAAATCTTTCGAAGGAGACCCCGCCATAGAGGGGCATCCCCTTGAGGAGCTTCAGATCGGCCACGCCGGCCAGCGTAGCACCCATGGACCTGGCGTAGGTGAGGATCTCCTCGGTCGCGTCTTTTCGTTTGGGCATGGTAAGTGTATCTCTACCATTCCTCGGCGCCCGCAACAATATATGATTTAGCCCCTCGGGGCGGACCAAGGCAAAGGGTCATGGCATGCGCTGTGGAGCGGAGATCAGCCCTTCACTTGGGAGGGCCAAAGCCTGTCGAAGAGGGTCTCACCAACCGCCCATGCCAGTAGTATGCCGGCAATCTCGTCGGCAACATAGTGCTGCTTTATGAAGAGGGTCGAGAGGATGACGCCGGCAGCAATAAAAAGCGCAATGTATGCCACGACCTTCGTCGCCCCGCTGCGCCTCACCCTGCTGTAGCGGTACCAGGTGAAGAAGCAGATGGTGGAGACCGCGGCATGGAGGGACGGGAAGCAGTTGAAGGATGTATCCCCTGCCCAGACGGCATAGACCTGGTCTGCCCAGAAGCTGCCGACGATGGGATTGGCGAGGTACTCCTGCCGCCACCAGTAGGTCGAGACCGGGAATATGACGTAGACCGCCAGGGCGATGGCGTTGATCACCACCAGCGACCAGCCGAGGGCGTATCCCTTCCGGTACTCCGCGAAGCTGAAGAAGAGCATGGTTACAATGGCCAGCGGGTAGAAGAGGTAAATATAGAAGATCACGAACTCTGGGACCAGCGGTATGGCGTTCTCAAGTCCACCCGTGAGGTAGTCCAGCCGGTAGCCCGAGCCCGGCGGGTAGAGCGAGCCGGTCCAGTCGTAGCCGATGGTGTTGAGGAGGACGAAGAGGAGGAGGAGCATCAGGAGGACGTTCCCGGCGACATAGGTCGTGTACTCGCTTGTCCTTGTCGACCGCCCGCCGAAGAAGATCTTTTCGATGGTCCTCTTCAGGGAATCATGCAGCCCCACTGCAGCTCACCATGGTGGTTTTTAATGCCCCTACTCTGGGCGGAGCTGATATAATAACCCTAGGCAGGTTTGTGGGCGGTGCCTCATCTCTCCGCAATATGCGCCTTCGGAAGCTGAGTTCCATGGGAAAAGAGGTTTCAGGGTGTTCAGAAACCTGAAACGATGGGAAGGAACTTGAAAGTGTGAACCATTAAATCGCCTCCCGCCCCGTCTTTTCCCGATGAAATCGAGAATGGGGCTTTCAGGCACGCAGATGCTCGCCCTTGCTGCCGTGGCCACGGTCATGGTTGCGACCTTTGCGACGGTTGCGCCCGTGGCCGCTGCCCCGATCCAGGCCACGGTTGCCCAGGATTCCACTGCCAGCGACCTGCCGAAAACCACAACCGTGAAGTTCTGGGGCCAGGCCTACATCAGGGTCGATGAGGAGACCATCAAGCACTACAGGGTCAACGCCACCCTGACGGCCACCATCACAAGCCAGTTTTGGTGGATCCTCAACATCGAGAACGTGCAGGGCAACATCGTCATCAACGGGGTGGACTATACCATCGCCTCGGGCCGCGGCATATCCAGGTGGATCTTCCCAGTCCTCGAGTGCTCTGGAGCTGACGCCGGGGGCAAAACCCTGAGCTTCGTCCTTAGGGGCGTCGCGTGGCCGGTACAGGCTGACTGAAACGAAAGGCGGTGGGTCGCCTCGCCAGTGGCGACCCGCCCCTCCCACCTTTTTCTGCAGCCCTGGCATCGAAAAGGGATTAAGGACCTTACCGCCCATAGACATCACCGGTAATGCGCATGCGCCATCCGCAATTTTCCATCAAATGGAGGTTGGTCCCCTTCGAATGCGTTGCGGAGATCGCGAGGGAGATCGCCTCAAGGCTCAGGGAGGGTTCGCTGGACGCGGCGCTGTACAGGGATTATTCGGCGTCCATAACATGCCAGCCACCCGAGAAGATGCCGGAGCCCAAGTCGGTGGCGGTGGTGGCAGTCCGCCAGCCGTCCCTGACTGTGAGATTCAGGAGGGGTGCAAAGGAATTTGCCGTGACGGTCCCCCCCACCTATTACGATGCCGCCGAGGTCGACAGCCTAGCCGCGCGGGAGCTTAAGAGGGCATTCGGGGATTCACATACCTTCATCCGCGCCTACCTCCCGTTCAAGCTCCTTGCCTGCAGGGCAGGGCTCGCATACTACGGGCGGAACAACATCGCCTATGTGCCAGGGTGGGGCAGCTTCCTCAGGCTGACCGCCTTCTATGCGGATGTTGGCGCCCGCGACTACACATGGCAGGAGCCGAAGGTGCTGCCGGAGTGCGAAGGCTGTAGGCTCTGCATTGATGCCTGCCCGGCCAAGGTGATGAGCGGGACGGGCTTCATGGCAAATGCGGAGCACTGCCTTACGTACCACAATGAGAAGCAGGCGGATGCGCCCTTCCCGGACTGGGTGAAGCCGTCCTGGCACAACGCCCTGGTTGGGTGCATGATCTGCCAGAGGGTCTGCCCGGCGAACCGGGGGGTCATCGGCTGGACCGAGGACCGCGGCGAGTTTTCGGAGGAGGAGACCGAATACCTGCTGGGGGGAGATTTCTCTGACAGGGCTGAGGCGGAAAGAGTGGAGGAGAAGCTCAGGGCAGTAGGGCTCGACCTCTCGGTCTTCCCCAGAAACCTGAAGGCCCTTGGGAGAGGCTGACAGGTCTACTCCAACGGCTCAAGAATAAGGACGGTACCGTCCTTGCTGGCGATGCGGTAGGCCTTCCCCTGGGCTATGCCCTTGGGCGACCGGGCCTTCCAGTACTCCCCCCGGTACATGACGAAGATCTCCTCGCCGGCCTTGGCATCCTCCGCAGCCACGACCTTCTCGCCCTCCACTAGGGGGGCGACCTTGGGGGGCTTGAGCCAGAGCTGGATGGACTTGACTATAGCGAATGCGGCAACGGCGCCGACGGCGATTATCACGATGGCTGTCACAATGGTGATAGTGTCCCAGTACTGCGCCGGGCTTGCAAATAGGCAGCCCACATATGCTGCAAATTGTGCGGCCATTGGCAAATCCCCATCACATAAGGATATTGCGGGCAGGATATTTGAGGGTAGTGGAGGGGCAGGGGACCAATGGAAAAAAAGTGGGGGCTATCGCTCCAGCTTCAATCCCACGAGCCAGAGCGAAGCCGTGCCCGCCACCATGATCACGGTGAGGGCAACAAATGCCAGGGTAGCCAATACCATGAGCCCCGGCGCCATCAGAAGCTCGGCCACCACTATGAGCGCTAGGCTGGCGAGCCAGGGGATGGAGGCGAGGCTGAGAGCCCGCGAGGCATGCGGAAGGGTGGTGCCTTTCCTGAGCCTCCTCAGGCCGAGGAGTGAGACTGTTGCGACGGGCAGGAAGTAGATCAAGCCGATGAGGGCGGCTGCGATGAAGCCAGCAGAGACAATTGCGAATTCAGGGTTGAAAGAGAGGGCCGAGAATGCGACCGTGGCTACCTGGAGGATGTTCAGCAGCGGCTGAAGGGCAACGCGCATTACACCCCTGGCTGTGTCGCTGGGGGCAATGCTATCTGCCACCGGCGGGGACCAGGAGTAGTACCAGGTCAGGAAGCCCTGCATGAAGTTGGAGCCAGCGAAGGTCTTCATGGCGATGCCGTCGCGGAAGTCGCGGAGGGCCTGCACCTGCGGCGCAGAAGCCGAGCCGTAGGTAGCCGTGGCTATGAAGCAGCCGGACTTCGCCGGCGGACCGCTGTAGGTGGCTATCACGCTGCCCCCAACTGCGGCCACCACCAGGTTCTGCCACCTGGACGTGGAGAGGCCGCTTGTGGAGGACCAGGTGTAGTTGGCCGTAGAGGACGCAACGGGAGAGAGCCATTCGAAGTAGTGGCTGCTCCCCACCTCCCAAGTGAAGGCCTTTGGAAGCTGGGAGACTGCGTAGTTGCTGCCGTCCACCGCAAGGATGTTGCCGGTGAAGTCGCCGATGCCCTGGACCGAGAAGGTGACGGTGGCGGTCTGGGCGGCGGGCTGGGTGACCGTCACCGAGACCGTGTTGGACTCGGCGGGGTTGTAGTCGGCGTCGCCTGCCCAGACGACCTTGAATGCCCAAGTGCCGGGCGGGGAAGGCCCGAAGGATGTGCTGTACTGCCCATTCGTGAGGGTCTCGTTGCGGCTGTAGATGAAGCCGCTGCCGTTGATGGACCACTGCAGAGCCACGTTGCCGGACCTGGCTGCAGACAGCGAGCCGCTGAGGGTGAAGCTCTCGGAGTTCGTGGCGCTGGTGCGTGAGGACTGGAGGGTGAGTGTGGCATTCTGCTTGGTGGCCTGCCCCTCGGCGCTGGCGAGCTTGGCGGCATATATGCTATGCCTAGCGAGAGCGTAATCTGCCACGTTGCCGATGCCGATGTATCCGTCGCTGACCGGCACTGCCTTGATTACGGAACTGGAGTAGCCCGGGATGTCGATCAGCTTTGTCCAGGCAAGGTGCCCGGTCGAGTCCAGCTTGGTGATGAAGCCTGTCACGTTGGACACGGTGTTGGCGATGAACTGACCGCCGATCAGGTACCCGCCGTCGCTGGTCTGCTGCGGCTGGGCCAGAAGGCTCATCCTGACCCCCCAGAGGGTGGTTGCGTTCCAGAGGCTGTTGCCGTTTGTATCAAGCAGCATCATTGTAGTGGAATTGTCGTTGGCTGAGGAGACGTACTCAAGGTCCTGGTACGTGGCCCAGATCCTGCCATCGGAGAGGGCCCCGGCTATGATGCCACCCATGTCGGTGCCGGAGTAGTACTTCTGCCAGACAAGCCCAAGGTCGTTGTTCAGCTTGGCGACCATCTGGTAGCCTGAGACGTACCCATAGAGGATGTATCCCTCCGGCGCGAAGGTCAGGTAAACGTAACTGCTCCCGGGTATCCATGAGGTCTTGTTCCACTGCATGTTACCGGAGAGGTCAAACTTGATAATGAACGGTGCCCCCATGCCCGGTGTTGAGTCTGAGGGTGAGACTGCCACTATGAAGCCGTCCGAGACGGGCTTGATCTCATAGTGGTTTGCGCTGATGGGGTAGCTCATGTTCCAGGAGACGGAACCCGCTGAGTTGAACTCCACGAGTGTGAGGTTCCTCGACCCCGAATACGCATCATAGGCAGCATCTCCGACCACGATATAGGAGCCGCCGGAGAGGGCCCTAACTTGGTAGAAATTCATCGTCGGGCCCCCGAAGCTGGTGATCCACTCCATTATGCCATTGGTGTCGAGCTTGAGTAGGACGCCGGCGTTGTATTCGATAGAGGTGATGTTATCGTACCATCCCGCCACGATGATACTGCCATCCGGGCAGACGTCGAGGCTCGAGTAGCCGTATTCCTCATAATCTTCATGGGGAAGCTGGGTTAGCCACATTATGGGGGGAGGGGATGCCCCCATGGTGGAGGGGATGAGAGCAGCAACCGTTGACAGAACCAGTATTGCTGCTAAGGCGATTGATGCCTTTTTGCCTAATAATGAGCGCGACATAATAAGTTCTTCTCCCGACCGTTTATAAGAATTGCCAACTGGTAGTGCTGCTTCTGTCACGATTGATGGGAAAGCGAACGGAATCGCACTGGTCGCGGGGACTGACCGGTGTGCATCCGAACGATGCGCATTACCTTCTCCGGGCTCCTAGTGGAGAAGACGAACTCGTCGTACCTCCGCCCCCTTACCTTGAGAACGACCTGCTTGGCGCCGGTGATGTTGTAGACAAGCCTTCTTTTGCCATTGTAGACCCCTCCCTTGATGCCGTAGCCCCCGTACCTTAGCGCCGATACATTGTCAACAGAGCACGCCGCCACCTCGTCCCACCTGAAGCGCCTCTTGGAGAGACTGAAGCCAACGGCGATGCCGGAGTTGGTCATGACCACGGTGAACCTGGCAAAGGAGAAGATGACCAGCCCGAGGGCCGCCAGCGCAACGATGAGGATGGGGGCCGTAAAGGGGTCGTCGGGCGGCTCTGCTGCGAAAGCGAACGAGATGACTGCAAAGGCAGGGATCTCTATGACCCCCAATAGCAGGATAAAGAGCCTCCACCAGATGGTCTCCCGGTAGACCTCCAGCATGGACATGGGTCAGATAATGCTGTGCCAAGTAATAAAAGTTGATGGCTGGTCTCGGCGCCATTGATATTTCAGCTTCGCGCCCCTACAGATGCACCTGCCCCGCAGGCAGGAGCCCCACGCCCGAAGACGAAGCACTCACCAAGGCGGGTCACGCCGGCGGCCATCTCCTTCGTTTCGCTGGACTCCACGGCATACTATTGGTTAGGCTTCTTGGGACTAACCGCTGACCATCGTTGCCAGCAAACTTCGGCAAGTGAAAGCCGGCCGAACCCTGAATCCTTTCTGCAGCTGCCCCGTTGAGCTGCCTGCGGATTGATGGCATGCCGTTGCGTTGACTCACTCGAACCTCAGCCTGTCAACCATAGACTTCTCGAGACCGAGCCCGAGGAGGGACTTTTTTGACACATCCACCATGTGTTCAAAGGCTTCCTTGTCAGGCATTTTCCGGATCTTCGGTAATTCTGCCAGAAACGCATCGTTGTAGTTCTTCACCTTTTCCATGGGTACCCCCATGGCCAGCAGCGTTGTGTGGACCTCGTCTCGGAGCAGGTTTCTAGCGATATCCTCAGGCATTTTTTTGACAGCGGCGATGCCCATCGATATCCTCAAGGGGCGGTTGAAGGACCTAGCCAATACCGTACTCTCCCCATTTTTCGTTATGCTTTGAGCGATATATCTCGGCGGATACATAAAATGCTTCGCTATGGGAAAAAGGGTGGATAAATAGGACCCCTAGCCTCTACTTCCTGGCACCGAAATGTCCTTGGGCGCGGCCCTGCGGCGGCTGCCCCTGGCAGAGCAAGTGTTTCAGTGCAGGAAACCCCTCCACTATTCCTATTGATGCACAGTCGAAAACAGGCCCACTGGGGGAAAAAGAGAACGGGCATCATGGTTTTTTGGAGTAGTAGCTGTCCAGTTTTTTTGCCTCATCCAGGAATGCCGCCCTCGCCATTTGGGAGAACCCATTCTCCTTTTGGATCATTTCTATTGTCGCGATGTTCCTCTCGAGGGATCTGATTACTCTGAGGCTCTTCTCCAGACTCCTGGTCATGAATGGCTCAAGGTCACCCTCACCCCAGAATCCCATCCGGGTTAGCGTAGCCTTCAGAGAGAGGAGGGCGAAGTGGTGTACGACCTGAACCGCCGCCATTGCCCTGTCGTGCTCTGTCCCATTAGCCACCTCCAGCCGCATCCCAGCACCCGCAAGCAGGCCCATGAGGGGGGAGAGCCAAACCCCTGGACGCACAGGGACGATTATGGTGTTTTTTTCTCTGGAACGGGGGGAGTAGAAGAGCGGGTGTATGCTTATGTAGTTGATGCCGCTCGGGATGACGCCTTCCACTTCATCGATAATGCCGCATTTCACAGAGGATATGTCCACAAGGAGCGAACCTGCCCGCATGATGCAGGAGATCTTGCCTGCAACCTCAATCAGGGAGCTGTTGGGCACTGCCAGGATGACGACCTGCCTGTCAGAGCACCCTTCGGTTCCGGTTGCCTTTGCCCCCGCCTTCCGCGCCATTGCTTCTGCCCTGTGGGGGGCCCTGCTGCATATCATCAGGTCGCAGCGGCCACGCAGCAGCGCCGCGAGACACCTTCCCATCCTGCCTGTGCCCACTATAGCAACTTTGAGTAGCTTCCCAGGACTCTCAGGAACCTTGTCTTCCCCCTAACCTCTTTCAGTGCAGACACCACCGCCTCATCGTTCACGTTGCCCTCGAAGTCCAGATAGAAGAAATACTCCCAGCTCCTCAGAGGGATGGGCCTCGAGAGGACCATGGTGATATTCAGCCCAAACCTTGCGAACTCGTCCAGCACCTTGGCGAGGCTCCCCGGCGCATGCTCAAGGGCGAAGATGACCGAGGTCTTGGAGCCCTCCTTGGGAAGAGGCTCCCTGCCGATGACCACGAAGCGGGTATAGTTGCTGGATGTGTCTTCGATGCTGGCCTCATAGACCTTGAGACCGTTGAGCTCTGCGGCTGCGCTGCTGCCGATGGCCGCCCCCTTTGCATCCCTGAGGACGTGCTCAGCCGCCCTTGCGGTCGACTCGGTAAGGACGATCTCCTTTTCGCTCAGGTACTTGGAGACGTAGCCGTCGCACTGGCCGAGGGCCTGGGGGTGGGTGTACACCCGCTCTATCTCGCGCAGGGATTGGACCTGTGGGTTGACCAAGAGGTTCTGGTATATGCGGAGCCGGACCTCCCCCACAATGAAGACTGGGTGGTCGACGAAGCAGTCGAGGGTCTCGTTAACGGCCCCCTCAATGGAGTTCTCCAGCGGAACGATGCCTATGTCGCTCCTGTTGCTCTCCACCTCCACGAAGATCTTCCGGATCCTCCTGCAGGGGAGCATCCTCGCTGAGGCACCGAATGCGGTGAGGGCTGCCTCGTGGGAGAAGCTGCCGGCGGGGCCAAGGTAGGCCACGGTGATGCCCTTCTGGACATTCCTACACATGGATATTATCTCCTTGAAGACGGACCTGACGCCGTCGGGCGGCGCCGATTCTGCTGACGAGGTCGCCCTCTCCAGCACCACCCTCTCCCGATTCATGTCCAGAACCTCAATCTTTTCCTGCGCCTTGATCTTCCCAATCTCCTTGCAGATTCCGACCCTCTGGTCCAGGAGTCTTACGATCTCTTCGTCTATTTTGTTCAGTTTGCTCCTCTGCTCATCCAGTGCCATATCATCCTCCCCCTGTCCTTGCTATCTTCTGGGATCTTATCATCAAGTCTGCGAGGCATGCCGCGACCATGGCCTCCACCACTGGGACCGCCCTGACCGCGACGCAGGGATCATGCCTCCCCTCGATGAGGAGTTCCGCCTCCTCCATTCTGGAGAGGTCCACACTCCGCTGCGCCTTCGCTATGGACGGGGTGGGCTTGAAGGCGACCCTCATCCTTAGGGGCATGCCATCGGTGATCCCCCCGAGTATGCCCCCGCAGTTGTTGGTCCTCGTCGATACCGCCCCATCCCTGATGCAGAACTCGTCGTTGGCCACCGAACCTCTCATTCCGCTCAGCCCGAAGCCCCCACCGAACTCAACCCCCTTTACGGCAGGGATGCTGAAGAGGCCGTGCGAGAGGACGCTCTCCACGGAGTCAAAGACCGGCTCCCCAATACACGGCGGGACGCCAAGGACCCGGCACTCCACCAACCCGCCCAGGGAGTCCCCCTCGGCGGCAGCCTTCTCCAACTCCTTGACCATCAGCCGAGAAGCCTTGCTGCTGGCGCACCGGACCGGGCTCTGCGAGGCAAGCCCCTCAAGGTCGCTGTCCGGGACATCCTCTTCTGCTCTGACACTCCCCATCTGTACGAGGTGGGCAACCACGCGCACCCCCTTGGCTGCCAGGAGCTTCCTGGCCACGGCTCCCGCGGCCACGATCCCCGCGGTGATCCTTCCAGAGAAGAAGCCACCGCCCCTCCAGTCGTTGAAGCCTGCATACTTGACAAAGGCGGTATAGTCGGCATGACCGGGGCGCGGGATGTGCCTATTCCTCTCGTACCACGACGAGTCCACGTCCCGGTTGGCAATGACCACCACTATGGGCCCTCCGTTGGTGCGGCCATTGAAGACCCCGCCGATCAGTCGCACCCGGTCCTCCTCCCTCCGCGGGCTCCCCAGCCCCTTCCCAGGCCTCCTCCGATCCAGCTCCCGCTGGATCTCCCCCTCGGATATGGCAGTCCCAGCCGGGCACCCCTCGATGAGCGCACCAACGCACTCCCCATGGGACTCGCCAAAGATGGTGATCCTGAATTCCTTGCCCAATGAGAAGGTCATGGCACAACCTCCACATCGGCCCCCAGGGACCTGAGGTCTTCGAAGAAGGAGGGGTAGCTCTTGGAAACGCACCAGGCGTCGTTGATGGTTGTCGCCCCTTCGGAGGCGAGGGCCAACACGGAGCATGCCATGGCTATCCGGTGATCGCTGCGGGGGTCTATCTCCGCACCCCTGGTAAGCCGCTCCCCCGAAACCACTATGGCATCCTCCTCTGCCCTGATGGCGCCGCCCATCCTCCCCATGGCGTCCGCGAGGGCTGCTATCCTGTCGCTCTCCTTGTATCTGAGCCGCTTCACTCCCCTTATTACCGTATCGCCATCTGCCTTTGAGGCCACAGCCACCAGGACCGGCACGAGGTCCGGGACATGCCTGGCATCCAGCTCCACGCCCCTGAGCCTGGACCTCGAGGACCTTATCCCATCATCCGAGGCGGAAACGTCACCTCCCATGGCCTTCAGTATACTCACCGCCTGGCTGTCCCCCTGCCTCGACGGGACGCCGACCCCCAGGACGTGGACATCGCCCGTCAAAACGCCCGCTGCCAGCATGAAGGCTGCAGAGGAGTGGTCCCCTTCCACCGGGAACCTGCAGGGCACCAGCTGCTGCCGGGGAGGGATCCTGAAGGCTCTGCTCCCCTCGTCCGCCCTGCACACGCCGCCGAAACTCTCGATGACCTCCAAGGTCATGGCGACATAGTGCTTCGACTCGAGCTCCCCCTCGATGGCAATGGTGGTCGCGCCCCTCGCCCCCGTGCAGGATATCATGAGCGCCGAGACATATTGGGAGCTGACGCTGCCCTCCAC
>CAYZHK010000027.1:0-6818 GCA_964477685.1 uncultured Nitrososphaerota archaeon
GGTGGTGGGTCCGCTGGGATTCGAACCCAGGACTTCAGGCTCCGCAGGCATACGCTCCCGGCCCATGGGGCAGGGAACTGCGTCCTAATCCAGGCTAGACGACGGACCCTCAGCGATTGATATCCCAAAGCTAAATTTAAAGCTTAATGGCACAGAGAGTAGCCAAGGGGAAACATCCATGGGCAAAGTGAAGAAGGGCGAAGCCTGTTCTGTCAAGGGCTGCGGAAATCCAGCCGTCCGGTCGCTCTCCCCATCCCTCGTCTCAGTGGCAAAAAAGACGGGGCTTGATGTGGAGGAATCCGGGAGGCTCTACCTCTGCGAGAACCACTACAAGCAATTTAAGAAAAAGTGGGCTGGGGAAGAGAGGCTGGAGCGCTGGCGCTATTCCGGTTAGGTATTCAGCCATTGCCAGTCCGCCGTCACTTCACAGTAGCTGGTGGCTCGCCAATTGGTAGGTCTGGAGAAATTCATGGGGGAGAAGGGGACCCAGGCAGCGGACGCTGGGGCTAAGAGGCAGCCTTCCGCGGCAGCGGACAATGAGGAGCAGGAACCTGCCGAAGAGACTGAGGAAGAGGCGCTGGGCGAGGAAGATGAGGAACCCGTCCCTGAAGGCTCATTCGAGCGGGAGCGCCCAGAGCGCGAGGAGGTTGCGGAGAGGACCATCTTCGAGGCCGCAACCCCGTCAGAGAGCGGCACCTGCACACTCCTTTCGGTTAGCTACAACGGCTCCAAGGCAAAGGCCCTCCTGAAACTGTACGAACACGATACGGGGAAGACCCTCTTCTGGTACGACAACACAGGCCACCAGCCCTACTGCCTGACAGACCTGTCCCTGAAGACCGTGCTTGCCGACCGGCAGATCTTGAGCCATCCCGGCTTCGACCGGAGGGGCTGCAGGGAGGTCAAAAAGCACGACCTGCTCCACGACAGGGAGATCCGCATGACCAAGGTTGCCGCTAAGGACCCACTCTCCATAGGGGGGCAGGGGCTTAGCCTCAGGGACATCCTCGAGAATTCCTGGGAGGACAACATCCGATACCACGACTGCTACATCTACGACCAGCAGCTCATTCCCGGATCCACCTATCGTATCCATGGGGGAAATGTGGAGAGGGTCCAGATTGAGGCATCAATGGACGAGGTAAGGGGCGTCTTTAAAAAGTCCACTCCAGAATTCCTCAAGGTGCTGGAGTCCTGGCTTCCCCTTTTTGTCAGCCCAGTCCCCGACTACCGGCGCATGGCCATGGACATTGAAGTGGCAACGGAGGCACTGGACCGAATACCTGACCCCAGGGAGGCCAGGAACCAGGTGATCTGCGCGTCCCTGGCAGGTTCGGACGGGATGAAGAAGGTTGTGGTACTGAAGAGGCCCGGCGTGGAGGAGGGGGCAAAGACCAAAGAGCTCCCGGGGGATGTACAGGTCCAGTACTTCGACGACGAGCTGGCTCTCCTTAAGGAAATATTCAAGCATATGGTGGACTACCCCATCGTCCTCACATTCAACGGCGACAATTTCGACCTCCATTACCTGTGGAGGCGGGCCCAGGTGCTTGGCCTACGGAAGGAGGAGATACCCATACTTATGGGGAGGGAGATCGCCCTCCTCCCAATTGGCATCCATTTAGACCTCTACAAGTTCTTCCACAACCACGCCATCCAGATCTATGCCTTCGGGAACGCCTACAGGGAGGTGTCCCTGGATATCATAGCCTCTGCCCTGATAAACATGCGGAAGATCCCTATCGAGAGGACTGTGTCGGAGCTCAGCTACAACGAGCTTATGGCCTACTGCTTCAGGGACTCTGAGATCACACTGGCGCTGACCACCTTCAGTGGCAATCTGGTGATGAGCCTGGTCACCATGATAATGAGGGTATCCCGCCTCTCCATGGAGGACGTCACGCGGCAGGGCGTATCCCGCTGGATCAGGAGCCTCTTCTTCTCGGAACACCGGGCAAAGGACTGCCTAATCCCGCGCCAGGTGGATATAGAATCGATGAAGGGCGAAGCTTCCACTACTGCCATCATCAAGGGGAAGAAGTACCAGGGCGCATTGGTGATCAAGCCCGAGTCAAAGGTCTACTTTGACGTGGTGGTGATGGATTTTGCCAGCCTTTACCCCAGCATCATATCGCGGTGGAACCTCAGCTACGAGACTGTAAGATGCCCACATCCTGAGTGCAGGAGCAACCTGGTCCCTGACACAACCCACTGGGTCTGCACGAAGCGGGTTGGTATGATGGGCCTCATTATCGGCCTGCTCAGGGACGTAAGAGTCAAATGGTTCAAGCAGAAGTCGAAGGACCCGTCGGTTTCCAAGGGTGAGCGCAACTGGTACAAGGTGGTTCAGCAGGCACTGAAGGTGTTCCTTAACGCAAGCTATGGCGTCTTCGGGGCGACCATATTCCCTCTCTACTGCCTTCCTCTTGCCGATAGCACAACTGCCGTAGGGCGCCATATTATCATGGAAACAATCACAAAGGCAAGCCAGATTGACATGAAAGTCGTCTATTCGGACACCGATTCTTTATTCCTGTACAAACCGACAAAGGAGCATATCGAGTCTCTCTCGAGTTGGGCAGAGACTACATTCGGCATCGACTTGGAAGTGGACAAACGCTACGTTTTCGTAACATTTTCAGGCCGCAAGAAAAACTACCTAGGTGTTTTGGACAGCGGTGTAGTGGACATCAAGGGGCTGATGGGGAAGAAGCGGAACACTCCCCTGTTCATAAAGTCCGCCTTCGGGGAGATGACCCAAGTGCTGAAGGAGGTCAAAAATGAGAAGGACTTCGCCAAGGCCAAGAGCAGGATAAAGGACATCGTCCAGGAGTGCTACACCGGCTTGAAGGGCAGGAAGTTCTCGCTGGACGAGCTAACCTTCAGGGTCATGCTCTCCCGGCCGATAAGCGGCTACAGGAAAACTACCCCCCAGCACGTGAAGGCTGCAAAACAGCTCGCCGAGAAGGGGAAGGATGTCAAGCCGGGCGACATTATCTCCTACGTCAAGGTGCAGGGGAACCTGGGGGTCAAGCCGGTTCAGCTCGCCCGCATCGACGAAGTGGACGTGGACAAGTACGTGGGGCACATCGAGTCCACCTTTGGCCAGGTGCTGGAGGCCCTTGGCATAGAGTTTGACGAAATCATTGGGATAAAGAAGCTGGACTTCTTCTCGCGCTAGCTGGCGATCCCAGCCCTCTTGTGCCTCAGGAGGGCAAAGAATTTGATCGTCTGGAGGGTCTCCTTGTTCTCAGCCCTGAACTCATGCTTCATCCTAAGCATCTCTTCCCTCGTGGCGGTGTATTTCCTGCAACCCTCCATAGCAGACCACAACACCACTCCCGCCCGCCTCCTAAAAAACTTATCCGGGCTCCGTGCGCCATGTTTTTTTAGCATTCCCACGGCCCTGAGGTCAGGGCATATCCATTTATATAGAAACCAGGCGATTCTTTACCCATTCAGCGGTGACGCAGATGCGCTTGCTAATGATCCATTCGGACTATATCGAATTTGCTGCCCTCGAGCCTGCGGTGAAGGACCCCGAAAAGATCGAGGGTGTAGGGAAGCCAAAGCGGGTTGAGGAATGCCTCGCCACTTTCTGCTCGGTGGAAAAATGCGACGAGGAGTCCCCCCAGAAGATCGCAGAGAAGGCCGTAAAGGTCATCTTGGAGCAGGCTAACATGGTTAAGGCAGCGAGGATAGCCCTTTACCCCTACTCCCACCTCTCCTCAGATCTCTCCTCTCCCATGGTTGCCATTAAGGTCCTCAATCTCATGGAGGCAGGGCTCCGCGCAGAGACCGAGGTCGTGAGGGCGCCCTTTGGCTGGTACAAGACCTTCGAACTGAAGTGCAAAGGGCATCCCCTCGGGGAGCTGGCCAGGAGCGTCACCCTGGAGGCCGAAGAGGCAGAGGCAAAGGAGGAGACCAAGGAGCCCCAGAAGCCCAGCACATTCCTCGTCCTGACCCCCGACGGCACCGAACACCCGATCGACCTGTCCTCGCCCAAGACCTACTCGCCGTTGAAGATCGAAGCCCCGCTGCTCCAGCTCATTAAGAACGAGGCTGGGGCCAAGGGGGAGCGGGAGGCGCCTGCCCACATCAGGCTGATGAAGAAGCTGGAGCTGGTGGACTACGAGCCCGCCTCGGACATCGGCCATTTCAGGTTCTATCCGAAGGGGATGGTGATGAAGGACTCTCTGGAGGAGTTAGCCTACGACATCGCGGTGAAGGACCTGAAGGCAAGCAAGATCGAGACGCCATACCTCTACAGGACCGACGAGCCTGACATAGCCGAGCAGGCCTCAAAGTTCAGGGAGAAGGACTACCGCCTCACAGTGGAGAAGAAAGAGTTCACCCTCCGCTTTGCGGGCGACTTCGGCCTTTTTAGGATGATGAAGGGGGCAACCATGAGCTACAGGCAGCTGCCGGTGAGGGTGTACGAGCTCTCACCTTCCTTCCGCCTGGAGCAGAGCGGGGAATGCGTTGGCCTGAAGAGGCTCAGAAACTTTACCATGCCGGACCTCCACTGCTTCTGCAGGAACTTGGACCAGGGAACCCAGGAGTACACAAACCTGTTCGAGAAGTACACCAAGCTGACCAACTCCATGGAGATCGAGTATGCAGTGGCCTTCAGGGTCGTCAAGGACTTTTACGACCAGCATAAGGACTGGTTTGTCTCGCTCCTGAGGATCTGCAACAAGCCTGCCCTGATTGAACTCCTCCCGGAGATGAAGCACTACTGGGTCCTGAAGCATGAGTACCAGGCCATCGATGCGGCGGGCGGCAACACGCAGCTCGTCACAGTCCAGCTGGATGTCGAGGACGCGGCCCGCTACGGCATATTCTACACAGACGAGGACGGGCAGAAGAAGGGGTGCATCATACTCCATAGCTCCCTCGGCTCCATAGAGCGGTGGATGGGCTCGGTTTTGGAGCAGGCGGGCAAAGACCAGCAGAGAGGCAAGGTGCCGAAGCTGCCAGTCTGGCTCTGCCCCATCCAGGCGAGGGTGGTCCCGGTCAACAGCTCCTTCGTAGACTTCGCGCTCTCCGTCGCCAAGCGGCTTACCGAAGGAGGGGTGAGGGTGGATGTGGACGACAGGGAAGAGAGCGTCTCGAAGAAGGTCCGCGATGCTGAGGTTGAGTGGATCCCCTTCATCGTGGTTGTCGGTGGGAAGGAGGTTTCTTCGGAGAGACTTACCGTGAGGGTCAGGGGCGGCGCCCAAGTCGAAGTGGCAAAGGATGGCTTGGCTGCCCTCATCGAGGAGCAGATCTCCGGAAAGCCCAGGGTCCCGTCCTACACACCAATGCTCATCTCCATGAGGCCGAGGTTCAGCTAGGCTGGACCGATGGGTATTTAATTGAGGGTGTTTTTCATGACTCAAAGGCGGCCCATATGAAAGTCGAGCAGATAATAATCGTCACAGCAGATTGGGAGAAGGGAAGCCAGTACGCCATGAAAATTGCCGAGGCGGTCTCGTTGGCTACTAAGGTCCCCTTCGAGATCAGGAAGGAGGATTATGACCTACTCATCAGCCACGGCGAGAAGGACGAGTTCGGAGGCGTTGACATCCCGCAGACCTTCCTGAAGCTTGAGGGAGGGATCATGAAGCACGTGATGACCCGGGTCCCTTCCAACGAGAAAGGGATGCCTGACATGGAAAAGGGAATTAGGATCCTTAGCGAGGCTATAGCTAAGGCATGAGGCCACAACCATGAGCCAGATAATGATAGTCCGTGCCAAGGAGGGGCAGCTCGTATCCAAAAATAGGGTGGAGGGCGAATTCAAGGAGATAGTCAAGAAGACGGTTCTGGACGCACTCTCACTCTGGCTGATGGACAGCGCTGATTTCACCGTCATCAGGGATTCGCAGTACCCGATCGAGGCCAAGGCCCCTATAACCAAGGAGCAGCATGACCTCTACTCCAAACACGAACTGCAGCGGGCCTCAAACGGCAGCGTGGTTTTCCATGTCCCCGTCTATATCATCTCCTTCGACAATGTCTATATGGAAGACAACTACATGGACCGGGAAGTGCTCGTCGTAGCCCCCTATATCGACCCGATCTCCGAGGGGCACATAGTGGAGCTGGCGCTGGAGTCCACAAAGCCCCCGTCCGAAGAGGAGGCCGAAGCGGAAGACGAGGAAAAAGAGAATATCGAATAATAAGAAGGGCGCAAGCCTCTCTGCCACTCCGATTGGTCTACCTCTGAAAATCAGGGCTCACAACTGTAGCGGCTTCTTCACTTGTTCCACGCTTTGTCCCTCGATCATTGCCCAGATTTCTCTGAGCTTTTTGGATTAATTAATCCTGTTCTGGAGGAGGGGAGCTCAACTAGCCCGGCTCGTCATCTTGTATCCGAACCCGAATTCCAATTCATTGCCCCGGCTGAAAGTTCAGCCGGCAGGGGGAGATAAATCTGCCGATGGTCTAACTGTACTACAGTTAAGTGTAAAACACTTCCTTGCATAATCTTAAATAACTGGAGTACTAACATGACACCACCTTCATGGGAAATTGGGCGTGGTGTAACACAGATTGGCTTGCGATGATGCAGCTCCCGGATCCTATTATGGGCTGATAGCAGACGACCCCAAGACCGTCTGCGTCTTCGAATACCTGATCAGATCAGACAAGAATGAGCTTGTTCCTTCCTTCGAGCCCTCCATGGGCTTCTATTATCCAGATATCGTGAAGAACTGCAACCTGACTGCAGCGGAATCTGTGGAGATCTCCAAGAAGATCATCAATTTGGGACTTGGCACCAAGATGTACCATGACCAGGTGCTGAAGTGTCAGACTTGTGTGGCCGACCAGGT
>CAYZHK010000027.1:6918-18483 GCA_964477685.1 uncultured Nitrososphaerota archaeon
GACCAGGTGCTGAAGTGTCAGACTTGTGTGGCCGACCAGGTCTCGGTAAGGTTCCATTGCCCGTTCTGCAACTCCACTGAGATTGACAAGGAGCTGCTCATAGAGCACGTGGCAGACGGGGTCATGGCCCTCCTCTCCAGCTTCAAGAAGAAGGAGGGTAAGCTTGTCTGTCCAAGCTGCGGCAAGACCCTTGAGCAGGAGGGCAAGGACTACCGCAATGTGGGTATCTGGTACGGGTGCCTCTCCTGCAAGAAGCAGTTCGACACACCCAAGGTGAAGTATGTCTGCAGGACCTGTAACAAGGAGATCGACATCCAGGATGTCCTCATCTCGGCCGTCTACCGGGTTGTGATCAAGAAAGAGGTTATAGACGAGCTCTCCACCCGCCTCCTCATCTGCAAGCCAGTGTCCGACGCGCTCAATGATGCAAAGCTGACCCCGACAATGCCTGGCATCCTCGAGGGCAAGTCTGGGATAAACCACACCTTCGGCATCATGGGCATCAACAAGAATAAGAAGATAGTGGCAATCGACCTGGCCATATCCAAGTCGAGGATAAACGAAGGGCCGATCTTGGCCATGTCCGCAAAAGTCATGGACACCAACCCGACAAAGGCCATAATAATCGCCGTGCCAGGACTACAGGACAACGCCAGGAAGGTGGCCGGCATCTACAACATCCAGGTGATTGAAGGCGACACCGTGGAGGACGCCACGGTCAAGCTCAGGAAGCTCCTATCATCGGAACCCCAACTGACGGCACCCGCCGAGGCCCCTGAGGAGGCACCCGTGGGTGGTATCGTTGCGAAGGGAAAGAAGGGGAAGCAGGAAGAGGAAGAGACAAAGAAAAAGCCCAAGTGAGCCTTCGGCACCTTCCGGGCATTCCCAACAGCCCTTCAGAGGACGGTAACTGACTTCGCTAGATTTCTCGGCTTGTCCGGGTCAAGGCCCCTGATGGACGCAATGTAATAGGCAAAGAGCTGGAGGGGCACAGTGCAGAGGATGGGATAGATCCATTCCTCTGCCTCCGGGATTTCGATATAGTCGTCGGAAACGTCTTCAAGCTCCCTGTCCCCCCGGCTCACCAAAGAGAGTATGTATGCCCCCCGCGCCTTCATCTCCATAACATTCCCTATGATCTTCCCTCTGGTCGAATCCTTGGGCGCTATGAAGACGCAGAGGAAGCCGGGCTCCACCAGCGAAATGGGGCCGTGCTTCGATTCTCCTGCCGCGTAGCCTTCGGCATGGATGTAGGCTATCTCCTTCAGCTTGAGGGCCCCCTCCATTGCCGTGGCCACATTGATCCCCCTGCCCAGGAAGAAGGCGTCCTTCCTTCCAGCATATCTCATGGCGAGCGCCCTCACCCTCTCAGCCCCTTCCAACTGCTTGGCAACCAGCTTGGGCAGCAAGCCCATGGCGGCCGATGTCGAGGCGTAGGCAGGCTCCGTCAGCGCCCCACGCCTCAGGCCAAGCTTGAGTGTGAGCATGTTTAGGGCCGTCAGCTGCGTCAGAAAGGTCTTTGTGGCGGCCACGCCTATCTCCGGCCCACTCTGGGTGCACAGGTATGCATCTGACAGCCTGGTGAGCGAGGAGCCGAGCGTGTTGGTGATGCCCAGTATCTTCGCCCCCTTCGACTTGGCATACTTAACGGCGCTGAGGGTATCTGCCGTCTCCCCCGACTGCGAAACCGCAACCACCGCCTTTCCTTCTAGATCCGCTATGGCATCATAGAACTCCGAGGAGAGCACCGCCCTGGCATCCAAGCCCAGCCTCCTGGAAAGCGAATACGACGCCGAGAGGCAAGCATGGTACGAGGTGCCTGACCCCGTCATGTAAAACCCATTGTCGAGGAGCGCAGTGCAGCGGTCGATGAACCCCGGAGGTATCTTCAGGGTCTCTTTGATCGCCATGGGTTGGTCAAAGATCTCCTTTATCATGAAGTGGGCGAACCCCCCCTTCTCGGCCATACTCTGGTCCCAATCCACCCTCATGAATTCGGCCTTCAGGGGTTTCCCCTCCCTGCCTGCCACCCGTATCCCCTTCCTTGTCAGCACCGCCACCGTCTCGTCCTGCATGACCAGGACATCCTTGGTGAAAGGGAGTAGGGCTGTTATATCCGAGGCACAGAAGGCGCCCTTCTTTCCTATGCCCAGAACAAGGGGGCTGTCCCTCCGGGCGCACACTATCCGCCCTGGCTCCCTGCTGCTCAGGACGGCGATGGCCATGGAGCCAGTGACCTTCTCGAGTACGCGGGCAACAGCCTTCCTGAGATCAAGTCCCGACTCAAGCCCTTCCTCTATTATGTGGGGTATTACCTCGCTGTCGGTGTTGGAGGTGAACCTGTGCCCCCTCGCCTTCAGCTCCTCCCTCAGCTGCAGGAAATTCTCAAGGACGCCATTGTGGACCACAGCGACGGTCCCAGTGCAGTCGGTATGGGGATGGGCGTTCTCCCTGCAGGGCGCGCCGTGGGTTGCCCACCTGGTGTGGCCGATCCCAACATCCCCCGCGAGGTTCTTTGTATCGAGGCCCGCGATGAAGTCTGAAATCCTACCTTTCTCCTTCCGGACCTCCACCCCCCTCCCCTTGACAACGGCATAGCCCACCGAGTCATAGCCCCTGTACTCTAGCATCTTTAACCCCTCCAGAATGGCCCTCGGGGCACCCTCGCTAAGGCATCCGAATATGCCGCACACCTGGCACACCAATCAGAATTCCTATCGACCAAAAAATTAAAAAGGTTATCTGGGGGACTCCGCAATTCTCTTGGAGATTTCCTCCTTCAGCATGCTGTGGAGGACCTTCCCATCTACCTTTCCCTTGAAGGATTTCATGAGGTCTCCCATGAGAGGGCTTAGGGCCCTCTCGCCCTGGCTGCGGACGAGCTCGATGTTTCGCTCCACGATCTCCTCCACAGCCTTCCTCAGCCCCTCGTCTCCAACCCTGCGGAGGGCAAGGGCTTCAAGGGCACTGTCAACGGATCCCCTGTTGGAAGCCAACCACCGCAGGATGTCTGGCATCGCCTCCTTGCCAACCTCCCCCCTGTGCACCCTGAGTAGCACTTCCCTGGTCTTTTCCCGGTTAAGCTCCTCCACGTCGACGCCCTCCCGCCTCAGCGACTTTAACGTGTACTCAAAGGTGGCGGCAACAAAGGAGGGGCTCAGCCCATCCTCCCTCACCAGGGCCTCGAAGGTCCCAGCGTGGGGGGAGTCGACTATCAGCTCGGCAAGGTCCCTGCTCAGCCCGTACTCCCTCACGTAGCGCTCGGTCTTTGCGTCAAGGAGCTCGGGCAACCTGCTCCTGATTTCCTTGACCATAGCCTCTCTGACAACTGTGGATGGGACATCCGTCTCCGGGTACATGCGGGCAGAGCCCGGCATGGGTCTCATGAAACGTGTTGTCCCATCGGCATTGGCAGCCCGGACCTCTGCCGGGACTCCCTTGATGGCCAATGAAGCCCTCTCAACAACCGCATCCAGAGCCGCATCTGCCACACCAGCCTCCGCGGCTACGAAGACAATGCTATCTCCCTTGGCGCTGGAGAGCCTGGCGATGAGCTTTGAAACATCCTCCTTGGTTATGCCATAGGCTGGCAGCTCGTCGGTGTGGAAAATCCCGCCCACCCCCGCCGACACCTTTGCCCTGTCCGAGAGCTCTGTCCCGAGCCTCCTGCCAGGCTGCAGCTCGCGCTTCAGAAGGCCATCGAAACCGGCGAGAAGCACTGCTTTGATCCTCCCCCCTGAATCCAGGGCGCGCCTGAGGACTTTGCTGGAGGTGCCGGAAAAAATCTCTGTGACATCATGCACCTCTCCTCTCACCCCCGTCACCCCCCTCCGAGCCAGTTCGTCTCTGATCTCCAGGAGGCTCCTCTGCCTTGTCGCCTCGCTCTCCACTACCTTAACTATGGCGCCCAGCTCCTGGACGCCCTTGATCTCCACACGGGTTCCGCCCTCCACCGAGACATTCAGGTCCTGGCGAATAGTCCCCAGCCCCCTCTTGATCTTCCCTGTGGCCTGGAGGATCCTACCCATGGCCAGGGCAACGCGCCCCGCCTGCTCTCCGCTGGTGATGTCGGGGGCAGTGGCTATCTCCACCAGCGGTATGCCAAGCCGGTCGAGCCTGTAGGTGGTCCCCGCTGCATCCTCTGAGACTTTCCTTGCGGCATCCTCCTCGAGGCAGAGTGACTGCATTCCTATCCGCTCTTTACCGTCCAGGAGCCATCCCCCGAAGGCCACCTTGGCCGTCCGCTGGAAGCCAGTCGTATTGGAGCCATCGATCACGATCTTCCTCATCACATGGATCTCTTCGACGATCCTCATATTGAGGAGCTGCGCAACCGTGAGCGAGATGCCAATGGCTTCCCTGTTCAGGTCGTGGGGCGGCTCCTCGTCCAGCTCAACGAGGCAGGTGGTGTCCCGATACCCCTGGTAGGAAAAAACCCTCCCCCTCCCGAACTCAAAAAGCGCTGCCCTGTCGACAAGCCCCATCTCGCTGGCCGTGGCCCTCATCCTCCTCCTAACGGTATAGTCGGGCTCCTCCTCCCTGAGGACAGTCCTGCAGCCGCAGAAGAGCTTCTCGCGGGTGTCCAGCTGCTGGTGTATCTCGATCCCGACCCTCACGCCAGCCATCTCTAGTCCTCCAGATCCTCTGAGTACTCGCTCCTTGGCGAGAGCTCTCCTGCGATGTCCTGCAGGAACATCTCCCTGACCTTCTTCGGGTCCGTGGTCTGGCCCAGGACCCACATCAGCTTGACGAGGGCCGTCTCCGGCAGCATATCCTCGGCTGGTATGACCCCCAGCTTTAGCAGCTCTCTCCCCGTGCTGTAGACGTTCATGTTGACCCTGCCGTGGAGGCACTGGGACGCCATCACCACAGCCATTCCCGCCTCGGTTGCCCTTTTGATCTGGTTGAAGAGGCTTGTCGGCACATGCCCGAGGCCCGTCCCCTCCAGTACTATGCCGTGGAATTCCCTGTGAATTATGGGGTCGAAGAGGTCAGTCGGCACGCCAGGGTAAGACTTGATCAGCACCACATCCTCGTCGAAGGTTGCCTTCAGCTCAAGGCTGCCTCCCCTCTTCCTTGTGTCCCCAAAGATCTTGATCTTCCCACCCACCAGCTGGCCGATGGGTCGTGCATTGACCGACCTGAAGGCGTCACGGCGGCTGGTGTGGAGCTTCCTGACCCTCGTCCCCCTGTGGATAAGGAGGGCCTCATCGCTGCTCCCGCCGTGCATCAGGACGCAGACCTCTGCAAAGGGGACCTGGGCAGCCACCTGCACAGCCCCCTTCAGGTTGAGGGTGGCGTCCGAGGAGGGCCTGTCCGAAGAGCGCTGGGACCCGACAAGGACCACCGGCACAGGGAGGTTCCGCAGGGCGAAGCTCAGGGCTGCCGCGGTGTAGCCCATGGTGTCGGTGCCGTGGGTTATCACTATCCCCTGCGCCCCATCCTTTATGTGCGAGGCAACGGCCTTGGCCATCGAAGACCAGTTGGCCGGCTCGATGTTCTCGCTGAGGAGGCTCAGCAGTATCTCGGTCCTTATGTTTGCCATCTCCCCCAGCTCGGGGACTGACTGGTAGAGGTCTGCAGCCGTCAGCGCAGGGCTCACCGCCCCAGTCTTGTAGTCCACCCGACTGGCTATGGTCCCGCCGGTGCTGATTATGGAGACCCAGGGGAGGTTCTGCCCAGTCCTTGGCTGGGCGGGGGGAGCAGGAGGCTTTGGCGCTTCCTGCTGGACCTTCTTCAGGGCCAGGGACTCTATGCCAAGCCCTAGGTTATAGCCGTCATCCAGCTTTATTACCAGGTGCCGATCGTCCTCGAGCTCTGACCTGGGCATGAGCACCCCGACAAACCTTTCCGTCTCCTTGGCCACCTCCACCCTGTCCCCAACCTGGAGGTTTAGGCTCTTGATGAGTTCCAGAACCTTCCCTCTATAGCCGGAATCCATAGACAGCCCTCAGCCTTCCAAATCAATCGATTACTTCTTCCTGCAAACTGATAACCTTTCCCAGATGGCGGCGTTCCTCAGAAGACCGCCTTGCCCTTCTTGACCACAACGACGCCGCAGGGCGACCTCTTAACGATGTATTCAACGGCACTGCTCGCCAGATGCCTCGCAATACCTCCTTCGCCCAGGCTGCCCACCACCACAAGGTCCGCCTCAAAGGAGAGCGCTGCCTTAACCATCATTTGTCCGGGGATCCCCTCCCCCTCCCTCCATTCGAATTTTAGCCAAGTCGATTTGACGACCTCCTCCGCCCTTCAGGTCCCTGCTCACGGCCAGGGAGAGCTCATCATTGCCATGGAAGGGATGGACGCAGCAGATTATGGAATAAAATATCTTGCCCACATTGATGCTCTCAAGCAGCGCCTGCTCGCTCGGGCGAAGAGCTGACGAGGGCGAGGATCCGGTGGATCAAACACCTTACCTTTATTTAATAGGGGGGCTGTGGGGATACTTAACGCTTAGGCGGGGGTCTGCTCGGCGCCGTTGTCTGTGATGCAGCTTGAGGTACTCTTTGTCTTTCTCCTAGTGCTGTTCTTGATTGCCGTCAGGAGAATCGGAAAGTTCAAGATCGAACTCTGGATGGCCATGCTCATTGGGGCCATCCTGCTCATGACCCTGGGTGCCATCAGTTTCAGCCAGGCCCTCTCGGCAATGAACCTAGACATCTTAGCGTTTCTATTTGGCGCCTTCCTAATCGTCCAGCTGATGGTTCAGACAGGCCTCCTCCAATACCTCGCTGTGACGCTCATCAGGGCATCAAGGTCGCCCTCCAGCCTCCTTCTATTGGTGATGATCTTCGTGGCCGGATCCTCAGCCGTCTTGGTCAACGATGCAGTGGTCTTGATAACTACTCCCTTGGTCATCTCGGTCTGCACCCTGGCAAAGCTGAAGAAGACTCCCTACCTCCTCGCCGTTCCACTCGCCTCGAACTTGGGGAGCGCCCTGACCCCCATTGGGAATCCCCAGAACATACTCATTAAGATAGCCTCTGGAGAAGACACCATCTACTGGGTCACTCGCATGGCGCTACCCACAACCCTATCGCTGCTGTCGGCCTTCCTCATACTGAGGCTCATCCACCGGAGGGACATCCGCACCGCGTTCACATGCTCTTTTCCAGAGCCGAAAACCATGATCACCAACAGGGCAGGCGCGACAGCAGCAGGGATCGTGGCCTTGGCCACCATCGCCGCCCTCCTGACCTCTGACCTGTTGGGCATACCCATGGCGCTGGTTGCAGTCGCCGGCGGCGCTGCAGCCCTCCTCCTAAGCGCGGACAGGAGGCAGACGATCAGGGAGATCAACTGGGGCACACTGATCTTCTTCGCCGCAATGTTCATCGTGATGTCGACGGTGGCGGCAAGCGGCCTCCTGGGGTACATCTTTGATCCATTCAGCAGCTGGCTCTTTACAGGCGGAGCCGCGTCGGTGGCCTCCATCTTCGGTCTCAGCCTGCTGGTCTCGCAGGTCACCTCCAATGTTCCGTTTGTGTCCATTGCCCTCCCTGCCTTCCAGAGCGCAGGTGCCTCTGCCTCCCAATACCTCTCGCTGGCCGCGGGAAGCACACTTGCAGGCAATATGACAATACTCGGCGCGGCTGCAAACGTGATAGTCCTCGAGGCAGCCGAGGGGAGAGGCAGCGGCTTCTCCTACACCGAATTCTTCAAATCGGGAATGCCAGTAACCTTAATAACATCAGCGATAGCCATTACCCTGCTGGTCCTTACCGGATGACCCTCCCCCCTCCATAAAAAGCTATATTAGTGAAGCTTTCAATTACCATCTGTCTTGATCATCGGAGGGCAATGGTTATGCCAAAGAAGAGGAAGAGCCGCGGAAGGACAAAAGGTTCCAAGGGCATGTCGTCAAGGGTCCAGTGCGACGGCTGCGGCGCCTGGGTCCCGAGGGACAAGGCCATCAAGATCACAAAGCCTGTCTCTATTGTCGAGCCACAGCTCGCCAGGGACCTGGCAAAGCAGGGCGCCTTCATCTACAAGAGGATCGTCACCAAGTATTACTGTGTCTCCTGCGCAGTCTATCAGCACGTGGTCGGCCCAAGGTCCAAGGGCGAAAGGAAGACCGCCACCGACCTCAGGTACTGAGGCCGAATCAGATTGCATAGGGCCTTCCTGCTAAAGGCCTCCGAGGGACGCAGTGCCCCCGATTTTTCTTTACAATCCTTAGCAGGATCCCCCGGCAGGACGGATCTCTTGGCGCGCTGCATTATTGCCACCTTCGGGATCCCCAGGGGCATAAGGAGGGACACCACACTGGAGATCATTCTTGAGGGCATGCCGAACCCACCCATATCATTGACCTTCAACGGCAGTGAGCTCAAGAGGATCCCCTCTGGCGAA
This sequence comes from uncultured Nitrososphaerota archaeon, assembly GCA_964477685.1. GTDB lineage: Archaea > Thermoproteota > Methanomethylicia > Methanomethylicales > Methanomethylicaceae > JACTUC01. Next base: position 15,277 of record CAYZHK010000027.1, read on the forward strand.
TTGGACACTGCCGCCATCATCCACAGCTGCCTTTCTGGGAATGCTGTCCAAGGAGTCAGCCTCAGGAGGAGGTCTTTCCCAGAGGCCGTCCGCAGGCTTGCCGACGATGGCCTCACACTCTACTACCTCCACGAGAAGGGAAGAGACTCGAGGGACATCAGGTTCGCCGAGAAACCCGCCTTCATCCTGGGGGACCACAAGGGCCTCGATCCCTCCACTGAGCGGGACCTCGATGCTGCTGGGGCGGAGCGGGTCTCGGTTGGCCCGCATTCCTACCTGGCGAGCCACTGCATAACAGTGGTCAACTTCGAGCTCGACATGGTAAACCGTTAAATCCTATGGGCTCATATTCTTTCAACCGGAGGAAAAGTGGGGGATGGCTCTCGAGAGGCTGAAGGAAAAGCTGACGAAGGAGAACCTCTGGCTCTACATCCTCACGCTCCTGAAGGGCGGCCCCCTCTATGCCTATGAGATCCGGAGCAAGATTTCCAAGTCCTTCAGCTTCGAGCCCGCCATGATCACCATCTATGTGGTCCTCTACAAGATGGAGCGGGAGGGTCTAGTCTCCAGCACATCCGAGAAGAGGGAGGGGACCAACGTCGTGAGGAGGTATTATGCCCCCACCGTGACTGGGCTGCGGGCCTTGGAGGAGGGCAAGGCGGCCCTCAGGCGGACTATTGAGCTGGTGGGGTAGTTTTTCCCAATTTCTTCCTGATGTGGTAAAGGCGCTGGAGTGCCGTTAAGTTCGCAAGGATCGCCAGAAGTATTATCCCTGCCCAGGTATACCCAATCAGGGCAGCCACAGTCAGCACTATTAACCTCTCTGCTCTCTCCATGATGCCCACCCCTGCCATCCATACGCCCTCGACCTCGCCCCTCGCCCTTACATAGCTGACTATGAATGACCCAATCATCGCCAGGATGCCCCAGAGCGGGTCGCAGAGGCCGCCCAGGATAATGGAGCCTATGATGGCCATGTCTGAATACCTGTCCAGCGTCGAGTCCAGCACGCCCCCGAACTTGGTGACCTTCCCCGAAACCTTTGCCACTGCGCCGTCAAGCACGTCGAAAAAGCCGGTTACCAGTATCAGCAGGCCGCCCCAGAAGGGCAGGGCCGAGTAGAAGAACCAGGCGGCGAGGAGGGAGAATGCGAACCCAATGACAGTGATCTGGTTTGGCGTGATCCCCGTCGATGCGACACCCCTGGCAATGGGTCTCATTGCTGACGAGAGCGCAGCTCTCAGACTGTTGAGCAAGCCAACCATCCACCGAGCAGAATCAAACACTCTATGGTTATCTTTAAGATTAAGTTTGCTAAAAACTACTATCGCACCTTGGGGGCAGCACTATCACCGACACCGGAGAAACCCGCGACCCTTCCCCGGGCGACTTCGACCCGGAGGAGTTCATCAGTATTAAGGTCGATGAGATAAGGGGAATTGTTGGCAACTCGAGGGCTGCCATAGCAACCTCCGGCGGAGTGGACAGCACCGCATGCGCCGCCCTTGCCCACAGGGCCCTGGGAGACAGGCTGGTCTGTTTCTTCTTGGACACAGGCTTCATGAGGGAGGGCGAAGTTGAAGAGGTTGTTAGGCTCCTGGAGTCATTGGGGCTCCCCCTCCAGACTCTGAGGGTGAGGGACAGGTTCATGGACTCGCTCAGGGGAAAGACTGATGCAGAGTCCAAGCGCCTTGCCTTCAGAGAGACCTTCTACACCATCCTGGGCGAGGCTGTGAAGGGGGCCGGCTGCGAGATCCTCATCCAGGGGACCATCGCCCCCGACTGGATAGAGACCTCAGGCGGGATAAAGACCCAGCACAACGTCTTGGAGCAACTCGGCGTAAACACCAAGGACCGGTTCGGCTTTAGGCTCTTGGAGCCTCTACTCGACCTCTACAAGGATCAGGTGAGGGCGGTCGCCCGCCACCTTGGCGTTAAGGAGGCCTCCGAAAGGCAGCCTTTCCCGGGGCCTGGCCTCCTCGTAAGATGCATCGGTGAGGTCAAGAAGGCGAAGCTTGAATCGCTGAGGAGGGCCACCACCATTGTTGAGAAGCATCTGGTCTCGCTGCCGTCCCCTCCGAAGCAGTACTTGGCGGCCATAGTCGAGGACGACCGCTCCCCTGCTGGGTCCGAGCTAGAGGGGGCACTGAAGAAGGTCATCCCGGCAGGGAGGGCCTTCTACCTGAAGGGCCTCGCCACAGGTGTCAAGGGCGATGATAGGGCCTACGGCAAGATCCTCCTCATCACCCGCGGCCCTCCTGATCCGAGTGACCAATTCGGGCTGCCCGAGAAGATGATCCATGCCGACAGGGGAATTGTCCGAGTGCTTTATGCCCTACCCGGACCCAGGAACCGGGGGGATTATGTGGTCATAGTCAGGGCGGTTGAGACCCGTGACTTTATGACTGTCAAGCCGTCGGTCATACCACCCAATGTCCTGAGGCCGATAGCTCTCGGTATCCTGAAGGACGAGCGTGTGTCGGTTGTGGCCTACGATCTGACATCGAAGCCTCCTGCCACGGTGGAATTCGAGTAGGTGTTTCCATGAATATCCCTGTCGTCTTCATGGGCGGCCAGTACAATCACCTCATAGTGAGGGCGCTGAAGGAGCTTGGAGTGGAGAGCAGACTCATCCCCCCCTCGACACCGCTGGAGGCCCTAAAGGTGGACGGCCTCATCATGGGGGGAGGTCCCCGCAGCGTCAGCGACGGGCTGGAGAAGTTTGGCGCGATGCCAGGCGTCATCCGGGGATGCCCATCCCCCCTCCTGGGTATTTGCCTCTCCCACCAGCTCATCGGCAAGGTGATGGGCGGAGAGGTGGTGAAGGGGCGCCTGCCGGAATATGGTAAGACCGTCATCAGGGTCATCGACGAGGACGACATTCTGCGGGGGATAGGGCCGAGGTTTACTGCCTGGGCCTCGCACAACGACGAGGTCCAGAAGAACCACGGGAATTTCGCCATTCTCGCCGACAGCGAATACTGCGGGGTTGAGGCCCTCAAGGTGGATGGCAGGGCGGTCTATGGCGTCCAGTTCCATGTAGAGGTTGCCGATACGCCCATGGGCAAGCATATCCTCAGGAACTTCATATCCCTCTACAGGTCATGAATTTTTAAAACCTCTCAATCATTTTTTTGTTCACTTTTAAAGTAGACGTTAAGTGTGTAAAGTGGGCAGTTGAATTTACTTAATATTATGTACTTATTG
>CAYZHK010000028.1:0-18423 GCA_964477685.1 uncultured Nitrososphaerota archaeon
TTGAGTAAGCCAGGACCAATCCTGCACACTGGGCCTTCACCCTCTTCCCCTCCACCACCACCGACTCTATGGAGGCGGGATGGTAGCTCGCCTGGAGGTCCATGGGGGCGTTCGAGGCGGAGGTGCGGAGCTTGTAGAAGAGGCGCGTCCCCTCCCTCTTGGACCAGAAGACGGACCTGCTGTTCCTGGAGTAGTGGTAGAGCGACCAGGCCGATCCCCCTAGGCAGGTCCCGCGGGCGTGGTCCTCGATGATCTCCGCCACTCCTGCCCCAGCCTCCGCCACCGCCACCACCTTCCGGTGCGGCGAGATCCAGCTCTTCGAGGAGAGCAGGTCCACTATTGCCTTCCGGTCGTAGAATTCGGTCAATCGGGCACCTTCCCCTATCCCCTTATCCCCTCGGTGGTTTATCAGCCCTCTCCGTCGGTGATGCGGTTGCTGGCCATCTCGACCCCCTCGGAGGGCGGGATGGGGATCTCTATTACCAGGGGCTCGTCGAAATGCCTGAGGGCCTCGCTGATATCCGATGGCGAGGCTGCCCGGGTCCCCCTGACCCCGTGGGACTCTGCCAGCTTCACATAGTCCGGCGGGGCGGTGTAGTCCACACCGTGGGCCCTCCCGTAGACCCGCTCCTGGAGCTGCCTTATCATGCCGAGAGATCTGTTGTTGAAGACGCAGACCGCCAGGGCGATGTTGTTCTCCCTCAGGGTGGAGAGTTCAGCTGCGGTCATCTGGAAGCCTCCGTCGCCCATGACGGCTATCACCTTCTCGCCGGGGCGAGCCAGCTTGGCACCCATCCCCGCCGGGAGCGAGAAGCCCATGGCGGACATGTTCCCTGAGAGGAGGACGTGCCGGGGCTTCCGGACCAGGAGTGAATCCATGAGCCAGACGGTGTGCTGCCCTATGTCAATGGAGTAGATGGCATCCCCCGCCGAGGCTATGGCCTTCGCATAGTCCATTGCCGAGGAGGGCGGCGCGCTGCCTGGGACCCTCTCGGCCGGAGGGGGGGGCTCCCTGCCGCTGCCCTTTAACCTCGGGAGGAGGGAGTCCACGAAGGCGGAGACGTCGCTCTTCACCCGGAGCGATGCCCTCGGGGAGTAGTTCTTCTCCTCAGAGTCCACCTGGATGACCCTGGCGGTTATTCTGGACCTGTAGACGGTGAGGTTGGAGAGCCTGCAGCCCAGGGCGATTATCAGGTCGGAGCCTGAGAGGGCGGCATTGGCGGCTGCGGTCCCCCTCCTGCCGGCCACGCCCAGCGCCAGCGGGTGATCCTCCGGCACCGCCCCCCTCCCCATGTAGGAGGTGGCGACGTAGCACGGCATCTCCTCGGCCAGCCTGGTTACCCCCTCCGATGCGCCGGAGAGGATTGCCCCCCAGCCGGCAAGGATCAGCGGCCTGCTGGAGCCGGCTACCGCCTCCAGGACGGCCTCAACGGCCTGCGGGTCCGGCTCGGGCCTCTGGATGGAGGGGACGTAGTCCCTCTCCCGCGAAGGGCTCCGCTGGACGTCCCCAGGGATGCTGACATGGGCAGGGCCCGGGCACCCCTCCAGGGAGCTCACGTAGGCGGAGGCTATGCAGTCATAGGCGCTGGCGGGTGAGGCCTCTGAGGTGTACTTGGTGACGGGGGCGAAGACGGACTGGAGGTCCATGTCCTCGATGTATCCCATGCCCCTCTCGGTGGTGGGGACCTGTCCGGTGACCGCAAGGACCGGGGAGTGGTCCCTGAAGGGGACGGCCAGCCCCGCTGCGATGTTTATCGCGCCCGGTCCGGCTGTCCCAAGGCATAGCCCCGGCCTCCCCGAGGCGCGGGCGTAGCCGTCGGCGGCGTAGGCGGCGAACTCCTCGTGCCTTACCAGGACGTGCCTTATGCCGGAGTCGCGGAGGGCATCGTAGATGGAGATGGACCACATCCCCGGGATGCCGAAGGCTACCCTTAAGCCGAAGCGCTCCAGCGCCCTGACAATCACCTCCGACGCTGTGGGGGGAGGGGGGCTGGTTCTCGGGGCCATGGCTCATCCCTTCCGGGTCCTCTTGAAGTACTCCACCAGCCCGCCGCTCTGCAGGATCTCCTGGAGGAATGGTGGGAGGGGTAGGGACTTCAGCGTGCCTGCCTTCGTCTTCACCTCCCCTGTGTCCAGGTTTATCTCGATGACGTCTCCCTCGGCGACAGCCCTGCTTATCCCCCTGCATTCCACGAGGGGGAGGCCGTTGTTGATGGCGTTCCTGAAGAAGATGCGGGCGAAGGTCTCGGCCACCACGGCAGAGACTCCTGCGTCCTTTATGGCCAGTGCCGCCTGCTCCCTGCTGGAGCCGCAGCCGAAGTTCTTGCCGCCAACGATGATGTCCCCGCTCTTGACCTTGGAGCTGAAGGTGGGGTCGAGGCCCTCAAGGACATGCTTCGGCCAGACGGAGTGGTCCACGGACCTGAGGTACTTGGCTGGGATTATGACGTCGGTGTCGACGTCGTCCCCGAATTTCCATACCCTGCCCCTGATGGTTGCCATGCAGCTAGGCCCTCCTTGGATCGGTGATCTTGCCCTCTATGGCTGAGGCGGTGACGGTCTGGGGGGAGGCCAGGTAGACCGATGACTTCATGCTGCCCATCCTCCCGATGAAGTTCCGGTTGGAGGTGGATATGCAGACCTCCCCCTCGCCCAGGACGCCCATGTGGACGCCGAGGCAGGGCCCGCAGCCGGTGACCCCAATGATGGCCCCGGCCTCCACGAAGGCGTCCAGGAGGCCGTCCCTCTGGGCCCTCTTCTGGATCTCCCTGGAGGCGGGTATGACGATGAACCGGACATCCTGGTGGACCCTCTTGCCCCTGATGATCTTCGCCCCCTCCAGCAGGTCCTCGTACCTGCCGTTGGTGCAGGAGCCCAGGAAGGCCTGGTCGATGGGCGTCCCCTCAACCTCGGAGACGGGTTTCACGTTGGCTACGCTCCCGGGGCAGGCCACCTTTGGCACCAGGCTGCCGGCATCGACGGAAACCCGCCTGGCTATGGCTGCGTCCCGGTCAGTTCTGAAGAGCCTCCCCTCCCTGCCGAGGAAGCGATAGGTCTTCTCGTCCGCTTCAATGAAGCCGGTCTTGGCGCCCGTCTCCACAGCCATGTTGGACATGGTCATCCTCGAGGACTGGGACATGGACCTGACCGCCTCCCCGACGAACTCCAGGGCCATGTAGGTGGCGCCATCGGTGCCTAGGACCCGGGCAATCTCGAGGATGAGGTCCTTCGAGGAGACCTTCTCCCCCAGGACGCCGGAGCAGTCCACCTCGATGGTTTCGGGGACCTTGAGCCAGGTTTTCCCGGACGCCAGTATGTAGGCCAGGTCCGTGGCCCCCACCCCCGAGGCGAAGAGGCCGAATGAGCCCAGCGTGCAGCTGTGGGAGTCTGCCCCTATGACCACCATGCCGGGCGCGACGTAGCCCTTCTCCGGCACGACCTCGTGGCAGATGCCCTCTCCCAGGTCATGGAACCTGCGGATCTTCTGCTCCCTTGCGAACCTCCTGACCATGGCCTGGAGGGTTGCGGCCTGGTCGTTGTAGGGGGGGACCGAGTGGTCGAATACTATGGCCACCCGCTCTGGGTCAAGGATCCTGTCGATGCCCATCCTGGAAAAGGCGTCTATGGTGAGCTGCCCGGTTCCGTCGTGGAAATAGGAGAAATCGACAGGCACCTCGGTGAAGTCGCCTGCCGAGACAGCCCTTCCGGCTGCCGCTGAGATTATCTTCTCAACCGCTGTCGAGCCCAACGCGCTAGCCCCTCCTATAGTGATGGGAAGGGCGGTATTTCAGGTTGTCGTAATGGTGCCCCAGGGGTCAGCCCAGGGCGCTGGCGAGGATGATGGGCAGCAGGTAGCTCCCTTTTGCCCGAGAGGTGTCCACGTAGACCTTGGGCAGCGCCGATGCGTAGGCCCCAAAGCTCTCGGTGTTCCCCACAAGGACCAGCGACCTGAAAATTATGTTGCCGATCACGCCGTCAGGGGCAAGGATCATGGTCGCCCCCTCCTCGATGGCCCTCTCCAGCTCTATGCCATACTCCTCGGACTCGATGCTGGCCTGCCTGAGGCCCTCGGTCAGGGCCTTCGACCGGTCGAGCATCCTGTCCACCCTCTCGCTCCTGCCCCTGTCCTCGAGCCTCCCACCGGAGAGGACGGCCAGCCGGAAGGGCAGCCCGAGCCTCTTTGCAAGGGCCCTGCCGTTGGAGGCCAGGGCGATGAGGTCCCTCTTCTCGTCCCCCTCGTCTATGCCCACCGGTGCGAGCATGACCTTCCTGCTGCCGAGGTCGAGGAGGGTGATGCGCTGGAGGCTCCGGGTCCCGAAGGTCTGCTTCAGCGCAGGGACCAGGGTTCTGAAGCCGAGGTTCCCCCGGACGGCGGCATCCACAACCCCCTCGTTGAGCATCTCCACAAGGGCCCTGGGGGCATCCTCCGCGTAGACTGCGGAGTTGCCCTCTCCAATATAGTCCGTGAGGAGGGGGGCCCCCACCCTTCCCTGGGTTACCAGGACCGGCCGGGCGTATCTTTCCCTTGCCGCGAAGATGGCTGAGTTGGCCACCCTCTCGGCCGAGGGCTGTGCCGGGTCAAGGCCGATTGCCACCTTGCAGTTGCGCTCTTTGGCGAGGGCGTATACGTCGCCGGTCAACTTTTTTCACGCTCTGCCAGAACCTTTTTGGCGAAGACCAGCAGCCCCCCGTTGTCCAGGGAGGTCCCTATGGGGAGGGTCTTGAGCCTCCTGACCACCTCGGCCAGGTCCTCCTCGCTGATGTTGAAGCCGGCGGATTTCAGCTTCTCCCTGACCCCGTCTGTACCGGAGTGCCTGCCGAAGACCAGCGTCCTCTCGTTCCCCACGAGCTGGGGCTCGATGGATTCATAGGTGAAGGGGCAGCGCATCACTGCCGCCACGTGGATCCCTGACTCGTGGCGGAAGGCGTTGGGGCCGACGATGGCCTTGTTCACGGGTATGGGTATGCCGGAGTACTTGGAGACGGTGTCGGAGAGCTCCTTGAGGTAGCCTATTTTGAACTTGAGGTCCACGCCGTAGAGGGCGTAGAGGGACATGACGACCTCCTCCAGGGAGGCGTTGCCGCAGCGCTCACCGAGGCCGTTGACCGAGACCGAGATGTAGTCTATCCCTGCCTCGTAGGCGGCCAGCGAGTTTGCCACCGCCAGGCCGTAGTCGTTGTGGCAGTGGGCGGAGAGCTCGGTGTCGAAGACCTTCCTCAGGGACTCCACCAGGTAGCGCATCCCGCCTGGCCTTATGCAGCCCGTTGTGTCGGCGATCCCGAGCCTGTCGGCTCCGCTCTCCTCAGCGGCGCTGTAGAGGGCGGTGAGGGAATCGAGGGACGTCCTGGTGGCGTCCTCGGCCGAGAGCTGGACGTATAGGCCGTGGTCTTTGGCGTAGGCGATGGACTCCGAGGCCATGTTTATGGAGGTTGGAAGGTCCAGGTGGAGCTTGTGCTTGAGGTGGAGGTCGGAGACGGCGAGGAAGATGATCACCCCATCCACGTCGGTCTTGAGGGCGGCGTCTATGTCCTTCTGCTTGGAGCGGCAGAGGCAGATCACGTCGGCGTTAAGGTGCTGGGAGGCGACCGCCTTGACGGCGCTGACGTCATACTCGGAGATGACCGGGAAGCCCGCCTCTATGGCGTGGACGCCCAGCTCGTCCAGCCTGCGGGCGATCTCCACCTTCTGCTCCTTGGTGAACTTGACGTCCGGGGTCTGCTCCCCGTCCCTGAGCGTCGTGTCGTAGATCTTGACGCTCCGGCAGTCCTGCTTCAGGAAGTTGTAGGGGCTGGTGAAGTATCTCAAGGCAGACCCGGCAGTAAAACTGTTGTGCTTCTTGTAGAAGCCAGTTGCTGAATTAATACTTTCCCTATTTCCCGGTTTTTATGGTGCGGCCGCGCCGAGGCTGAAAGCGTTATTACGGTGCGAGGAGAGACTGATAGCGCCCGAGGATCAGCGGCTTGATACTCATCACAGGCGGCGCCGGTTTCATAGGCCCCAGGATCGCCGAGAGGCTGGTGGGGAATGGGGAGCTGGTCAGGGTCCTTGACAGCCTCTCCACCGGCAGCATCCACAACATTTCCGGGCTCATCAACACCGGAGGGGTGGAGCTGGTGAAGGGGGACGTGCGCGACCCGAAGGGCGTGGCCGGCGCTGTCAAGGGCTGCGGTACGGTCTACCACCTCGCAGCCCAGTCCTCGGTGCCGGTTTCCACGGACGACCCCCTGGCGGACATGAGGACCAATGTGGAGGGCACCATCAATGTCCTGGACGCGGCGAGGGCGGAGGGGGCGAAGGTGGTCTTTGCCTCCTCGTCGACGGTCTACGGGGCAGCCTCGCGGGTCCCCACGCCCGAGGATGACCAGTTGGTGCCCTGCTCGTTCTACGGACTCTCCAAGATGGCGGCGGAGCAGTACTGCAGGCTCTACAGCGAGAGCTTCGGGGTGCCCACGGTCACCCTCAGGCTCTACAACATCTTCGGACCTGGGGCCAACAAGGGGCTGATGTTCGACCTCTACCGGAAGCTCCTCCGGGACCCCAAAAGGCTGGAGGTCCTTGGGACCGGGAGGCAGAAGAAGGACTACCTGTACATCGACGACACCGTCGATGCGTTCATCATCGCCGCGGAGAGGGCCAGGTGCAGGGGGGAGGCCTACAACATCGGCCTCGGCGAGTCCTACCAGGTCTTTGAGCTGGCCAGGATGATGTTCAGCATCCTGGGGCTCGAGGGGGTTGAGGTGGTGGCCCGGGGGGGCGAGTCCTGGCAGGGGGATGTCCAGTTCAACCAGCCCGACATCAGCAAGGCAGAGCGCGAGCTGGGGTGGAAGGCGAAGGTCGGCATCAGGGAAGGTCTGGAGAGGACCCTGGCGTGGTTCGAGGAAAAGCTGGGCCCCGTGAGCGGCCGGAGTGGGCCCTGAGGGGAAGCCTAGGGCATGATGTGCCTCTTCTCGAAGTCGTCCTTGGCAGACTGGTAGCTCTCGAGGGACCCGATGTCGTACCAGTAGCCGCCGAACTTGAAGCCGTAGGCGCCGTCCTTCTCGGAGATCCAGCCGATGAACTTCCCTATGGGGTCCGGGGGGTTCCCCTCCCGCATGTAGTCCCCTATCCTCGAGACGCTCCTGCGGGGCAGGATATAGATGCCGGTGGAGACCAGGAGGCTCCGGGGTTTCTCGGGCTTCTCCTCGAAGCTCCTGATGTGCTGGTCCTTCCCCACCTCTACGCAGGCGTACTTCTTGGCCAGCTCGGGGGTGTCAATCTCATAGAGGGCGACCACAGGCAATTTCACCCGCCTGAAGAAGGTGACCATCTCGGAAAGGTCCAGGGAGAAGAGGTTGTCGCCGGCGGCGATCAGGTAGTCGTCCTGGGGGGAGTCCTTCAGGATCAGCTCCAGGGCCTTCGTTGGGCCGAGCTTCTCCTCCTCCTTGGCCGAGGGCTCGATGGAGACCCGCACGTTGGTCAGCTTCCGCTCCCTTATCCAGTCCTGGAAGTGCCCCTCAAACTTCTGGTTCGTGGAGATTAGGATCTCGCTGATGCCGGGAACCTGCAGGATCTTTGAGACGATGAAGTCGATTATGAAATGGTCGCCGATGGGCAGGAGGGGCTTGGGCCTGTCCTTGGTGAGAGGCCAGAGCCTCTTGGCGTAGCCACCTGCGAGGATTATGGCACGCATCAGAGTACCCCGATTAACTAAGGGGGCAGGCTATTAAAACCGTTGGGATGGCTCGGCCATGCTTAAGGATAAAAGGGTGAGTCCCAGTTGGTGAGCTGAGACGGCAACGGCCGGGGTTTGGCAGGCATGGCAGGCGTCCAGGAGATGCTCACGACCTTCCTGATGGCGATGTCGCCCATTCTCGAGTGCAGGGGGGCGATACCCTACGGGGTGCTGGTGGGCCTAGGGCCGGCGACTGTCTTCGCCATCGCTTTCCTGGGCAACATACTGCCGGTGCCCTTCCTGCTGCTCTTCCTCAGCCGCTTCGAGGGCTGGGTGATGGGGATGGAAGAGGAGAACTGGCTGAGGAGGATCTACGTGAGGTACATCGACCGCCTGCGGAGGAGGGCGAAGCCCACCATAGACAGGTATGGCCTCCTCGGGCTGGTGATATTCGTGGCGGTCCCCCTGCCCCTCACCGGTGCCTGGACGGCCAGCCTCCTCTCATACCTCCTCGGCATGAAGCTCAGGGGCAGCCTGGGGGCCATTGTGATCGGGGCGCTGGTGGCCTGCATGGTGGTGATGGCACTGATGCTCGCCTACGGCTTCATATTCCCCTAGAGGGAGTCCACGGTCTCCACCCAGAGGCGCATCTTCTCCACCTGGAGTTCCATGAAGCGCCGCTGGGTCGGGTCACCGAACCTGCCTGCGCCCCTCCAGAGGAGGTCGGCTATGGACAGGTAGGCATCCGAGTAGGACCCACCGCTGATGTCGGCATCCACGGTTTCCCAGACCGATTCGTTCATTATCATCCCGTCCATCTCCTTCTTGAGGTCCTTGAAGACGCTCCTGGGTCTCTTATTGTGGTTCCCGGCAGGCTTACCGAGACAGACCCGGTCCCCGAGGTGGTCTGCGGCCCTCTTGAGGAAGAGGCCAGACCAGATGTCGTCGAAGCGGTCTATGCCCAGGGTGTTCATGTAGAGCTGGTAGAAGGCGGGGACCACCTTGGGGAGGAAGGATGTGTTCATGCTGCAGACGGCGAAGTAGGTGCCCTTCCCAACCACCACCTTCTCCTCCCTGAGGGATATGCCGCTAATGCCGCACCTGCCGTCCATCCCCCCGTGGTAGAGGATGGTCATGGCGTCAAAGTCCGGGCACCCTACCCAGTGGCCCATGTTCAGCACGCAGCTGCCGCCCCCCTCCACCCAGGTGTACTCGCAGCCACGGGCTTTGGGGGAGTAGGGGTGGCCCCGGGGGAAGAGCCTGCAGGGGGCATCCAGGGTTATGGCGTCAAGGGTATTGTACCACCTGGACGGGGACGAGACGGTCCTTCCCCCGGCCCCTAGAAGGTTGTCCCTGTGCTCGCCCATGAGGCTCTCGGCGAAGACGTCGTCGTCGAGCTCCACTATGTAGCCGGCCCCCTCCTCGTAGGCCACCAGGAACCCGAAGCTGGTCTCCGCATGGGCCCTCTCCGGGATCAGGGAGGCGTGCCTCTCGAAGTCGGCCGGGAACCGCGCCTTGAACCAGTCGAGGCGCTCTCGGGGGCCGTAGTAGGCCCTCTCCAGCCCGGCCAGTAGAGAGTCGTTCCTGGCCCGGATGGCGGCGTCGCCCTCGTCAACGATGATTATCCTGGTGCCGGTCCTGGAGAGCTCGCCGGTCAGGGGCTGTAGGTTCTCCAGGGGGTTGATGCTGGCGACTACCAGGTAGGGCTTCATAGTGAGGGAATTGAATTTCTGTAATATTAAACCTATCCGATGAGCTTCACCAGCACGTCCCGCACGTTCTCCAGGTCCGTCAGGCGGACGAACTCATCGACGCCGTGGAAGTGGCAGTCCTCTGCTATGGCACCGAAGCTGATGACCGGTATGCCCTTGGCGCTCAGGAAGTTGCCGTCGTCGCCCCCCAGAGACGCAGCTATCGGGAGCGGCGAGCCGAAAACAGCGGCGGTGGCATCCGAGAAGCGCCTCACGACCGGGGAGGATGGCTGAGTCAGGTATGCCTCGTGGATCTCGTTGAAGGTGAGCTTCGCCTCGATCCCCAGCTTCCTTTTGGCCTCCCCGAAGAACTGCTCCATCTCCCCCACGGCCTCTCTGGAGCTTTCCTCCGGTATGATACGCATGTCGAAGCGTGCCCAGGCCTCGCCCGGCACGATGTTGTCTTTTTCCCCGCCGCCCAGCATGGTGAATGTGAGCCTTCCCCAGACCTTCTTCTTGGGTGATCCGGGAGGGGCATCGATGGTGGAGAACTTATTCTCCCTCCTGCGGGCGAATGCTCCGAATTCATCGATGAGGCGCATGAGCTTGGGGATGGCATTGTCGGCGAGGTGCGAGTAGCCTGCATGGCCCTGCTTCCCAAAGACCCTGACCTCCCCCCACGCGACGCCGCTGGCTCCGATGGATACGAAGTTGGGCATGCTGTCGATGACCACGCCCATGTCGAAGCGCGTCTTGTAGTGGTCCATCACGTAGCCAATGCCCCACCTCCCCCCTATCTCCTCCTCCGGGGAGGCGATCAGCTTCACGTTGAGCCTGGCATATTTTCCCACCTTCTTCAGCGCTCCCAGGGCGGCGGCAATGGAGCTCTTGTCGTCCGCCACACCCCTCCCAAATGCCTTGCCCCCCTCGATGGTGAGCTTGAAGGGCGGCTTTGTCCAACCCTCGCCCGGGGGGACTACGTCGTAGTGGGTCACTAGCCCTATGGTCTCATCGGCGCCCATGTCAAGGGTGCCGATAACGTTGGGCCGGGAGAGGCCGTCACCCACCAGATCCTTGGGGTCCAAGACCTCGATCCTCATCCCAAGCTCCCTCATCCTCTGGGAGATGATGTTGGCGCATTCGATATAGTTCGTCTTCTTTGTGGCGTCGGTATCCAGGGCGACAAGGTCGCCCAGGAGCTCAAGCTCATAATCCAATGCCATGGTTGGCACCTCATATAAACTGGGGCGAGCTTGGTTTTATCGGTTTCACAGGTCAGAAGAAGAGGACAAAGAGCCAGGCGGGCGCAGCCATGGCGATCCACGTTGACTTGGACCAAGCGAAGATCTTCGACCCGTCGAATGGGGAGACGGGAATGAGGTTGAAGGCGGCAAGCCAGAGGTTGATCTGCATACCCACAACACCTATGTCGGCCAGGTAGCCTCCCGTATAGGACAGGGCGTAGAATGCCACCGCCAGGAGGAGGTTCATGGCAGGCCCCGCGGCGGATATCATGCCGTAGGCCCGCCTGTGGGACCTCTCGTCGAGGTAGATTGATGTTGCCCTGGGGGAGATGTAGACCGCTCCGAGGGCGGCAAAGATGAGGGTCCCCTGGGTGACAAGCGCCATGGCCAAGCAGACTATGATCCCCCACCACCAGACCTCGTAGGTGGCTCTGTAGCCGTAGTTCCTGGCAACGGTCCTGTGGGCCAGCTCGTGGAGGACGAAGCCTACACCGGCTGTGGTGGCGGCGATGGTGAAGGAGAGGAGGAAATAGTCGGGGTAATAGAAGAGCGTGTAGATGGAGAAGCTGAAGCTGATGGTCAGCCAAGAGAGGATTATGCCGGGCAGCTCGGGTATCTTCATGGGCACACCCCATGACGCAATGGTGCCGGCTGTTATAAAGCTTGAGGGGGGCTGCCGGTCCGCGAGGCCATGTCCAAGTACCTGTCTGCCTCAGCGATCACCTGCCTCAGGGTGGGGTACCTGAGCTGCCCCAGGGCCTCGTCCTTGGTGAGCCAGGCAAAGCCGTCGTGCTCGCCCGATATTACTATATCCCCTCCAGCGTGCTCGGCCAGAAAGTAGACCACATCCTTGCTGACCAGTTCATCCTTCCATCGGTAGAAGTAGTGCTTCCTGCTGACGAACCCCTGGATGGCCTTCGGCGAGGCTATGCCCGTCTCCTCCCGCAGCTCCCGGACGGCTGCGGCCATGTCGTCCTCTCCTGCCTGCTTGAGCCCCTTGGGGAGGTCATACCTGCCCTTGAGGGTCAGGAGGAGGTACTTCCTGGGGGTACCCTTCCTGAATATCACGAACCCAGCCGAGGATTCTTTCCTTGTTTGCGGCATGCCAGACACTGCCTTCTAGGGACTCTGGTGCTTTGGGTTTATTGAGCTTGACGGCGGGAAAGGGAGATTAGGGGCGCCTGCAAGATCTGCATAGGAAGGAAAAAACATGAAAATCTACCTCATGAGCTCCCCGGACCTCCACGGATTTGGCGAGTACAGCTACAAGACCATCACCTTGGAGGAGGCTCTGAGCGCGCTGAAGGGGGGATTCGTCTCGGCGGTGCGCTACCAGTGGAATGCGGACATGCTCAGGGACGTCCTGGGGATCTGGGTCCCCATCAACAGGGCGGATATCAGGCTCGAGGTGGGCGATATGGCAGTGGTTGTGGAGTTGAGGGAGGCCTACAGCACGGCGGATGCTGCCAAAACGCCGCTCTGCATCGGCCTGCTGAAGAGGACTGCCTAGGCGACTGGAGTGCGGGGAGAGGGATTTGAACCCTCGAAGTCCTTCGACAAAGGATAACCCATCTTGCAGATCTTGAGTCCTTCCCCTTTGACCTGGCTAGGGGATCCCCGCCCAGTTGAAGAGGGGTCTCCGGTGTATTTAACCTTAATTCAGAGCGGGAAGTAGTTGGCAATTAGGAAGAATATCAGGATCGAGGCCCCCATAAGGCCCAAGATGATGTAGTTGATCTTCTGCGACCTCTTGTAGTTGGCAACCTCACTGTCGTACTTGGCCTGGCATTCGGGGGAGCAGACCGTCTTCCCCTCAGGTATGGCGTTGCCGCATATCTTGCAGTGAGCGTGCGGGCCCCAGCGCTCTTCCTCCCATCTTTTTGACATTTCTCTTTACCCTCAGGGCACTATAGTTGTGCCGATATCCTCACCCTCGATCGCCCTTAAAATATTCTTCGGGTCCCGGCCGTTGATAACCTTGGTGAGGATCCTGGACCGCTGGATGATCCTGATGGCCACCGGGTCCAGCAGGTCGTACTCCCCCGCCCTGGTGCCCAGGCCCTCCAGCAGCTTCGCGAGTTGCTTTATTGTGATCTTGGAGAACTTCTTCGAGGACGGGTCCTTCTTGGGGTCGCCGCTGTAGACCCCGTCCACGGCCGTGGTGTTAACGAGGAGGGTGGAGCCGGACCTCTCCGCCAGGACGCAGGAGACGGCGTTGGTGGACTGCCCCGGCTGGAGGCCGCCCATCACAACTATCTTGCCGCTGGAGAGGGCCCTGTCCAGCTCGTCTGTGTCCCGGGGGACGCACTGGAAGGCGTCGTCGCCCAGCGCCCTCGCGAAGACCAGAGCGTTGATGTTGGCCATCGCTATGCCCACCTGGTCGCAGGTGGACTCATCGGCCCCGCTCTCCCTGGCCAGCCTTATCATGTGGCGGGCAGGCTCCCCTCCCCCCACCACAACGAAGGGCAGGTGCCCCATAGCCCTGACCTTCCTTATGGCTGCGACATATGCCTTCAGGTCCGGCAGGGCTTCGAGGGAGGGGAAGAGGACATGGCCGCTGAGCTTGATTGTTACTTTCAATTCTCCATCTCCACCGCAGAAACTTAATAGTGGAAGCTATATAAAGGTTGAATGTTTCACCATTAGCCCGGGGCCGCCCTCATGTCTGAGACCAAGAGAAGTTCTTTGGAGTATTTTAGGCTGAAGAGGCTGGTCCAGGAGCTGGAGTCCAAGGAGGGGAGGGCCACCGAGCTGGTCTCCCTCTACGTTCCGCCCGGCAGGCAGATCTCGGACGCCGCCAACAACCTGAGGGAGGAGTACGGCACTGCTGCCAACATCAAGTCGAAGTCCACTAGGAAGAACGTCCAGGATGCTATCGAGAGCATCCTCCAGAGGCTCAAGCTCTTCCGGATGCCGCCGGAGAACGGGCTCATCATCTTTGCAGGGGCCATACCCCGGGGCGGGCCTGGGACCGAGAAGATGGAGACCTATGTCATCGAGCCCCCGGAGCCTATAAATATCTACTACTACAGGTGCGACGCCCGTTTCTTCCTCGACCCCATCAAGGACATGCTGACCGAGAAGGATATCTACGGACTCATAGTCATGGACAGGAGCGATGCGACCTTCGCCCTCCTGAAGGGAAGGAAGCTGGAGATCCTCGAGACCCTGACGTCCGGCGTGCCCAGCAAGCATGACGCCGGCGGCCAGTCTGCACGGAGGTTCCAGCGGCTCATCGAGATAGCCGCCGCCGAGTTCAACAAAAGGGTCGCCGTGCACGCTGAGAACAACTTCCTCAAGATCGAGAACCTGAAGGGTATAATCATAGGGGGTCCGGGACCCACCAAGGAAGATTTTACAAAGGGCAACTTCCTCCACTACCAGCTCCAGAAGAAGGTGCTGACCGTGGAGGACCTCGGCTACACCGAGGAGCCGGGCGTCTACGAGCTGGTGGAGAAGTCCCAGGAGACCCTGAAGAACGTGGAGTTCGTCAAGGAGAAGAGGTTTGTCCAGAACTTCCTGCTCCTGCTGGCAAAGTCCCCCAACCAGGTGACCTACGGCGAGAAGGAGGTGCGAGAGAAGCTCTCCAAGGGCCTGGTCAAGTCCCTCCTGCTGTCGGCCGGGCTGGAGAAATACAGGGTCAAGTACAGGTGCCAGACGTGCGGCAATGAGAGAGAGCTGACCCTCTCCAAGGAGGAGCTCCTCTCCAAGGGGGGGAAGGACAGCTGCGAGAAGTGCGGCGGGCTCATGGAGGAGGGCGAGGAGAAGAGCGTCGTCGACGAGCTGGCAGAGATGGCGGGGAACGCCAACGCGAAGGTGGAGGTCATATCCACCGAGACTGACGAGGGGAAGATGCTCCTTGGCTCCTTCGGCGGTATAGTGGCAATCCTGAGGTACGCAGCCTCGGAAGCCTAGCGGTTCCCCATTCTCTTCGACTTTTCGATTGCCGCAGAGATGGCCTCGGCCACGGCTGCGGAGAAGCCTTTGGACTCGAGAACCCTGAGGGCCTCCTCCGTCGTCCCGCCGGGTGAAGCTACTGCCCTGATGAGATCGGCCATGCTCTGGTCGCCCCGGAGGGCCATAGTCCCAGCTCCCCTGCAGGTCTGGGCCACCAGAGACCTCGCTATCGCCTTCGGCAGGCCGGATGCGGATGCCACGGACTCCATTGCGCCCATCAGGAGGAAGAAGTAGGCCGGACCGCTTCCGCTGATGCCGGTGACGGCATCCAGGAGCCCCTCGTCCTCAAGCTCGTAGGCCTTCCCGACTGACGCAAGGAAGCTGTCGACAAACTGACGGTCGCTTGCCGTGGTCCTGGTGCCCATGGCGTATGCCGAGGACGCCTCGTTCACGGAGGCGGCGATGTTGGGCATAACCCGGGCTACCCTCGATCCATAGCCGAGCCCCTCCTCAAGGGATCGGACTGTGATGCCGGCGGCGATGGAGATGATCAACTGCTTTCCCGGCTCCAGTTCTGAGTGCATCCGGGGGAGAAGGTCCGGGAGATCCTTAGGCTTCACGGAAAGGAGGATGGCTCTACAGCCTGACAGCTCCGCCAGCGATCCTGCAGTCCTGAGGCCGTCCACCTTGGCGACGTCGCTCCGCGAGCTCTCGGCATCGATGACGGTTACATCCTTAGCTCCGAAGAGACCCGACCTGAGGCCGCCCTTGACGAGGGCGGAGCCCATCTTCCCGTAGCCTATGACACCAAGTCTCATTCCATCCTTGACTCCCAGTTGCCGATTATGCGCTTGTGGATGAAGGCCTTTGCCCCCTTCCCGATGTACTCAGAGACCTTCTGGCCCGAACCCAGCAGTATGTACTTTGTCGTGACCAGTCCCTCGAGGCCCACCGGCCCCCGGGCGTGTATCTTGTTGGTACTGATGCCGACCTCCGCCCCGATGCCGTACCTGTAGCCATCGGCGAAGCGGGTGGAGATGTTCAGCATGACGCTGGACGAGTCCACCATCCTCAGGAAGTGCTTGGCGACATTCTTGTCCATGGTGAGGATGGCGTCGGTGTGCTTGGAGCTGTAGCGATTGATGTGGGCTATGGCCTCGTCAACCCCGTTGACTATTTTGACTGGAAGGACAAGGTCCAGGTACTCGGTCGACCAGTCCGACTCGTTTGCGTCCATCACCGGGATTTTCTGGGCCCTGAGTATCTCTGCTGTCTTGGGGCATCCCTTGATCACAACGCCCTTCTCCACCAGCTTGGTGGCGATATACTCCACCATCTTGGGACCTATCCTCGAATCCAGGAGGAGCGCCTTCATGGAGTTGCAGGCTGCCGGGTACTGGACCCTGGCGTCAACGATGATTTCGGTTGTCCTCTTGGGGTATGCCGCGTCGACGTAGATGTGGCATATGCCCTCGGAGTGGCCCAGCACCGGTATCCTTGTGTTGTCCTGGATGAACCTAACGAAGTCATTGCTCCCGCGCGGGATTATCAGGTCAACCAAGCCCTCCATCTTCACCAGGTCCGCGATGACCTGCCTCCCCTCCAAGAGCCACATCGCCCCTTCGGGAATGCCCTTCGAGGCGAGGGCCTGCCTCATTATCTTGAAGAGCATGCGGTTGGTCTCCTGGGCCTCAGAGCCTCCCTTCAGCAGCACCGCATTTCCGGCCTTTATGCAGAGAGCTGCGATCTGCGGCAGGGCATCAGGCCTGCTCTCGAATATGGCGGCTATGACCCCGAAGGGGACAGTCGTCTTGAAGAGCTCCATGCCCTCATCCAACTTCATGGCAATGATGGGCTTGCCGACCGGGTCGTCGAGGCTGGCCACCTCCTCTATCATCTTCGCCATGTCACCTATCTTGTACTGGTCAAGCTTCAGGCGGTCGATGATTGCGGGGGTTATCTTTCCCTTTCCCATCAGCTCCTCAGCATTGGCAATGTCGATGGTGTTTGCCCGCAGTATCTCTTCCTTTCGGAGGAGGATCTCTCGGGCCGCTGCCCGCAGGGCATCGTCTTTGGTCAGCCGGCGGACCTGTGCCAGCCATAGGCTTGCCTTTTTTGCCTCTTTTACAACATCCACAAGACCTTCGCTACTCATTTTGATCCCTCGGTAGGAATATCGTGCCTATAGTCTCCCCGTCAATTATCCTCTCCACCACCCTCGGGGTGGAGCTGTTGGCAATCACCATGGGTATGCCTGCCTCGGTGGCGATCCTGGCCGCCTTGAGCTTTGTGGCCATCCCGCCGAAGCCGCTGTGGCGCTGGGAGACCAGCTGCTCTATCTCGGGCGTGATCTCCCTTACGGCGGCAATGAGCGCGGACTCCTTCCTGGACGGGTCCCCGCTGTAGAGACCGTCCACGTCGGAAAGGAGGACGAGGAGGTCTGCCTGCATGTACTTGGCCACCAGCGCCGAGAGGGTGTCGTTGTCCCCGAACTTGATCTCGTCCACTGCTATGGTGTCGTTCTCGTTTATGATGGGGACGACGCCCAGCGACAGGAGGCTGCTCAACGTGTTCATCAGGTTTCTCAGCCGCCTCTTGTTCCGGAAGTCGTCCCAGGTGAGGAGGATCTGTGCAACCTTGAGACCCATCCCTGCCATCAGGTCCCTGTAGGATTCCATCAGGACCACTTGGCCTATCGCTGCGAGGGCCTGGAGGCCGGCTATCTCGCTGTTCTTTGCTTCGGTCGTCATTGCGGCCTTACCTGCCCTGATGGCCCCGGAGGAGACGAGTATCGTGCTGATCCTCCTACTGCGGAGGCGGAGCACCTCGTCGGAGAGGGCACGCACCTTCCCCCTGTCCAGGGAGCCGGAGGGGTCGGAGAGGGATGAAGCGCCTATCTTCACCACTACAAATTTGGACGACTGCACGGCTTTCCTGCCCTTCCGCTCCTCGGCGGTGGTAGCGTATCTGTTCATGGTGCCAACACTACTGCGCAAGAAGATTGGGGGGTCGGGCAATATTATAGATTTGGATTAAAAAAAGGTTGACTGATGGTGGGGCTACTTTTCCAGCAGCTTCCTTATGGCCCTCAGCTCCTCCAGCATCTCCCTCTGGGTGGGTTCTGGCGTTACGGCCGGTGCTCCGAAGAGGGACCTCCCCCTGACGAAGCCGAGGATCTGTTCTCTAAGGTCGACAAAATCCTCCCTGTTCATGAAGGAGGCTTCGGCCCGCCTGGTGCCGGGGCCCCCCCTTCCCCCCGCCTGGCCCGTGTAGCCCGCCGTGTAGATGTCCACTGTCCCTATCCTGAAGTGCCTGGAGAGGGGACCCTGGAGGGTCTCCGCATTCATTATCCTGGAGTAGGGTATCGCCTGCCGGAGCTTCCACCAGACGCCCCGCTCCACGCGGACCTCGCTCTCGGTCAGGACATACCTGATGGAGTGGTAGTACTTGGGGATCCAGTACATGGCGAACATGAGCACCACGGTGATGGGCAGCAGATAGATAAGGGTGAAGACTATCGCGGCGAAGCTCGCGTAGAAGTAGTATATGAGGAGGAGCAGGATGCCAAAGCCGATGGCGTATAGAGGCACCATGATCAGGATGAGGTAGGCAAAATAAAGGAGCATCATCTTGGGACTTGGGCGGAACTCTTCACCAATGTTCATGCCGGTTCCCTCGCTCTCAGGTAATGCTCCTCAGCTTTATAAGCTGTCGTTCTAAACGGCCTAGAACGAGCCGGCGGTAGTTGCAGCGGGGGACAGGGAGCCGACGCTACTGGTAAATAATTGCACGGCCATAGATCACATGGGTGTTTGGATGAAGCTAAAGAATATTCTCGCGGCGATCGACGGCTCAGAGGCCTCGCTCATGGCGCTGGGCTATGCAACGGATCTGGCCAAGGTTTTTTCCTGCCCGTTGACGATTCTTACGGTCCAGGAG
>CAYZHK010000029.1:0-18131 GCA_964477685.1 uncultured Nitrososphaerota archaeon
GTGCAGCGAAAGATCGAGAAAGACCTGGTTTTTCCCATGGTGGCGGGCGCCGATATCGAGCGCTGGCGGGCTAAGCCGTCCGGTTACATCTTGATGACGCAGGATCCCCAGAAATGCGCGCCTTATCCCGAAGTCCGACGGCGTCAGCACAAGCGCAGTGCCAAGTCGCCCCTCCATCTCCCGCAGCCTGCGGTAGAAATTGTACCAGCTCATCTGACGCATCCCCTTCGTTCGCCTCCCGTTGCGGTGGAATTCGCACTTCTGTATTCCCATGGCCGGCCATCGCTTCCCTGCCCCGAGCCCCTTTGCGAGGGCTACCAGCCGGTCCATCTCCCCATCGTTCAGGGGGTGGACCCAGACGGGCGCCAGCAGGAGGTCCATCCTTGTCTCCGTCACTGCGTATTCCGCCATCCGGATCACCCTCTGGAGGTCATAGGCATCGGTGCCGGCCAACTCCCTTGCAAGCCGAGGGTCGGTGGAGTCGATGGACAGGTTCATCCTGCCCAGTCCAGCTTCCGAGAGTCCGTCCAGGAGCCTCTCGGTCAGGAGGTGGCCATGGGTCTGGAGCGAGACCAGCCTGACATTCTTCTCGTCGGAGAGGGCAGAGACAAGCTCTATGATCTTCGGGTAGGTCAACGGATCGCCCACCGTATCGATGTGGGCTTCGACCCCATTCCCCTTCAGGGATAAAAGGGCCCTGAACCACTCCATCAGGTGGTCCAGCTCCACCAGGTATTCAGTGCTTCTCCTCCTGCTGCAGGGACCGGCATCGGTGGAGCAGAAGATGCAGCTCAGGGGGCATGAGGTTGAGGGCCTGACCTGCACCACGTTGGTTCCCCGGTCAATGAGGCCGAAGGTCACCGATCCCATGAGCGGCATATCGGGCGGAACTGTGAACAGCTGGGCCATAGGCTTCACTGGACTGCCTTTCCCTAGGAGTAGTCCGTCTTATACATTCCGCGGCGAGGTATAGGATTATATTCACATCGTGTCTCCCCCTGGCGCGTCTCAGGGCAATTGGGGCAATGACTCCAGTAGCGCCTAAGTCGAGCAGCGGAGGTCACGGCGTTCTGGAGTCTGCCAGCCTGTGGCATGAAAAATTCCGGCAGAAGGGGCCTGGTTAAAATTCGACAAGAGAAAAGAGGTGAAGGTGGGTGCCCCATTCCACTTCTTTTGTTTTTCTACTCACCTTTGACTCCTCAAGACTTGCATCTCAGGCGCCACCTTCAGTCTGTGCTCTGAAAACCCCATTGCCTGTCTTTCCAATCAAAGATAGGCATCCGTGGCATAGCTCCTCATCATACGATGGCTGTTGAAATAATAGGCTATCTTCCCAATGGAGTTCTTCATCATATTTATCCAGTCATCTCGTTGCTCGTAAAATTTGGGGATTATGAGGTATTCCATTTTGTTGTAGAGGTCGGCGATTTCCCTCTTCTTTCTTTCCCGTTCATCGGATATTTGGTTTGGAAATGGGCCGATGGCCCAGCCTGTGAATCCTTCAACGCAGCCTTCTATCCACCATCCATCGAGAATGCTAAAGTTCACAACACCATTGTGGGCTGCTTTCATCCCGCTTGTGCCAGAAGCCTCGTAGGGGGAAAGGGGAGTATTCAGCCAAACGTCAACGCCTGATGTCAACTTCCCCGCCATCTCGATATTATAGTTCTCAAGGTAGGCGATTTTTATCTCCCCCTTCAACCCTTCTATGAATCCATAGATGTCCCTGATCAGGCTTTTTCCGCCCTCATCCTTTGGGTGGGCCTTCCCTGCGAAAATGAGCTGAATTTTTCCTTTATTTTGAACTTCCCGAAGCCTTTCCAGATCTGAAAAAATCAAAGTGGCCCGCTTGTATTCAGTGGCTCTTCTGGCAAAGCCCAATGTCAAGACGTCACTGTCCATCTTGATTCCCGAGTTGATCTGGACAAAATCGAGCAGGTCCTGCTTGGCTTTCATGTGGGCTTCCCACAGCTCTTCGTTTGGGATCACATCGACCCTAACTAAAAGCTCAGGTTCGTTAGCCCATCGCTTGATGTACTCATCATATAACCTCCTGAAGTGGGGGGATGTCCAGGTATAGGAATGGATGCCATTGGTTATTTCCTGTATATGGTATCCCGGAAAGAGCTGCCTAGAGTACTCCATATGCGCCTCTGTGACCCCGTTTGTATACTTGCTTAGGTTCAGGGCAAGGAGGGTCATATTCAATTGTTCGGATCCACCAAACGCCCCCAGGATCTTGTCAGGGATTCCGGCCTGAAAGACCTCGGAGAAGAGATCATACGGGAATTTATCGAACGCAGAATTCACCGGGGTGTGGGTCGTGAAGACGCATCGGCTTTTCACCTTGTTGACATCGAAATCATTTTTTTTCAGCAGCTCAAGGGTTAGAAGGCTCGAGTGACCCTCGTTCATATGGTATTTCTTCACATTTATCTTCAATGCTTCTAGGATGCGGAAACCGCCTATGCCCAATACTATTTCTTGCTTCAGTCGATATTTTTCATCCCCGCCATAGAGAAAGTCAGTGATCCCCCTATCTTCCTGGGAGTTGCCTTCAACATCGGTGGTCAAGAATAATACAGGGACGATTCCGCCAGTAAGGCTCTCTTGTTCATAGACCCAAACGCCAACTTTGACATCGCGACCTGAAATCTTGAGATCCACGGTTTCTGGCATCAGCTTCATGAACTTCGAGGGATCCCACTCCTCGGGATATTCGATCTGCTGACCATTCGACATCAGTTTCTGTTTGAGGTATCCCTTCCTACTGATCAGGGTTAATCCGATCAACGGGATCCTCAGGTCTGCGCTGGATCTAATCACATCGCCGGCAAGAACGCCCAGCCCACCACTGTATGTGGGCACATCGGCGTTGATGCCAATTTCCATGGAGAAATAGGCGATTTTAGCGCCTCTGATGAAGCTATTCATGCAATATTCGCTGTCGAAGTAATACTGTCGCGACAGGAAATTCTTGGTGAATGGGACTTTCAGAGGATTTATTGGCATTCCACATACAGGGTCTTTGACGCTCAACCCACCACACCCCTCGAACTTGGAATAATCACCTAAGTCAGTTACTAATAGCTGGGTCAGATATTATTATCGCGTGTTTCCGCAGGCAGAATGGCACTAGAGATTTAGCCCTGCTGGTAGTAGAGGAATCTGTGGCTGTTGTGAGGTGATTTGTTGTGTCCAGAAAATACTGTCATGTCCCCAAGGTTGTTATAATTGGAGCTGGATTCGTTGGAACGGCATTCGCCTACTCGCTGATGATTCGAGGGGTTGTATCCGAAATCGTTCTCATCGATGTTGATAGGAGAAGGGCCGAAGGGGAGGCCATGGATTTGAATCATGGCATCTCCTTCGTCCGGCCTGTGAGGGTCTGGGCCGGAGATTATCCAGACTGTGAGAATGCAGATATAATTGTTATCACAGCTGGTTTGGCTCAAAAGCCGGGTCAGTCGCGCCTGGACTTGGTGAACAGCAATGTGGAGATCTTCAAACAGATTATCCCCAAGGTAACAGCATATAACAGAACTGGGATTCTACTGATCGCCACGAATCCGGTTGACCTAATGACTTATGTTGCCCTGAAACTGTCAGGTTTTCCCCCCAACAGGGTAATCGGCTCGGGAACAATATTGGACACTTCCCGACTGCGTTTTCTCCTGGGTGAAAAACTGGCGGTTGATCCAAGGAACGTCCATGCATATATAATCGGTGAACATGGGGATAGCGAAGTACCTGCTTGGAGCCTGGCGACTGTTGCTGGCACGAAGCTTATGGATCACATAGCAATTTACAGCAGAGAGCTTAACGATAGCTATCTAAACGAGATGTTTGAAGAGGTAAAGAACGCAGCATACAGAATCATAGAGCTTAAGGGAAGGACCAATTATGCGATAGGCCTGGGCCTCTCAACAATTGTGGAGAGCATAATCCGGAATGAAAATGCGATACTCACCGTTTCAACCCTCCTCACTGGATATCATGGCGTCGATGACATCTGTCTCAGCGTTCCGACCATCGTAAACTTTGATGGCGTTAGAGAAACTCTGAAGCTGCCCTTGACGGCTGAGGAGATCGCCAAGTTCCAAGGCTCGGCGTTGGCACTAAAGGAGATCGTGAAAACGCTGCCCATATAAAAATAGACGGGGGCAGGTTCGTTCTGGGATGAACATATGGCCTTCCAGTTATGCAATCAGGCCCCATGGGTTTCCGAGTCCCACCTTCCGTCTTGAAAATTTCTAGATTTTATCACCGATGAAATATAAAAAAATAGCCAATGTTCTCCAGAACCCCCCTAGTGGATGCTATAACACCTATTTGGACCACTCCTCGGATCCCTTGAAGCCCTCCTCCAGGAACTGCTCTTGTCGAGACTTCAGTGGAACTGTTTTGGGCAGGAAGCTCTTAACAATCCCCAGAGACTTATTGGTCTTCTCAATGGATTTTAAACCATCATTTTCTATGCCGGTCAAGGCTCGAATTGCATCAATATTCTCCGGAATCGTTATGGCTTCATTATGGACCTGATACGTGATATAGATTTCGTGCTCGTCGCAGGCCAGGGCGTCCCCCCAGACAGCCACTTCCCACATATCGTTGCGTGGCCGTTTGAGATCCCTCATCAGCTCCACCACAGAATTCAAAGCCACTATGCCATCATTCGAATGGACGAACGCGATGCGGGGCTCTTCCCAGAAGGCCCTCTCTAAATCCTCAAGGCTTACCGATTGGGACGTTTCCACCATGGCAAAGTGAATGTGGCTCAGGTTGAATGGCCCTGCTCCAGCCATTGTGGTGATATCAAGTCCCTTGATCACCCTCTGGGCATCGGGCCCCTGATGGCTTGGCACCTTAGTTTCTGGAATCATAGTGTTTATCAGACCATCACGGTGGCTCTCCCAGGGATCGGTCCCCCGCCTAAGCACCACAACTCTAGCCCGCTTGATCCAGTTTCGTTTGTACAGCGCATGCATCACGCGGCATATTGCCGTGGTGTTGCAGGACACGACCCGGACAAATTGCCGGTTCAAGGCATCGGCATAATTCACCTGAGCATTGAAGGAGAACCCTGCCAAATCATGTTTCTCGCCCCCCTCGAAGATTGCCTTT
Source organism: uncultured Nitrososphaerota archaeon (assembly GCA_964477685.1). GTDB lineage: Archaea > Thermoproteota > Methanomethylicia > Methanomethylicales > Methanomethylicaceae > JACTUC01. The sequence goes on from CAYZHK010000029.1 coordinate 5,125, forward strand.
ATCCCAGCCTTCTCGTAGAGGCCTTTGTTTTTTGCCCCGATACCCTTAGGGGTGCAGTCTACGATGATGTCCACTTGTTTCAGAAGGTCGTCCAGAACTCCTGAAACAGATATGCCTGCTTGCTCCATCAGCTGCTTCATCTCAGGAAGAGATGCATAAATCTTGAATCCGCGCTCGGCAGCCACTCGTATGCGGTAATCAATGACCACATCCGAGATGCCAACCAGTTCCATGTCATCCTGAAGAGAGACGGCATCGGCGACCCTTTTCCCAATTACGCCATAGCCATTTACTCCAACACGAACCTTTTGAACCAAAAAACATCCCCCTATTAGATGATAACGAATGCAGCTATTTAAGAAAATACATTGTTTTTGCTCAAACTAAATGAGAAAAATGTTCATAATCAACTGTTTTTTTTTTGGAAAAATTAAAATTATCAATTAGTTTCGCCTTTTTTTAATTTCATCCCACATAGACTTGCCAATGGCAAGTAGGCCCAGTCAGGTTTAATTAAACGGATTGCTAGTGCTATCATAGGGGAGGAGGAGAGATATGGGTTATAAGTATATTCGTTTTTTTAATGAGCTTGGGATTGATGATGTTGCTCTGGTGGGAGGAAAAACTTCTTCTTTGGGCGAGATGTATCGCAGGCTGACCCCCCAGGGAGTAAAGGTCCCCAATGGCTTTGCCATAACCGCCTCAGCCTATCGTTATATTCTCGACAAGGGCAATGCCTGGAATGCACTCCATCAGGCGCTTGATGGCACCGATCCGAAAAATATGACAGACCTATCTAAGCGGGGAAGGGAGGCAAGGGCGATTGTCTATGGATGCCCGTTCCCCGATGATTTGAAGCAGGAGATACTCCAGGCCTACCGGACCCTTCAGGGTGAGTACGGCACTGATCTGAGTGTGGCGGTGAGGAGCTCGGCCACAGCTGAAGACCTACCCAATGTTAGCTTCGCAGGTCAGCACGAGAGCTACCTGAACATATTCGGTGACGAGCTGCTCATCGACTCCTGCAAAAGGTGCTTTGCCAGCCTATTCACTGACCGTGCCATTCACTACCGTATCGATCAAGGTTTTGACCATTTCAAGGTCTATCTCTCCATTGCAGTCATGAAGATGGTTCGCTCAGACCTTGCAGCGAGTGGCGTCATGTTCTCATTGGATACGGAATCGGGCTTCCGTGATGTTGTTTTTATCACCGGTGCCTATGGCCTCGGCGAGAATGTTGTTCAGGGCACGGTCGATCCCGATGAGTTCTATATCTTCAAGCCAACTCTGGAGCGGGGTTACCGCAGGGTCCTGCGCCGTGTGCTTGGTACCAAAGAAGTGAAGATGGTTTACCGTAGTGGCGGTACCCGTGAGGCTACGCACAATATTCCTACCCCATTGGCTGACCGCGAGCGTTTCTGTATCTCTGATGAAGAGGCGCTCATTCTGGCAGACTATGCGGTAAAGGTTGAAAAGCACTATTCCATGAAAGCAGGGCACCCTCTGCCGATGGATATGGAGTGGGCAAAAGATGGCAAAGACGGGCAGCTTTACATGGTTCAGGCACGGCCTGAAACGGTCATCTCCCAGAGGCGGGCAAATATGCTTGAGGAGTATTTACTGAACGGCTCGGGGAAGGTCCTAGCCACCGGTCGAGCCATAGGCGAAAAAATTGCCAGCGGTACGGCCCATAAGATCCTGGACACGGCCCACCTCACCGAATTTAAAGCCGGAGAGGTATTGGTCGCCGATACCACGTCCCCTGACTGGGAGCCAATAATGAAGACAGCCGCAGCCATTGTGACTAATCGGGGAGGCCGCACCTGCCATGCCGCCATAGTGAGCCGGGAGTTGGGCATACCCGCAGTGGTAGGAGCCGAAAGCGCAACAACAAACATTCAGAGCGGAGAGAAGGTTACCGTTTCCTGTGCCGAGGGCGATATTGGCAAGATCTACCAGGGCGAAATCCCCTTCGTCGTGAAAAAAACGGATTTAAGCGCTCTTGAAAGACCCAGCACCGAGATAATGATCAACCTTGGTAACCCCGATTTGGCCTTCAAGACAAGCTTCATACCCAATGATGGAGTGGGTCTGGCTCGTATGGAGTTCATAATCAGCGAGTATATTAAAATCCATCCCATGGCTCTTGTGCACCCCGAACTTGTCAGGGATCCTAGGGAACGCTCCACCATTGAAGGAAGCACCAGAGGCTATTCGCCGCCCGCGGCCTTCTTCATCGAACGCCTCTCTGAGGGGGTGGGGACTATTGCTGCGGCCTTCTACCCTAAACCGGTGATAGTCCGCATGTCCGACTTCAAGAGCAATGAGTATGCGAGCCTTCTGGGCGGGAAATACTTTGAACATGAGGAAAATAATCCGATGCTTGGTTTCCGTGGCGCGTCACGCTACACCCATCCCTCCTATGTAGAGGGGTTCGCCCTCGAATGTGCAGCCATGAAGCGGGTCAGGGAGGAAATGGGGCTCACCAATGTCAGGATCATGGTCCCCTTCTGCCGGCGAGTCGAGGAAGCGGCTAAAGTGATAGCCGAAATGGCAGAATTTGGTCTGGAGAGGGGAAAAAATGGGCTCGAGATCTATGTCATGTGTGAAATCCCGAACAACGTCCTCCAGATTGATGCCTTTTCCAAGTACTTCGACGGCTTCTCAATAGGCTCCAACGACCTTGCCCAGCTTGTGTTGGGGGTGGATCGAGACTCTGCAATCGTTGCTTTTGACTATGACGAGCGTGACCCCGGGGTCAAAAAGATGATCCAGCTTTCGGTCGAAGGCTGCAAACGAAATAAAAGGCACTCAGGGCTCTGTGGCGAGGCTCCATCGGATTATCCAGAGATGGCGGAGTACCTGGTGGAGATAGGCATAGACTCGATGAGCCTCAACCCAGACTCGGTGCTGAAGGCCACTCTTCATGTGCTTGATGTCGAGAAAAGGCTTGGCAGGAAGAGACGTGAAAGCCAACCGTTGGGTGAATGATCTGACCTGAGGTCGAAGGAAAATGGAAAAGAAGACTCTGAAGGACATCGATGTCAGAAAAAAGAGGGTATTGGTCCGTGTAGATTTCAACGTCCCAATGAAACCTGACGGCACAATTACCGACGACACACGTATCCGGGCCTGTTTGCCGACGATACAGTACCTCATGAGCCAGCAGTCGCGAATTGTCCTTTGTTCCCACCTTGGAAGGCCAGGGGGAAAAGTGGTGGAACAGTTGAGGTTGAAACCAATCGCGGTGCGCTTATCTCGGCTTCTTGGAAAACCTGTGGGGTCGCTCAGCGACTGCATTGGGCCAGAAGTGGAGGAAGCGGTGTCGGAGCTGCCGGAGGGAGGCATCATCCTCCTCGAAAATGTCCGGTTCCATCCGGAGGAGGAGGCCAATGACCCGGTCTTCGCTCGGAGATTATCGGCACTGGCGGACGTATATGTGGATGATGCCTTCGGCGCATGCCATCGCGCCCATGCCTCGATCGTAGGGGTGACACATTACTTGCCGGCTGTGTCTGGGCTCTTGTTGGAAAAGGAAATTGAAACCCTGTCGAGGCTGATAACAAATCCTGAGAGGCCTCTCGCTGTAATGATAGGTGGAGCAAAGGTAGCAACTAAACTTGGGCTTCTGGAGAACATATTGCCCAAGGCCGATTCCTTGCTCATCGGCGGAGGCATGGCCTCCACTTTTTTAAAGAGCCAAGGCTTCGGCGTGGGGGCATCAGTTGTGGAGAAGGATAAGCTCGGCCAGGTGCTCAAGCTTCTGGAAAAGGCCAGATTCCTTGGTGTCAAGTTGCTGCTTCCGTCAGACCACATCGTTGCGCAGAGCCTCGATCCGCATTCGGCTTCAAAAACAGTTCCCAAAGAGAGCGTGCCTGAGGGATGGGTTATTGCGGACATCGGACCGAAAACAATAGAAGCATTTTCTGAAGAGCTGATGAAGTGCAGGGAAGTATTCTGGAACGGGCCTTTGGGGGTCTTTGAGGTGCCAAAGTTTGCGGAGGGGACACAGAGCATAATCAGGGTTATCGCAAACCTCAAGGCCACAACGGTTATTGGCGGTGGCTCCACCGCTGAAGCGGTCGTGGAAATGGGGCTGGTAGACAGAATGTCGTATGTTTCTACGGGCGGGGGTGCCTCGCTTGAGCTGCTCCAGGGCAATGTGCTCCCCGGGGTGGCAGCCCTGCAGGATAAGTAACCATGCGATGGGAGATAATTGGAATTGGTTGTGCAATGCCAAATGATGGAAAATAATCGGATCGGGGGGTTGCTGTGAGGAGGATTGGTATTCTGACAAGTGGTGGTGATGCTCCGGGCATGAACGCCGCCATTCGGGCGGCGGTGCGGACTGCCATGGCCAATGATTTGGAAATCTTTGGAATAAGGCGCGGCTTTGCAGGGCTCATCGAGGGGGACATCTACAGGCTGGGCAGAAAGTCCATTGCCAATATAATGCATCGAGGCGGAACCATACTTGAAACATCCCGCTGCCCGGAATTCACGACCATCGAAGGGAGGGCAAAGGCGATAAGGGTGCTGGAAAATGGTGGAATCGAGGGGCTCATTCTGCTAGGCGGCGACGGTACTTTCCACGGCGGGAGTGAGCTGGCAGATGAGTTCGGAGTAGGCATAATCGGTGTGCCAACTACCATAGACAACGATGTCTATGGGACCGATTACACCATAGGCTTTGATACGGCCATAAACACCGCCCTCGAAGCCATTGACCGCATAAGAGACACTGCCATCTCACATGAACGGCTCTTCTTTATCGAGGTGATGGGTCACCACACAGGTTTCATTGCCTTGGAGAGCGGCATAGCTGGAGGCGCTGAGGAGATAATCTTTCCCGAACTACCACACGGAAAAATTCTCTGGGAAAGATTGGGGGAGAGTTTCAAGATGGGAAAGAGGAGTGCCATAGTGGTTGTCGCAGAGGGGGGAATGCCGGGCCATACCTATGCGGTTGCCCAGGAGGCGAAGGAAAAACTGAATATTGACTCGCGAGTATGCATACTGGGCCATGTCCAACGCGGGGGGTCACCCACGGCACGTGATCGGATACTTGCCAGTTGCCTAGGTTCAGCTGCTGTCAGGGGCCTCTTGGAAGGGAAAAATGGTTGCCTAGTTGGCCAAATTAAAAATGAGATAACATATACTCCACTGAAGGACACCTGGGGGAAGAAGAAGGCGCTTAATCCAGACCTTGAGTGGCTGGCCAGCCTTCTTTCTGCCTAGATCGCATTAGGTGTAAGAAGAGGGCATCTCTTCTCAGAGGAATACGAGGGAAAAACCAGCGATTGTGGAGAGAGAATGGTCAAGGCTGAGGTCTCGTTCTTTCTCTTTCGCAGAGCTGCGGATGGTTCTGATTGACCATATAGTGGAGAGAGGTTTGCGAGTCCAATTTCTTATTAGTGGGAATCCTTTAATAGGGAGTGTCCATGGAGGCTTTGCTAAAAACTTGAGCGACCTTGAGAAGCTCTTCAGCCCTAGAAGCGTAGCAGTCATAGGGGCATCCAAGAACCCTAAGAAGATCGGCTACGAGCTGGTGAGCAACATCCTCTCAGGGGGCTACGAGGGCAGACTCTACCCCGTAAACCCTGAGGGGGCAGACGTCGTGGGCCTCAAATCCTTCACCTCCATTAAACTGGTCCCAGGGGAGGTGGACCTTGCCGTAATAGCGGTTCCTGCGGTCTATGTCGCTGACGTGCTGGAGGAGTGCGGCCAGAAGGGCATCACGGCTGCCGTTGTGATAAGCTCGGGTTTCAGGGAAGTTGGGAATGTCGAGCAGGAGCAGAAGATCCTTGCGGTGGCGAAGAAGTTCGGCATGAGGATGCTGGGCCCCAACGTCTTCGGCATATACTATGCCCCTGCCCGCCTCAACGCCACCTTCGGCCTCGCAAGGGTCTTCCCGGGCAGCATTGCCTTCATAACCCAGAGCGGCGCCCTGGGCATAGCCATGATGGGTTGGACCAACCTCTACAGGATAGGGGTCTCGGCCGTGGTGAGCATGGGCAACAAGGCAGACATCGAGGAGACCGACGTTCTCGATTACCTGGCAGGGGACGAGAGGACCAAGGCAGTGCTCACCTACATCGAAGGGGCAAAGGACGGACGGAGGCTCCTCGACTCGCTGAGGAAGACCACTGTCAAGAAGCCGGTGGTCGTCCTCAAGTCAGGTCGGACCGAAAAGGGAGCCTCGGCAGCGGCCTCGCACACCGGATCCCTTGCAGGTTCGGATAGGATCTACGATGCTGCATTCAGGCAGAGCGGCGCCCTCAGGGCTTCGGACTTCGCCCAGGCCTTCGACTGGGCCAAGCTCTTTACCCAGCAGCCACCGCCCCCCAACGAGAACTGCCTTATAATTACCAACGGCGGAGGCGTAGGAGTCATGACCACCGATGCCTGCGAGGAATCGGGCATATCCATTTGGCCCCTCCCAGACGACCTTCAGTCGGAGTTCAGGAAGCTTATGCCGGTCTTCGGGAACTTCAAGAACCCTGTGGACCTGACTGGTCAGGCCTACGAGGAGAGCTATTATCGGGCTGTGGACCTGGTCCTGAAGGATCCCCGCGTCGGTTCTGCCATAATCCTCTACTGCCAGACGGCCATCACCGATCCTGTTTCAATAGCCAAGTCCATCATCGATGCCTGCGAGTCTCAGCGCTGCGAAAAGACCCTGGTGACGAGCTTTCTGGGGGGGCAGCAATGCGAGGAGGCCGTGAGGAAGCTGGACGAGCGGGCCATACCGTCCTATCCCATACCAGAGCGGGCAGTATCGGCCCTGGCTGCCTATTACCGGTGGCAGAGGTACAAGGCTAAGCATCAGCCACCGCAAGGCTAGGGCATCGTCGGGCGATTGCGGAATTTATCCCATGCGCACCAGGACCGCTGCTCTCCACTATCAAACAGCCCACTATACCCAGTATATACTGATATTATAGTATATGGCAATTGTATAATTGAGTGTGCCTTCATTCTTCTGTTGAAAGATTATGGGTATCGAGGAAGGGCATGGCATCTCGACAGTATTGAGCATGGGCATAGTGGCAATAGTGGTGCTTGCGGCCATCGCAGCCAATTACATTTTCCTGCCGAGTTCCACTGCCTATTCAGTGACCGGCGGTGGAGCGTCCTTTCCGTATCCCCTGATCACAAAATGGATCTCCGAATATTTCAAAATCAACCCACAGGTCCAGATCAACTACCAGTCGGTGGGCAGCGGAGGGGGCAAGAGCAACCTCATATCCAAGGTCTTCGACTTTGCCGGCTCAGACGCCCCCCTGACCGACGCCGAGGTGGCAAACTATCCCATACTGCACATCCCCGAGACCTGCGGCGGGGTAATCGTCGCCTACAACATCCCGGGCTTCAATGCCAGCGGCCTCAGGCTCACGGCGGATCTAATCGCGTCCATCTACATGGGTTCCATCACCAAATGGAACGACGCTGCCATCAGAGCAATCAACCCGGGGATGGACCTCCCGGACGCAGACATAATGACGATCCACAGGTCCGATTCCAGCGGAACCACCAGCGTCTTCACCACCTACCTTTCCAATGCCTCGTCAATCTGGACACTGGGAAAAGGGACTACGGTGGCCTGGCCCATAGGCCTAGCCGGAGCCCAGAACAGCGGAGTTGCCAGCATCCTGAAGCAGACCCCCTATTCCATCGGCTACCTCGAGTTCTTCTACGCCAAGAACAACTCCATACCCTACGCCTACATCCAGAATAGGGAAGGGCAGTTCGTCGAGCCGTCGCTCCTGACCATATCCAGCGCCGCCAATGCAGGTGTCCTGCTCCTCTCCCAGGACATACGGGCGCCAGTAGTGAACCTGCCAGGTGATGAGGTCTACCCGATTTCGGCTTTCACCTACTACCTGGTTTGGACGGACCTCTCCTATATGGACAGGACCAAGGCCGTTGCGATCGTCAGCTTCATGTGGTGGTGTGTCCATGACGGGCAGCAGTACTCGGAGGGGCTCCTTTATCCGCAGCTCCCGGCAGGCGTGGTGGGGCTGGACGAGGCGATATTGCGCTCCATCACCTACAACGGGCAAAGCATAATCGGGTGATTGCATGGCGATCCACAGGAGGACCATACGGTGAAAATCCGGAATGCCCGCTCCAGCAGGCTTACGGACGCTGCCTTCAGGCTCCTAGTGGTTGGACTCTCTCTGCTTGTGGTTCTCTTCTTTGCAGCCATTGCCTTGGTTCTGATGGACCGTTCCTACTATGCCGTTGTCAGCAACGGCGTACAGTTCCTCTTCGGCACTGTGTGGGACGTTTCGTTGGGCCTGTACGGAGCCGCGCCTGCCATTGTCGGGACAGTTGTCTCGGCGACGCTGGCAGTGCTGCTGGCCATTCCCATCAGCATAGGGATAGCGATCTACTTCACCGAGTATGCGCCGCTGGGAGCCAGGTTCTACCTCTCCATTTTCATCGACCTCCTAGCTGCCATCCCGAGTGTGATCTACGGCATTTGGGGCCTCTGGATAATCGCCCCCCTGGTCAAGGTCTACGTTCAGCAGCCAGCCATCGGGGCCATCGGATGGATTCCACTTTTTGCTGGCCCCGCCTACGGGATCAGCATCTCGCTGGCATCGCTGATACTCACCATTATGGTGATTCCGATCATAACCTCCTTCACCACCGAGCTTCTGTCGAGGACGCCGGTCTCCCTCAAGGAGGGTATGGGCTCCCTGGGGGCCACGAAATGGGAGACCGTAAGGCATGTTGGCCTCCCCTTTGCCAGGGTGGGGATATTTGCTGCAATAATTCTGGCAGTGGGCAGGGCATTCGGCGAGACGATGGCAGTGACGATGGTTATCGGGAACAGCTACCAATGGCCCTTCACTACGGCTTCGATCTTCTCCCCTGCCACAACCATTACCAGCAAGATAGCCAGCGAGCTCTATGAGGCATTCAGCACACTGCAGCTCAGCTCGCTCATTGAACTCTCGCTCGTGCTGCTGGCAATATCGCTGGCGATCAATCTGGTGTCGCGGCTTGTCATCAGGCGGATCTCCAAAGGAGGATCTGCTCCATGAGGTTCCTCTCCCGAAAGGGGACAGACAGGCTTGTGAAGTGCCTATCGGCCGGCGTCACTGTGGCTGCCGTCATACCGCTCTTCTGGATAGTGATCGAAATAATCATCAACGGCGCCTCGGCACTCTCATGGAATTTCCTGACCGATCTTCCCAGGCCATTCGGCGAAACGGGGGGCGGCATTGGCAATGCAATCCTTGGGAGTTTTCTGATCAATGCCCTTGCGAGTGTCTGGGGAATACCCATCGGGATAGCCACAGGCATCTACCTGTCGGAGTACGGCGGAGGGGGAAGGACAGGGTCAGTTGTGAGAACAGCGGTGGAGTCGCTTGCCGGAGTCCCCTCCATCATCTATGGAGTCTTCGCCTTCACGATAATTGTGATGACTGTAAGGCACTACACGGCTCTCGCCGCCGCGGTGGCGCTCGGGCTTATGATGATACCGCTTGTGGCGAAGGCGACAGAGGAGTCGATGAAGGTGGTCTCGAGCGAGATGCGCGAGGCGGCCATGGCTCTCGGCATATCGAAATGGGCACGGACCGAGAAGGTTGTCCTGAGCATAGCCAGGGGCGGGGTCCTCTCGGGGGCACTGCTGGCCTTCGCAAGGATCAGCGGTGAGACGGCGCCCCTCCTCTTCACGGCCCTCTTCAGCCTCTACTGGCCGACAGGCCTTGACCAGCCGATGGCAACACTCCAGGTCCTGATCTACAACTATGCCCTCAGCGGGTTCGGAGACTGGGTCAGCAAGGCTTGGGGGGCTTCGCTCATTCTGGTGGCCATCGTCCTTGTCATCAATATCGTCGTAAGGGTTGCATCGAGGCAGAAATTTACAGAGGGGACATGACATGGAGACAAAGCTTGAGGTAAAAAACCTGAACGCCTGGTTCGGAGAGAAGCAGGCCCTTAAGAACGTTAGTGCAGGTTTTAAGGGCAACTCGGTAACAGCGGTCATAGGCCCTTCGGGGTGCGGAAAATCGACGTTCATCCGCTGCATCAACCGCATGCACGAGGTTGTCCCTCGAGCCCGGGTGACAGGAGAAGTGCTCCTCGACGGGGTCGACATCTACACCTCCATGGACGCCATGGATGTCAGAAGGAAGGTGGGGATGGTCTTCCAGAGGCCGAATCCATTTCCCAACATGTCTGTCGTAGACAATGTGGTCGCTGGTTTGAAGCTGGCGGGAAGCTACGGGAAGGACGAGCTTTCCGAGATGGCAGAGAAGAACCTTAAGGCAGTGGGTCTCTGGGAGGAGGTCAAGGATGAGCTCAGGAAATCTGGAGCCAGCCTCTCGGGCGGGCAGCAGCAGCGGCTCTGTATAGCTAGGGCGCTTGCCATGGAGCCCGAGGTTATATTGATGGATGAACCCACCTCGGCCCTGGACCCCGCCTCGACCACGAAGGTGGAGGAGCTCCTGCAGCAGCTAAAGAAGTTCACGACGATCCTCATTATCACACATAACGTCTCACAGGCGGCAAGGGTATCGGATATGACAGCATTTTTCTACCTAGGGGAGCTAATAGAGCTTGGCGAGACCGAAAGCATGTTCAAGGCACCGCAGAACCCGCTGACGGAGAGGTACATAACAGGGAGGTTTGGATGATGGCGCTGAAGGACCCGGACTATCTGGTGCGGATATACGACCAGATGAGAGAGATGTACAATATCGTGGAGAGCGCAGGTTCTGAAATCGACGACGGATTGAGCAACAAGAAAAGGAACCTCAAGACGACGCTAACGGAGCAGTGCCAGGAGGCCCAGATCATGGAGGAGCAGACCGTTGAAATGTGCATTGAGGCGATGATCCGCCACCAGCCCTTTGCCAGGGACCTGAGGGCGGTCAGCGCAGCAATGAAGGTTTCCTACGACCTCTCGCGCATCTGTAGGTATCTCCGCAACATCGCTGAGATACTCGAGGAGTTCGACGTGGAATGCGACGACCCAGATCTGCTGCCACTCTACAGGGAAGGCCGGAAAATGATCCACCTGAGTCTCGAGGCCTACTTCGGGAAGGATGCCAAGGCTGCTGCTGATATAATAAAGAGCGACGAGGTTGTGGACAGAGGCTACGAGGCTATCCTGAATAGGTATGCCATGGCTGAGAAGAAAAGCGGGAGCTGCATCCTCTTCAACGGCATAACAGCAAGGATAATTGAACGGATGGCTGACCATGCCAGCTACATTTCCCATGAGACCATCTATCTTGTGACCGGAAGGAGGGTTGACTATCGCTGACAGAAGATCCAGCGGCGTCATTCCAGCCTCAATCGTGCCCCCTGGCGGCGTAAATGACAATCGCGCCAATCAATATTCCGGCAGCTCCAACTGAAATGTCTTGAATCAATCCGAATATTGGAGGGTTGATGAAGGTATTGACCATCACTGCAATTCCCAATATTAAAATGATTGCGCCTAGGACTGTGCCGATCCATTTAAACGACGACTGAACTTTTTCATCTGCAATCGGGCTCTTTTCCATCATTTATCACCCCCATGCGCTGGGTCCAGCGCGCCAGTTGGTAAAGTTAATTTATACGCGCTTAATTGTCTTATAAATTTAATTTATTATTTATGTTAATAATTACTAATTACTCATTACTAATAATAAGAGCGCTTGGAATTAAGGTCGATTGCCCTGCTTTGAAGCTGATGGGTGATGCCGACTGCCCACAATTCGCTGGATTCCGCCTACTCCCAATATTTCTTCTCTATGGGCATTGCCAGGATTTCCCTTATCTCCAGCTTCTTCTCCTTCTCCTTGGCAAAGACCGTTGCGGGGTATGTCGACCTCATCACCAGAGCCGTATCGGCGCCCTGTCCGCTGCCGCCGACGCCGATGACATACTTGTAGGGCTCCAGCACTCCACAGTCCACAGATGTAAGCACCACCTCCACAGCGACCTTCATCCCCTGGCCGAAGGCGTAGAGGGTGTCCCTGAACGTTGCCTCGGGCGAAGGCACGGAGTAGGTTGAGGATTCATAGAGCGAGTTGTGGAGGATGTAGGGAATCCTGTCCAGGACAATGACGCCTTTGGACTCCAGCTTTTCCTTCACGTCCGGGTCGATGCAGGGGAATGTGGACCCCCACTCCCGCCTGTAGGAGCTCTCCGAGACGCAGATGATCCTGGCCTCGTCCTCCAGGGACTCCGCAAAGGCCAGGGCGGTCTTCCCAGAGGTGCTGGCGATGACGATGTCCCGTATGCCTTTCTGTTCCACTGCCTTCTTGACTGCCTTGAGCACAAGTTCTGTGTTTTCTTTCCCCGGTTTGCTGAAGTAATAGACCTCCTGAAGTTTGAATGGCATAAGGAGACCCCTTGTGAAGATGCATCGACCCCACTTAAAATCTTGCCTCTACTCATGTCAAGGGCGACATTAGGTTCCTCTATGGCGTATAGAGGTTGAAGTCAGTGGCTGCCTTGGCCAGACAATGGAATGCATCAGTTATAGGACCGCCTTTTTGGCTGAGGAGGCTTCAGAAGCCATATGAACCCCGAAGATCAGCGGGGCTTAGGGAAAGTGGCTCCTCATTCGGCGGGCGCAGGAGGCTTGAAAGTCCATGCCATGGCGTGCGCCGATTCGGTTATTCTATTCGCACGGCTCCTCGCTCTCGTATTTTATGACGATTTTGTCACATTTTTTGAGGAGGTTCTTTGCGACAAATCCGGCTTCGGCCCATAGGGCTGATATGATCGTTGATGGTACCATGCACTCGGGACCAACGACGGACGATGCAGTTACATAGACTGGATTTTCCAAGATCTTCTTGAAAATGTCTGTGGTCTTTACCTCGGTCATAATCTCAGCGTATCTTTGTATATTCTTGCATGAAGAGGTGATGGTGACTGAAATCCTGCCATTGCTCTTCATCTCTGTAACAATCTTTGCCTTATGGTCGCATCTCGGGCTGTCAATGGTAAAGGTGGTGGCCATGTAGTTTCGCCAGTACCCCTTGAACGTG
>CAYZHK010000030.1:0-17962 GCA_964477685.1 uncultured Nitrososphaerota archaeon
GCTCCCTCCCCCCGGGGGCTATCTTCGTCGGCTTGACTATGCCCCTCACCGAGATCACCTCCTCCTCGCGGAGGCTGTTCGCCAGCTCGATGAGTTTGGGGTCCGCCGTCCCCTGCTTAAGGGTGATCTGGATGATTCCCGAGACATCTCTCAGAACGATGAACTTCAGCTTCCCCAGGTCGCGGAGCCTGTGAACCCAGCCCGCCACCGTCACTTCCTTCTCCGCATCCCCGCCTGTGACCTGGGATGAGTAATGGGTCCTGATCGCCATGGTCTGGAGCACCTGCTTGACACCAGTAAGGATAATCTCCACTGCTAAAAAAGCTTGCCCCGCCCGCTAGGAGGGCTCGAAGACGATATGGACTGTTTCGCCCGTGAGGATCCTGATGGCCTCCTCTGCGGCGCTGGGGTCGAGGGGCATCTTCCTCACGTCGCTCCTGGGCATCCGTATGGTGCTTTCCCATGAGCCATCGGGCAGCCATACGGTGTTGGCTCCCATGACCCTGGCCGGCGTGACAATCTGCTCCAGGAGGCGCTTTATGGAGGAGGTCTTCTCCACTATCCGAACGTTCATCCTCTTCTCGTCGGAGAGCTGCTTGCTGACCTTTGCCAGGAGGTTCCGGTTGGAGGCGGCTCCACCGCTGACCATTATGATCATCATCCGCCCCACCTTGACGGTCCGATGGATGGTATAGTCCTTGAGCTGCGGGTTCTTCGCCTCATAGTTGATGAACCACTTCGAAACCTCAACATCGGCGTCGGTGATCTCGCCCCTGTCCATCTTCTCCTGGCACCGCGGGCAGAGCACGCCCGATTTCGCGCAGAAGAAGCAGATTGGGGTCTTCATGAAGGTACCTCAGGACTTTGTCAGCTTTATCATTATTGAACTGGCCCTGGTGACCCTCCCTGTTTCAACCATGGTGATCTCGTCTGTGCCTATGGAAACCTCGCCTACCCTAACAGAGGGCATGAACTTGCGCCTGACTATCTCCGCCACGTCCACAGCCTTGCTTATGGACTGGCCCCTTGCCTTTATCAGGACACTGCTCGCCCCCTCATGGAAAGCGGTGAGAGTAGCCAAGACATAGTTCATTGGCGGCTTCTTACCGATAAGTATCACTGAGCCTGTGTCCTGCGACAATGCCGGTCCCCCAAAGGTACAGAAAGGGCTTATCGCCAATTATTTGGCCTCGGATAAATATATTTCTATCAGATTTCGGGTATAATAAACACACTTCGCCCACATTAGTGGGAGAGAAACCCACGTTTTCAGAGGATTTGATGGTAGCCCAAAAAATGAGTCGCGCATGAGCCCAATTCACTTTAGATGTTCCACTTTCTAATTCAAATTTAAAACACAATGCCAAAGTTATTTTTATGGTTTGTTGCGATGACCATTTCGCCAATTTTAATTTTCAACCCCCAGGTTTTTTCTTTAAAACGCGAGCGGGGGATAAAAAAAGACTGCACAGGCAATTTTTTATTTAAAACATGCTAATAGTTCTAGGCAAAAAGATAGCGCCGAAGCCACATCGATGGATATATAAATTACACGGAGCAATTTCGCCATCCATCTGGCAACCAGGAGTCAAGGCGCTCTTCTGTTAATCCGCGCTTGCCTTTTTTGGGATTTAATCTTCTTTGCTCGGCTTCTTGCCATCCTCGCTCACCTCAGGTTCGGTTTTTCATCTCTCCTGCATCTTCTTCACTATCTGGGCATAGGGCATTAGCCTGCAATGGTCGCAATGCTTATGGGTGTGGACAGTGCTGCTGGCCTCGCACCACCAGTAGTCCTTGTTACGCCAGTCGTCCCGAATCAAGTCCTTCCGCCCATCCATCCGCCATGCTACTTCCTACTCGCAATCCAGGCCATCGTCTTTTTGCGCGGCTTCTTGAACGGGCCGCCCGTGATGCTTCGCTTCCTGGAGTATTTCTTTTTCCAATGACCTGCTGCTTCTGGCAAGGCTGTTCACCACAATGACGGAAGATGCCGCAGCCGGGACTGGGCTTCGGGGAGACCGTCGTTGTACAGGACCCGTTCCTAGGTCAGGTCCCTTCTTCCGCCGTTCCCACGCAACAACTTCCTTCAGTCGTGGCACCCGATCCTATCCTGGCGCCCTGGATCGTCCCATTGCTGCGCCCTGCCCGTTGCTCTTAGCGATTCCTATGGGCTTCGCTTCCTTACGGTCGTTCTGCCCAAGGTTTCAACTGGTCGCTGTTGCAGGCCCTTCCCGATCTCAGCTGCGGCAGGAGCATACTACAGCCAGCCACTCTTATACTGTTATGGCGTCGCCTGATGCAATACTGCCATGTTTTTTTTACAGAACTTGATGCAGGCGGCGCTCGGCACTCCCTTTAGCGAACCGATTTGAGCCTTATCGGGCACGCATTATGTGCAATGTTGATTCATGGCCATCAACTTACGATGGTGGCTTGAGGATGAGAAAAAGTAAGCTGTTCACCCGGCTTGCGGTTTGCCGTGCTTCATATGCAGGAATGCTTCCCCTTCGCTGCTGCTCCATGCGGTCGGACACTTTATAAGGGGAGGACCTCCCTTAGTGTCGGGCACAATTGAAGGAATGGAAATCACTCTTTTAACGACTGCCCAATGACAGAGAAGGAGGGAATCAAGTGGAGTATTACCAGGGAGACCCGCACAAGTTTGGCTACCAGAGTCGAGGCCCCAGCAGGACTGGGTCAAAGCCAGTCGAGGAGGGCAAGGAGTACGAAGTGGATATCAAGGAACTTAGTAGGCGAGGCGAAGGCTTGGCCAGAATTGAAGGCTTCGTCATCTTTGTCCCCAATACAAAAGTAGGGGATCGTGTAAAGGTCAGGGTCACGCAAATCACGGAAAGGTACGCATCAGCGGTGATCGCCTAGATGATTGCTTGGCAGGAGAAAGGGGCTGCCTTTTTTTAGGCGGCTCCTATCCCATGAACTCTTTATATAGTTAGGTGCGTACCTAAGTGAGGGATAACAATGGCTGAAAATGTTCCTGTTCCGCAAAAAGCACCTGGTCCGAAAGACATCATATTCATCGGTAAAAAGCCAATAATGACCTATGCCATGGCTGCCCTTATGCAGCTCAGCTATGGCGGCGTTACCCTAAAGGCGAGAGGGAGGGCCATCTCCTCTGCGGTCGACGTGGCAGAGGTTGTCTGCAGAAGGTTTCTTGGCAGTAGCGCCTCAAAGACGGTCACCATAAACACCGAGATCCTCGGCGAGCCTCCCAGAAACGTCTCCACTATCGAGATACTGATCTCGAACAAGGGTAAAAAGTAGAATGTCGCCCCCTTCCATACTGTCTAATTTATGCTCCAAGAGAGCATTCTTGCCTTCGAGTTCCTTTGTAACCCTGTCTACCTCTTTCTCACCCTCCGACTCCACCCTCGCCCGGTCCGTAGAGACTGAGATTAGTCTCATGTTTCTTATAGAACTCAACAAGGGATTCCTCATCGAGTTTTCTATAGCTTAGACCATTGAAAACCCCGATGCCGTAGGACTTCGGCCGAGTCCCGATCGACCCGACCACCGACTGTCCTGAAGTTTTTCCTCAGCGAATAAGGGTGAAAGATGCATTGGGTCGATAGTCCCTAATCCTTCACATAATTAAGACTTCCATTTGAATTGCTGTTCGCTGGACCGCTTAGAGTCCGCCAAGAAATTCACCATCGATCTGATCTCGATCTATCCCGATCCAACCTATATGAAAGATTCTATTTGACCCGTTTATGGAGTCGATTAAATATATTTGGTAATTGCAGTAAAAAATTATTATATTGGGCTTTACATAAGTAAAGCAGGCTGACGCTTATGGCAACGGTAAATATCCCCCTGTTGACCGACAGGCAGGTGCAGCTCCTGAGGATGCTCTACAAGGCCAGCACCAGCACAAACGTTTTCACCGTCAAGAAGACCCAGGGGGAGCTTGCCAAGGAGCTGAACCTCACCCGCCAGGCGCTGAACATCCATCTGAGGCGTCTGAGGGAGGAGGGGCTGATAAGGACCGGGCGCGGGTTCATAGACCTCACCGAGAGGGCGCTGTCAACGCTTGGGGTGGGGACAACTGAGGCCTTCGTCTTCCTCAAGATCCAGCCCTCCAACCGTGAGTACGTCTACGAAAGGATCAAGAAGATTTCATCATCAAAGGTCTTCAGGGTCACCGGGGAGATAGACCTTGTGGCCGTAGTACCGCAGGCGAGGCTGGACATGTTCCTGGAGTCCGTCTCTGGCATCGACGGCGTAATATCCACATCTTCCCATGTGGTCATCTCCATTATCAAGTGAGATAAATTTATAATACCGCACGCCATCTAGGAAAGAAAATCTGGTGCTCCCAATGCCGATACAGGATCCCGAGAACCTGAAAATAGTCCAGAAGCACCTGCTCTACATCAAGATCTGCAGGCACTGTGGGGCCAGGAATGCCATGGCCGCTGAGAAGTGCCGGCGTTGCAGGAGCAGGGAGCTCAGGGCCAAGAGGCGCGAGCTGAAGCGCTAGGCAAGCACAGTGGCACAGGAAGGTTTTTCTAGTAATTTTGTTTGTAATTTCCTAAGGGCCCGTAGTCTAGTCTGGTTGGGACATCGCCCTCACACGGCGGGGGTCTCCGGTTCAAATCCGGACGGGCCCACCATCCTTCTTGGGAAATGGAGAACTCTCGTGTTTGCACCAAAGCAGGTCTGACTTATTGAGTTTAATGTCATCAATAACCGACCAAATTCTGATGGCATCTCATGATATGATGCATGTGTTGATTGCAAATTTGGCCTTGGAAAAAATTATTGAAATAAAGGATGGGCACCTCTGGAATGATTTTAGTACGCAGTTCCCTGACTATTCGCCTACCTCGAAGAATCTTCCCGGCAGGCTGAAGCTCAGGCTGGCATTCTTATGCACCCTTTCGCGTAGTCAGTATACGCTTCGGGGAACAATTGTCACTTGGGCGCGAGGTACCTAACGTCGAAGGTGGATCCATCGCTGCTATAGCTTGAAACGTTGGCCAGCTTGATTCCGTCCATGCCATACATCGAGATCCTGATCGATGGGAAGTGCCCGAATGATCCGACCTCGTTGTCGACCGTCGCATTGCAGTTCTTCATGGTGACATTCCCAAAATCGGCCAACGCGCTCAGAGCGTTATTGACGTCGGGCCTTTCCACCACCCATTCGGCAGAGTATCTGCTTGAATTGTAGATGAAGTATTGGCTGAACCTTTCCCCAGTTGTGAGATCGGCTACCTGGACCAGCCAAAGGTTCAGCAGCGTGTTATCCAGGCTTATCGAAGCTGTGATCTCGTCTCCAGGGGAGATCGCCATCGCTAAGATCTGGACCGAGGGACCGGGAAGGAGCTCATACCAGGCAAAGTAATGGGCTTTACCTCCAATGGTGTCTTGCTCGGTTCCGATCTGGATCAGCGAGTGGCCAAAAAATCCGCCTATGCCTACCCATATTGCCGAGTAGGTATCGGTTTGCGATATTTGCACCTGGGGGACTACCCAAGAGCCGCTCACCCCTGTTACCACCGGCTTGGGTTCACTGAAGCTTTGTGCCACAGTATAGCCTGCCCAGTTGAAATCGGCCAGATCGGTGAGGGCTTTCAGCTGGCTTGTGTCAGGGGAGGGGGTTGCAACCAGACCTAGGAAATACACGGCTGCGACAATGAGTATAGAAATTGCGATAGCCACAGAGGCCAACGCTATTTTATTGGCCATAACCTTCAATTCTGACTGGGATGCAAGCCTTAATATTTTCTTCTTGCTTACTACGGCGGGGAGGCTCAGCGTACATAACTTCCTTAGCGATCTTCAACCCCTTTTGGCAAATCCTTTTTTTCAGGGAAAGGCCGGCGGTCGAGGGGGTTAGCGATCTGGCCTATGACTTCGGTATAGGTAGGCCGAACTGGGTGACGAGTAGTAACAGTAAAAAGCAGTTCGATATTATTGCCGACAAGAGTGGTAAAACCTCTCTGCCCCATGTTCTTGAGCCTGTGCAAAATCTTTCCCCCCCAACACCCTTTTTTCACAGGCTAATCTCCATGCACCTCAGTATCCCTTATAATCCCCCAAAGCGGAACAATGATCAGGTGGATTATGTGTCTGAACACCCTTTGAAGGTATATGAGCGTCTGGACGCCGAGCTGCTCAAGAAGGTAGGAGAGGACCATGATTTCGCCATGGCTGGCAATGCCCTCCCAATGAAGTTCAAGCTGCTTCTGATAATGGCACTGGATGCCTCCCATGGAGCCGCCCAAGGAGTGAGGGCGAATGCTGCAGCTGCCCTCAAGGCAGGGGCGACCAAAGAAGAAATTGCCGAAGCGATCAGGGTCACCCAGTACGTCTGTGGAGTAGGCAGTACCTATGCAGCGGCCCACGCATTTGAGAACATGTTTTAATCCCACCCAAACGATTCCGCCTGGAAGAGATATATCGGCAGATAGGCTATAGTACGATTATGGCAGGAGAGAAGGTACCCCAAAGGTTCTGCTATAAATGCGGAGCTGAAATCAGCGCCGGTTCTACCTACTGCAGGGTCTGTGGATACCGCAGTGACAAAGGTCAGACCGATACTGGAAGGCACGAGTGATCACAGGGAGAATGCGCCATCAATAAAAGATGGCCCAAAAAGGGCCACCGAGAAAAAAAAGGGGATTCTACCAGCAGCGAACTATGACCGAGTTTGAATATCCCGATATGCCATTGGAGTCGAAGGCGCATACACGGTACATGTACCAACCATGAGATGGACTGTCTGTGAATGAAATCATGTTGGCAGATACCTGACCCACAACCCTGAAGGCCGAATATGTCCTGCCCGATCTAACTGCCCTCTCGATATAGAATCCACTTTCTCCGTTGGAGTTGTCAACCCAGGTCAGGGTGATCTTTCTGGATGCAGACTTTGCAGACAGGCCTGATGGGGCGTTCAGCTCATCAGGTGCCTTCGCCGAAATGGCAATCACTAGACTTGAGACGCCAGTGGCCCCTCTGTTGTCCGTAACTGTTAACATGGCTGTGTAGGTGCCTGGATCTGCGTACGAGTGGACAGCAGTTGCGCCGGATCCAATTTTACCGTCGCCGAAGTCCCATAGATAGCCTGCTATCGTTCCATCGGAATCTGTGGAGGCTGAACCATTGAACGCGACTGTGAATGGCGCTGCTCCGTTGGTTCCATTGGTCGCAATCACCGCGGTTGGCGCCCTGTTGGCAGGGGCTGTGACCGTTATCTGTATGCTGGCCGAGTCAGCCGCCCCCAAATTGTCTTTCACCGTCAGGGTGGCCACATAAATCCCTGCGCTTGCGTAGGTGTGGCTTATGGTCGCCCCCACACCATTAACACCATCCCCGAAGCTCCAGCTGTATGAGGCTATTGTGCCATCTGCATCCTTTGAAGCTCTACCATCAAATGCAATGGCAAGCGGCGCAATCCCTGTGGTGGCGTTGGATGCCGCCACGGCATCGGGCGCAATGTTTGCTGCCGCTGACGCAGCTATTGTAATGGCCGCCGTAGCGGAGGCGCCATCGTCGTCCGTCACCGTCAGCGTGGCTGAATAGCTCCCCGGGGCTGAGTAGTTATGGGACACCGTAGCCCCGCTCCCCGAAGAGCCATCACCGAAGCTCCACTGGTATGACACGATGCTGCCGTCCGGATCTCTGGAGGCTGAACCATCGAAATCCACCTTCAGGGGGGAGATTCCATTGACAGGCGATGCAGTCACCGAAGCCGTCGGTGCGTTGTTACTGGAATCGTATCGATAGTCGATCCAGACATAGGACTGGCTGCCGTTCGCTGTCTTCGGCACATTGGTGCAAGTCCCCACGAGAATGTCTCCACTGCTGGTAACCTGGTACAATTTAAAAGACTTGATTGTGGCGATGTTCCCAGTCGGACTATCCTTCATCCCCACAAACCATCTCTTCATTGTTATTGTCGATGGGACCAGGTCAGTGAAATCGAAGACAAAGGTTCCATCCTTGGCCACCATACTGCCGTCAAAAGCATAGCCACCGCCCGAACCATAGATGGCCTCTGCATACCATGAAGATGAGGGTGTGATGGATGTGGTGGCGCCGATCCCCAGCGTCATGTAGAGCTGCCCCCGCGTGGCATGGTTTACTGTGAACTCAGCGACAACTTTGGGGGTGTAGGAAGCCCTGACGGTCAGGGTATAGATGTCCCCTCCCCGGAATATGCCTCTGGAATCCCTGTCAGAGGTGGGCCAGGCGCCGCTGGAGGCAACCTGCGATGTCCCATACAGCGAATCGTATGCCACCCATCTGAAGCCAGAATTCCAGTCTCCAGTCCCCCACGAATTGGCTATCTTGAATGCTCCCTTCTCGCCGGGGTCGACTTTGTTGTTCCCGTTGAGGTCACACCATATCTCGTCATTGTAGCCTACAAGGGTCATCCCGTGGCCGCCAAGCCTTGTGTTCTTTATGTAGGTGGCTATCTTCTGGCTGACGAAGGCGTCGTCAGCGGTTGTGGATGTGTCATTCTTGATGTAGGTATAGACCCACGATGTTACGTACGTTCCTATCACCATCACATGGCCGTTGGCCAGCTGTGTCTTCAGGTCCTCGATTAGGGCCGATGTATTGGTATTGTAGATCTGGCTCCAGCTTTCTGCCCTGTAGTTGATCGCGTCCCGCCATGTGCTGGTGTCCAGGCACCACTGGAGGTAATTGGAGTCGTAGGGGAACTCGGCCCAAGTTGCGGCCCCGTGCTTCGTCAGCAAGTAGAATGCGTCTGAGAAGTAGGCACCATTGTTTGAACCATAATTGATCATGTTGTATGTCCACTTCGGCGAGAAGATCACGTTATTGTTGCCGGTGTTTGCAGCTCGCCCCATGGCATAGTTGATCTCATAGGTAAAAGCATAGTAGGTGGTGGACCAGGCCACGCAGGACCCCAAGGACCCCTGGCTGCGGATCGGCGGGAAATAGACCGTTGCGCTGTTATCCACGCCGCTAGGGAGGAGGCTTTCCCCAAGCCCTGAAGAATCTGAGTAGACCAGCTCTTCACCGATACCGACTATCCCGGCATCCGCCGCCGTGATGGCAGAAAGGCCTCTCGAAGCCCTGTCCGCATTGAGGCGTTCCAGGGCGAGTGAATTCATCCTCACGCTCGCAACGATGGGCACGTTCTTGCTCATCCAGTCATGTTGGGCAGCCGAGCCTTCCAGCAGGCCTGTCCCAAAAATCTCTTCTTTATAATTAATATCCTGCATGGGGCTGGATTGCACGGGCATTATTGACATGCATAGCCCAAGCGCAGCTAGCAATATTGCAAATATTATAATCGTCCTATGGTCTACTCTCCTGATCAAACCCTTCATACCAATTCTCCCATCTAGTTGCGCCACAGAGGGCGCCATTTCCTGAAAATTCAGCAGGTGTATTATGGGATAAGTATTATAAAAACATTATCTAAACAATGAATTAATTACTGTATATACAGTTATTTTATAAATTCCCAGTACAGCGCTGGGACCGAAGCTATTCCATGGCTGGGCGGATCTCCTCGGAACTTTTTCTGCTAAATATTGCGGAAGTGGCCGACCCCCCTTCAGGCGAATCGGCGGGAGAAGTGGATAGAGGATTCTGGATGGGGATGCGGTCTGTTTTTCAGCGCCTTCTCCAGTCTTCCTCTCCGGGCTTCCACTCGCGTTTACCGATCCAGCCCATGAAGGATGCGAAGAGGGCAATTGCGAATACGACCGCCAATACTATGAAGACGACAAGGCCAGCAGTTACAATCGTTGAATTGTAGCCACTGCTGATGTACGTCCGCTGGGCGATGAAGAGTGCCAACGTCCCAAAGCTGAAGATGGCAAAAAAGCCAAAGAGCCTGAGCATTAGTTCTGCATCGCGCGCCATTCCGCTTCCTTCTTTTCTGCAATTGTTGCTTTTTTCATCTCAAGGCTTATATAACTTTTTTATGGGCCTCTGGCCTCCCCTCGTGGGGTATGGCGAGGTATTTGTATCATTGCGCCCCTCGAAGGCGCTCCCCTACTCCCCAACCCACTGGAAGGAGGGCATGGAACCACTGTAAAAATAATCAATATATTGCTTAATGTCTTCTAATTTTCAAATTTACCCCCCCCCACAGGTTCCCTGCAGCTTGGCGCTCTGGATGTTTCCCGTCTCCAAATGGCCAAATTGGTTATTATTGCTGCGCTTTGTGTTGGCAGAACAATGTGCAATAAATGCGCGCACCATGAGAAAATGGCAATTGCCTGTTCGCGGAAAGACCATTCCCCATGGCGGTGGTCGGTCGCCTGTCAAATGTTATTGGTTGCCCCCGCTGCAGCCTGCCACAATTGGCACCTCTGTGGCAGTAGATTCTGAGACCGATCTCGGCCTATACGCACTCTGAGAGCTTCCTAACAATTCCCTCATAGCCGAATGCCATTATGTGCACTCCAGAGGCTTTGGTGGTGCCCTTCAGCTCCCTTATCAGGGCTGAAAAATACTCGAAGTTGACCTCGTCGACCTTCTCCCTCTTGGTTTGCCTGTCTAGGCTGCCCTCTGCCTTTCTGAGCTCCTCTATGTAGTCCGGGGGGACCTTGATCCCTGGGACATTCTTCGACACAAACTCTGCAATGGCATGCGATTTGCAGGGGAAGATTCCGGGGAGAACAGGGATCTGGTACCTCTCCATCTCCTTGAGGAAGCATTTTGCCCTGTCCATGTCGAAAACTATCTGCGTCTGCATGAAATCTGCTCCCAGGTCCACCTTCCTGCCTATCTTCAGAAGCTCGGCCTCCAGAGGTTCGGCATTGGGGTTGCCGACTATGCCCACATGCATCCTAACGCCTCCGGAGATCCTGTTCCCGCCAAGATCGACTCCCTCATCTACCATGCGGCGGACAAGCCTGACGAAGTGTGCTGTGTCCAAGTCATAGACCGGCATCGCGCATGGATTATCGCTGAGGCTGGTGTGGTCGCCACTCATTGTAAGGACATTCCTTATGCCGAGAGCCGCCGCTCCAAGGAGTTCGGAAGTGATGGCAATTCTGTTCCTGTCGCGCACTGTCATCTGGCATATGGCCTCCAGGCCCACATCCCTTTGGATGGCATGAGAGACTACCAAGCTGCTCAGGTATGCCTGCCCCCTCGGGTCGTCTGTAACGTTGCAGGCAACGATATGGCCGTGCATCTCCTTGGCAGACCTGATCGCCTCATTCAGGAGGGTTGTCTTTTTAGGCTGGATCTCGCCAGTAAGCACAAACCTTCCGCTGCGGATGGCTTTCATGAGATCCGAATAGCTCTCTCTCACACATCAGGCCTCCTATCTGCCCAGCAATTCCTGCGGCTGGGCTTTTCTGGACCTGTCCTTCGGCTCTCTGTACTTCTTGAAGACATCCAGCCTCCCCTGCCTCTTCAGAGTCTCGTAGATCATGACCCATGCGCAGTCCCGCGTATGCCCTCCCGCCTCGCATTTGCCGTTGGCCATGCCGCCGCAGGGGCCGTTGAGTAGTCCCTTTGAGCACCTGACCACAGGGCAGATCCCCCCCGTCTCATAGAGCATGCATTCGGTGCAGGCCCGGCACCGCTCGGAGGCCCTGCCTATCCTCTCGATCTTGCCTATGAAGAGCGTATCAAGGCCCGGTATCACTAACTTGCCGGTGTGTTCTCCCACAACCTGGACGCCCGCCCCGCAGCTGAGGACCAAGACCGCATCGGATAGACCGACCCGTGGCATGAACTCCCCTAGATCCCTCTTCACAAGCCTAAGGTCACAGGGGGCCTCCACAACTGCCCAGCCCACGCCCTTCTTCCCAAGAATTCCCAACTGCTCCTTAACCTGTCCCTCGCCGCCTGTCTGGCAGATGGTGGCGCAGGTCCCGCAGCCCACGACAAAGATCTTACCGAACGGCTCCGCCATCTCCCTAACCTTCTCTGCTGGCTTGGGTTTTGTTATTATCAATATGGGCACCTGCGCGACTGATGACAACTCTCACGAATGGACCTCAACTTATAACTTTTTCCAGAAATTCTCCCTGCGGAGGGCCTTTCCAATGGAGGAAAATGAAAAATAAAAAAGGGCAGTATGGTGCCGGCAGACGGGCTTCCCATTGCCCTACTTGCTCTTCAATGGCGCAATGATGCCAGATTGCCTCATGATCTCCAGCTCTTTCTCAACGAAAGGCTGTAGATCTGGCTTTATCAAGCCACGCCCTGCTATCTGCTTTGGCCCACCAAATGTCTTGGCAAGCTGCTCGTCACCGTCGAAGACGGACACTTTGCCCCCTAGGATCTTGCCTATCATCGGGAAGCGTCTGACCTCTCCTTCTGGTATCATGCCGCCTGCCGCGCCCTCAACAACCAGTACCCTGTTCTCCCACTCCACAAAGGGCGGATCTATTGGAGAATTCGCAAGCTCCAATATGGCCTTCTTAAAACCCCTATCAAAGCCCAACCTGAAACCATCCATAACGCCTTCATCGTACGACTTCTTTACCACAGGAGTGCTCCCGCCATGGAAAAAGTCCCTGAGCGATACTGTTTCCTGGTTGGCCTGTCGCTCCAGCAGAGGCGTGTATTCTTCCTTGACGAAGCGGTCAGTGATCGGTATCACTGGCAATTCCGGCTCTGAGCGCCTTGTGCTTCTCTTTTTTGTTGCCGATGCCAACATAGCTCTTCGCTGATTCGTCATCTCTGAATGCATTAAAAGCTTCCGAAATGTGTAGTTCAGATGCACAGAATGCAGAAGTTTGAAAAACGCCATCTGGTGACTCACGGTCGCCACAATCCAACGACTCTCAGTCACAGCCCTTATTCGGTATAATGTTTTTATTTCAGAATAAAATATCCTATCTAAGGAGTGAATTGAATATGGCACTCAGAGAGCATACATTCACACAGATAACGACCTTCGAATACCCAATGTGGCGCAAGTGCTACATCTCTGGAACAATGGTGGTGATGGTCGAGGAGACCGAATTTGATCCTCAGACCAATCAGGGCAAGGGGAAGATTGTGGAGATCCTGACCGCCAAGGGCCTGAAGCTCAACGACAACTACACCGACCTCCATGGAGGTGTGGACTGCCTCACCGCACAGACAACACTGGATGACCTGAAAAAGATGGTGGTGGGGAAGGAAGGATCCTTCGAGCACTACGAGAAGTCAATCCCCCCCACCCACGAATTCAAGCTGAAGGTGCAGTTCCCCCTTGACATAAAACCCCAGGGCAGCCCCTTTGGTTACTGAGCGATCTCGGCAAACCCCAGGGCAATACCCCGCAGGGGCCTCCAGGTGGCTGGCCATGGACCTGTCCCTGGCGATGCACCATCCGCATTTCCAGACCGATAGTCCACAGAGGTGAAGGGCTTCAATGCTGCCATATGGGACAACGGCCAACAAGCTCAGATCCATAGTTGATCTAACGGACTTGCCATGCCGGCGCACATCCTCTGGGATGCACTGGTCGCCCTTTCCATGCCCCTCCGGAGCCGAAGTGGCCATTCGGACTCAGAGAAAAAGTATGGCGGCTACAACCACAACAACGACTAGGGCCCCGACCACAAGTCCGGTCATCCAGTAGCCCCTCTTCAGGCTGCCCTCCAATGTGACCAATGCGGCTTCCATTGCCTCAATCTTCTTGGAGGCCTTGTCGATGTTCTCCTTCAGGCCATCCACCTCGATACTTATCGCCCCACAAGACTCCTCAACAAGTTTAGTGCCGGCCGTCAGATTTTCCACCTTCGAGCCCATTTCGTTAATGCTTCGCCTGATACTGGCAAGCTCATCCACCTGTCTGAGGTAGTTGCCATTGAGGCTGTGGACTCCGGATGACAAGGTAGCCAGTTGCTGGGCTCCTTGGGTGTTTGATGCTGTAGGGCGAGATGCCTCGATCTTCGAGCCCACCCCCTCCACCAACTGCGCCAGGCCTGTGGCCTTCGCATCCAAGGCTGCCACCCCCTGCTTCAGCTCCTCCACCTCCATCCAGACTGCCTTGATTGTCAGCCTCCCGGTCTTTGCTTTGGCTTTCTCCACGGCTGCCACTCCTGCCTTGGGTTGGGAATCATCCGCTTTGGGCATCTCTATCCCTCACGGCATTACACCTAGCCACAAAATATAAACTAATACCCTGCGGGGCTTAACGGTGAAAAATATCAGTGCAGCTATTCAGACTGAGGGCTTTATCATCGGAACCGAAGAAGGATCCTTCGCAATCAGATTAGGGTGAATTTTCCCTTGGGCCCAATTTCTTGTCTAAGGACCTCTGCCACCATTTGACGATATCCCGGGGGCGGAGAAGGGGCATCACCCATCTGGGGCCAACTGGCAGGAAGAGAGGCAAGGTTATCAGCCGAGCCGGGCGTATTTATGTAGGGGACAGGTAATCGGTGGCATCCAAATGAAGATGAGCCGGACATGGGTCATGGCCATCGGCGTCCTTGTGGTGGCTGTGGCCGGCCTTGGCGTAACCTTCTATTACCTCGAGTTTCCACAGCCGGTGGACGAGGTGTCGCTGCGTGTCTATGCGGACCCAATTTCTGAGAGAATGCTCCAGGCAACCAATGCCGTCAATTACACCAGCTTCTCCATGGATTTCGACCCGGGCCTAAAGGCGCAGATCAATGAAACATACTTTATCTCAATCTGCTCAACACTCCACTCGATGGTCGGGAATTATACCTCCAAGGAGTTCATTCGGGGGGAGAGGATTGTGGCCCAGGGGTGCATCAGGGCCTACTACAATGCATCCTTCACCAGCGAGCCGTCCGGGGTAACGGTGATGGTGGCCTTCTCCATGGAGGGGGGCCCCGTGAAGGTAAGTGGGATCTCGTTCGACTCAGCCAAGCTCAAGGGAGGCTGAGGGCTAGGGGATCTTCCTCTTCTCTCGGCAGGCCGTATCCTGCTGGTGCTGCCAGGGTCATCCCACTAGCTTCTTAAAAGTCTGACCGCCTCTGGGCGTAAGGGTGGATGTTAAGAAATAATCAACAAAATTATTTCCTGTGCTTGCACCCAACGCATTGGATATCCCCGTTTGGCAGCAGGGTACCCTCTTTCTCAAACGGTGGCCTGTGGCACAGGTAATAGGTTTTTCCCTGTGGTGTCTTGTAGGTTTCCAGAAGCTTGCAGGGGATCATTTGATACTCACCATTCCCCCTTGCTACTATGTGCCATTGGTGCTAATACATTTTCCTCCAGAAAAAAAACTTTTATGGGTTTTCAATCCAAGTTATATGATGCCAAATGGTGAGGAGGATGGGCGACAAGTTGGTAAGGACCGATGAGGAATGGAAGAAGCTGCTGACCCCAGAGCAGTACAAAATACTGAGGAAGCGAGGAACCGAAAAGCCATTCACAGGGGCGCTTCTGCACAACAAAGAAGAGGGAACCTACAGGTGCGCAGGCTGTGGCAACACTCTATTCCTGTCGAAGGACAAATTCGATTCCGGCTCAGGATGGCCCAGCTTCACCTCTGCCATCCCAGGCAGCTTGGAATTCCTGCCGGATAAAAGCTATGGCCAGGAGCGGATAGAGGTCCGCTGCAGCAGGTGCGGAGGCCATCTCGGCCATGTCTTTGACGATGGGCCGCAGCCCACTGGAAAAAGGTACTGCATCAACAGCGCGGGAATCAGCTTCCAGAAGGAGAAGTGAATTCCATTTTCCAGCGGCTCAAAATTGGAGACGCCGCCTGCGCATGACCTATTTTTTCACCGCCACCTGCTCTCCATGGGCTCAATCACTGCTGGGATGCTGAAGGAACCAAAGGCAGCTATGATTGCGCCCAACATCCGCCCAGTCCATCTAGACTTTTTAACCCCTCTGCCCAAACCAATAGCATGGAGTACCGGTTTGAGAGCCCTCTTCTGGAGGGAGTTGTGAGGTCAAGGCCAAACCGGTTCATCATGATGGTTCAGCTCGGATCTTCAGTCCTCAGATGCCACTGTCCTGCCACGGGGAGGATTGGCGATATAATATTTCAGGACATCCCCTGTCTCCTATCATTGGCCAAGGCGAAGGGCGCGGGGCGGAAGACCGAGGGCGAAGTTGAAGCCATCTCGCTGGATCCCATCGAAAAGCCGCAGAAAAATTGGATTGGAATCAACCAGATCGCTGCCAATAGATACCTAGGCCATTTCATGGCCACCAACCAGTTGGAAGGCATGCTCGGCCATGTCTATAATCTCCAGAGAGAGGTAAGGCTCGGCAAGTCGCGGATCGATTTTGTTGCCGATGGAACCTACATTGAGGTTAAGAGTCCCCTCACCGAGCTGCCCTCCTCAGCCCACGTCCAGCACAAGGATTTGCCGGCGATGGTCTCCTTCGACCGTCTAATAAAACACTTCGAGGAGCTCTCAGAGCTCGTGAAGAAGGGAAAAAGGTGCATAATCCTCCTCTGCTACCAATTCGATGCCCCACCATTCAGACCTCCACCCATCGACCAGGCCAACGAAAGGGTGGAGGAGGCTGCCATGGCGGCCGAGAGGAGCGGCATCGAGAACTGGCAGGTGAACCTGCGAATTGATGACGAAGGAGTTCGGCTGGCTAGGTATTTCAAGCTCAGCCTGTTCGGAAAATGACTTTTAAATCCTTTCATAAGGAAGCGCTTGCGGTTGCTGTTGGACAGGCTCAAAGTGGTGCTATCAACGAATCTGGTCCTTCCAAAGGACCCACAGAAAAGCGTATAAGCACTGCTGACCGGCAATTCCCTTTGGTGTGGAGTGGTATAGGCAGATCTTGGCTGGTAGGCACCAATGGTTCAGGCAGGCAAGGCTCATGAGAATGTGGGCGCTGCGCAAGAGCAAGTAGAGCGAGACGATCTGCTGAGAAGGCCCATCGAAGACCTCTTCAGAAGGTATAAAAGCTCAGAGACTGGCCTGACTTGGGAAGAGGCTGAGAGGTCGCTATCAGAATATGGACCCAATGAGCTTGCCAAACAGAAGAAGCGGTCCACAGCCACCCACTTCCTGGCCCACTTCGCGAACCCCCTGATCTTGATCCTCCTCCTCGCTGGAACTGTCACAGGATTCTTGGGGGAGGTCACAAACACGGTAATAATCTATGCCATCGTGCTGATGAGCATAATCCTGGAATTCTACCAGGAGTCGAAGGCCGAGAGGGCCGCCGAGACGCTTAGGCAGAAGATCTCAACCACTGCCACAGTCCTCAGGAACGGGATCCGCCAGGAGATCAGGCTCTCCCTTGTAACCCCGGGCGATGTCATCTACCTGGCAGGCGGCGATATCGTTCCCGCAGATGCCAGGGTCATCAGCGCCAAGGACTTCTTCGTGGACCAGTCTTCCCTCACCGGCGAGTCCTTCCCAGTGGAGAAGACCCAGTCTCCCCCTGCTGATAGCGGGCCCCTTGCCCTCACCGAGTGGAATAATTACCTGTTCATGGGGACATCTGTTGTGAGCGGCAGCGCCACAGCCATTGTTCTGAAGACGGGCAGCTCAACCGAGTTCGGCGGGATAGCCAAGACCCTAAGCGCACGGGGATCTCCAACGGAGTTCGAGAGGGGGCTAAACAGGTTTGGCTACCTCATACTCCAGATGACGCTGGTCCTGGTGACCTTCGTCTTCATAATACTCGCTCTGTTCAGGCAAAACTTCCTGGACTCGCTGCTTTTCGCCGTTGCCCTTGCCGTGGGTCTGACCCCCGAGCTACTGCCAATAATCCTGACCGTCAACCTGTCCAACGGGGCACAGGCCATGTCCAAGAAGAAGGTGATAGTGAAGCGGCTGGCCTCCATTCAGAACTTCGGTAACATGGATGTCCTCTGCACCGACAAGACAGGGACCCTGACCGAAAACAAGGTCGCCTTGATCCTGCACATCGACATCGGAGGGAGGGACAGCAACAAGGTCCTGCTCTATTCCTACATGAACAGCTTTTTCCAGACCGGACTGAAGAGCCCCCTCGACGAGGCAGTTCTGCAGTTCGGGACCTTGGACATCCCAGAATGGCACCACTACGACCCTTGGCGGCAACTGGACAGTAACAG
>CAYZHK010000031.1:0-17524 GCA_964477685.1 uncultured Nitrososphaerota archaeon
GCGGGGGCATCAGGGGACAAGATCCTCTCGGCTCTGGCAAACCTTGCCCCCGACACCGTGGAACTGGAGGAGGGCATCTCCAGCGCCATCGAGTCAACCGGCGTTTTCAAGGGAAAGGTATGGTTCGAGAAAGGGGAGAGCCACGGCATACCGGGCCTCAGGCTGGTGACGGATCTTGGCAGGGTCGTCCTTGGGGCCCAGGAGGTGAGGGAAGCCTTCGCGGCTGCCGCAAGGACCGCAGGGCTTGGGGAATGGGGGCTCCGCAGGGGAGAGGAATGCCTTGGGTTGCTCCTGTCGGCGGAGGAGGAGATCCATGGCGCCCCGCATCTCCACGAGGTCGGGGAGGCGGACACGCTGGTTGACATTGTGGGGGCGATGAAGGCCATCCAGATGCTTGGCCTGGAGGGGGCTGACTTCTACACAACGCCGGTGGCGGTGGGGAGCGGCTCCGTGGAGACCATGCACGGGACGTTGCCTGTCCCCGCCCCGGCGACGCTATCAATAATGTCCAAGTCACGCCTGCCCATGACCGGAACAGGTCTCCTGGGCGAGCTTACAACCCCAACCGGAGCGGCGCTCCTTGCGTCCCTGACTAAGGGGAAAACCGAGCCGCCTGCAGCCCAGCCGCTGGAGGTGGGCGTTGGGATTGGCGGGAAGGAGCTGGGCATCCCAAACATAACCAGGGCGGTCGTCTGCAGCAGGGGCGGAGGAGAGGAGATAAAGATCCTGGAGACGAATGTGGACGATGTGGGAGGGGAGACAATCGGCTGGCTCATAGAGAGTCTCCAGGGCAAGGTCGAGGACGTTGCCGTTTTGCCCATGGTGACGAAGAAGAACAGGCCAGGTTATATGATAAGGGCAGTGGTGCGCAGGAACCAGCTTGCCGAGGCAACGGAAGCCCTCATGAAGGAGACTGGAACGCTGGGCGTCAAGGTGATCGACTGCCAGAGGGTGAAGGCGGAATGGCGGAGCGTGACTATGACCGTCTTCATTGGGAAGAAGGGCCACAGCGTCAGGTTCAAGCTGTCGAAGCAGAACTCTCGCATCAAGCCGGAATATGAGGATCTGAAGAGGATAGCCGCCGAGGAGGGGCTGAGCCTCAGGGAGGTGACTGAGGCGGCTCTGGGGCAGGCAAGGCAGAAATAGTTAGTTCGATAGAACTATCCCTGAGGGAAAAAAATGGAAGTCCCCCACAATGTCGAGGTTGTGGATGTCAAGGATCTGGCCAGGCTCGTGGCCTCCACGGTATCGATGGGCCAACCCATCTACATAATTCACTTTGAGCATGGGAAGAAGCATTACTACGGCGTGCTTGGCGTCTACAACCACTACTATGAGAAGCAGGGAATGCCGCTCTTCTATTACCACTCTTCCGATGAGGCGAAGGGGGAGAGGTACGTCCTGGTAAAGATGGATGAGAAGGAGGAAATCATCTTCGCCGATGGGGTGAAGCCGGGCTGGATAGCCGTGCCCATAATAAACCTGAAGAGGAAGCCGGACTTCGTCGAGATCTGATCTTCCTGGCCCCTCGACCAGGCTTCAGGCATCCCTCACTACCTTGACCCACTCCCCCTGCCTCACCGTCCTGAGGGGCTCCAGAGGGCTCGTCACCTTGCCTACGATGTTGACAGGGCTGTAGGGCTGGCTGCTGCCAAAGAATATGCAGAAGGCCTTCCCAGGCGGCCAATAGGCGATGTCGCCGGGCTTAACGGTCGGCTTTGCCCTCTCAGGCCCTGCCGAAACGCCGGTGCCGAAGTAGACCTCCTCCTTCCAGAGGAAGGTGCTGGAGGAGATGGGAAGGGCATTGGCCAGGACTTCAACGGTCCTGGGAGAGAGAACCCTGATGAGCTCCCCCTTGGACTCTACGCTCTTGAAGATTATTTTTATTGGGATTTTCTCGAGCTGGATCCCGCTCATTGGCTACACCCATCAGGCAGGGGTGTAGATCTGGACCCTGCGCGAGGATTTTACTAGCTTGAGGATACCCTGCTTGGCCATCCCTTCCAATATGTCCTTGCAGACACTGTACCGGAGGTTGTACTTGGAATAGAGCTGGTACGGCGTCACGTACTTCATCTTGGGGATCTCCTTCCGCAGCTGCTCCATTGTCTTGGGTTCCACGACGGACGTGGCCACGGACTTTACAATTTCCTTCTTCGGCTCTTCCTTTGCAGGCTTCTCCGGTCCCTTTGCCTTCTTTGGCACAGTCTTCTTTGCGCCGCCCATCTTGAACACCTATCACCGATGAAGAAGCTGGAATAGATAAAAACGTTGTGGTTCATTGAGCCTTGGCATAGGCCCTCTCAAGCCTCGACCTGTGCAGCGAGTTCATTGTGCAGAAGGGAATGATCTTGCCGTCCGGGAAGGCATAGTGGATTGTGCACCTCTTGACCCTCTCCACATCGAAGTTGTAGGGGTCCATGAAGTGCATGCAGCCGATGAGTACGACCTTCTTCATGAAGTCGCCCAGCGAGCTGTAGTCCCCCTTGAGGAGGACGGACGAGATCAGTGTCCTCACCAGGCTGAACTTCACGTGCCTTGCGGCCCCCGCCAGGTGCATTTTGGCCTTCAGGTTGGAGCGGGCGGAGGCGTCTCGGTAGACCTGCTCCATGGCAGCCATGAACTTGTCGACGTTGGCCAGCTGCGTTATGGGGACCAGCTTGTCGCCTTCGGGAAGTACCAGCGTGGCCATGCCGCATTGCTGGTGGTTTGTGAACTCCTGATAGCGCTTGCCCTTGAGCGCACCCACCGCCTTCGAGACAGGGACCACCACAGGTATCGGGTAGAAGTCACCGGTCTTGATCTGGCCACCAGTCTGCACCTCGGCCAGCTTCATAAAGTCAGGGATGGTAATCCTCATCTCCTTCAGCTTATTCTTGTCGATGCGGCCGGCCATCGAGACCGGCTGGAAATTTACGCCCCTGATCACGTCCGAGTTCTTGGCGGCGAACTTAATTATGTCGCCTACCTGGTCGTCGTTAACCCCTTTCACGAGAGTCGGGACCAAGACAACGCTGTCCAGACCCGCTGCCCTGCAATTCTCAATCGCCTTCATCTTGGTGTCGAGGAGATCCAGGCCCCGTGCAGCGATGTACGGCCCAGGCTTCATCCCGTCGAACTGTAGGTAGAGTGTGCTCACACCTGCGTCCACAAGCCTCTTCAGGAAGGCGGGGTCCTTGGCGATCCGTATCCCGTTTGTGTTGACCTCCACATGGTCGAAGCCAGTCTTGGTCGCCATCTCTATGAGCTCGGGGAGGTCGTCTCTCATCGTAGGCTCTCCGCCTGAGTACTGGAGGGCGTTGGGGGGGACGGGGCGGTTCTTGCTGAGGTTCGTC
Organism: uncultured Nitrososphaerota archaeon; assembly: GCA_964477685.1. Taxonomy (GTDB): domain Archaea; phylum Thermoproteota; class Methanomethylicia; order Methanomethylicales; family Methanomethylicaceae; genus JACTUC01. The sequence continues at coordinate 3,336 of CAYZHK010000031.1, forward strand.
AGCATCCCCTGTATCTGCTCCTGCGTCGGCTCGTAAAGGTAGCCTGCTGCGTCGGCATTGGCGAAGCAAATGGGGCAGCGGAGGTTGCAGCGGTTCGTGACATCGATTATGGCAAGGACCGTGTGGGACTTGTGTTCGGGGCAGATGCCACAGTCGTAGGGGCATCCCTTCAAGGAGCTTGTCCTCGGATTCTCGAGCCCTGTGCCGATGCATTCGTACTTCTCGGCCCTCTGGAACTGCTCATAATCGCTCCAGTAGATATCGTCGAACCTGCCATGCTCTGGGCAGGTCTTTCCGATGAAAACTTGGCCGCCATCCTCATAGATCTCGGCATCGAGTACTTTCATGCACTCGGGACAGAGGCTCTTGGTGGTTCTGATCGTCTGCATGATAAACTGCACCGTGCGCCGTATCCACATTTTTATATTTTAATGTTTTCATACAGTTCATACGGTGATAAGTGTGTCAATAGAGGTTGCCTTGAGGCGGATGATGGAGATCGGCATAACAGAGACAGAGGCCCGTGTCTACGTTGCGCTCCTGAATGGTGCCTCGGACGCTAAGCAGCTGTGCAGGGATGCCAAGGTCCCCTACTCCAAGATCCACACAGTGCTAAAAAGGTTGGAGGAGCGGGGGCTTGCCAAGGAAATGGGGGGGCGGCCAACGCTGTATGAAGGGATCAGGCCCAAGGAGGGGCTTGAGAGGTACCACAAGAAGGCGGCAGAGGAGCTTGCAGTCAGGGTGGCTAGGGCGGAGGAGGCCGTTGAGGCCCTTGTGCAGTCAAGGGAGGCGGAGAAGCCGGACATCTGGATAATCAAGGGGCAGGAGGAGATACTGCGGAGGGCCTATGAAGCCCTCAACGGCGCCAAGGAGGGAGTCAAGCTGGCGTTCCCTGTGGTCCCAGAGTTCGCCCTGGCAGCTCTGCTTCCGATATTGATGAGGCTCCGCGCGGACAAGGTCTCCCTGAAGCTTCTGCTCTCCCGGGAGGTCAGCGGAGAGGTTTTGAGCCGCCTCGGGGAGATTGCCGAGATAAGGCTCAGGGACAGGATGTTTGGCGGGGGGCTGATAGTCGATGACCGGGAGGCGATCATCCTCATCGGGAGCGAAGGGGCGGCACTGAGCCTGGCGATCGCCTCGAACCACCTGGGTTTGGTCGACCTTGCCAAGGCGTATTTTGACTATCTCTGGCGCCCCAATGAATGATCTGAGGTATTTTGGCTTGGTTCGTGGAGAAAAATATAATAATGACGCTCCTACCAGTCAGAAATATTGATTTTTAGAGGGCACATTATATGGTAAAAACAGGGCGGAGAGTATTGATCGCCCTCGGCGGGAATGCCATAAAGCAGGCTCATGAGAAGGGTACTGCCGAGGAACAGTTCAAGAATGTCGCAACCACCGCTGAGAACATGGTCAAGATTCTCGAGGCGCTGGGGAAGGACGACAGGCTGATCATAACCCATGGAAACGGCCCGCAGTCGGGGAACCTCGCCCTCCAGCAGGATGTCGCCAAGGCAGAGATTCCGCCGCAGCCATTGGACGTTGTGGGCGCTATGACCCAGGGGCAAATAGGGTACATGCTCCAGAACACCATGGAGAACATCATGGCATCCAAGGGCATTTTAAAGCCCGTTGTGGCATTGGTTAACCAGGTGCTGGTTGATCGGAACGACCCCGAGTTTATCGGCGAGAACGCCTCGAAGCCGGTGGGCAACTTCCTGACCGAGGAGGAGGCGATGAAGATGAAGGCCGACAAGGGCTGGATCGTGAAGAAGGTCAAGCCCAATGCGCCAAAGCCGTGGCGGCGGGTTGTGCCATCCCCCGACCCGATAGCCAACGTCGAGGCGGAGGCGGTCAAGATGCTGGTGGACGCCGGCGCCATTGTGATCGCTTCCGGCGGCGGAGGCATTCCTGTGGTCAAGGAGAACGGTAGGCTCGTCGGCGTCGAGGCCGTCATTGACAAGGACCTAGCTGGCGAGAGGCTCGCGGAGGTAGTCGAGGCGGACACATTCCTCGTCCTGACCGACGTGGAGAAGGCCAAGCTCAATTACGGGAAGCCTGGCGAGAAAGCCATAGACAGGATGACCGTCGAGGAGGCGAAGAAATACCTTTCCGAGGGGCACTTCCTGGCGGGGAGCATGGGGCCCAAGGTGAAGGCCTGCATCAGGTTCCTTGATTATGGCGGAAAGGAAGCAATTATCACATCGCTGGACAAGGCCGTCGAGGCGGTCGAGGGAAGGACCGGCACGGTAATAGCCAGGGGGTAGAAACCCCCTTCTTTTTTCGGAACTCCTTCATTTTTTGGGCTCTGTCCTGATGTCATACTTCATATAGAAGAGGGTCCGAAATACCAGCATTCATCATTGCCCAAGACTACTCCTCGGGGTTTTGTAATAAATATGACGATTCAGCGCTATGGTGCTGGGTTAGGTTTAAGAGGGTGGGTATTTTATACGAATAAAATAATGAAGGTGAATGATGATGGCAGTCAAGGTTGCCATAGTCGGTGTCGGTAACTGTGCCTCTGCCCTCGTGCAGGGGACACGCTACTACAGGAATGCGAAGGAGGAGGACCAGGTCCCGGGCCTTCTCCATGTCAGGATGGGGGATTACCATGTGCGTGACGTCGAGTTTGTGGCGGCCTTTGACGTTGACGCCAGGAAGGTCGGTAAGGACCTCTCGCAGGCGATATTCTCAGAGCCGAACAACACCAGAAAATTCTCTGACGTCGAGAAGATCGGGGTGAAGGTGATGAGGGGCCCCGTCATGGACGGGTTGGGGAAGTACCTCAAGGGCTTCGTCCCGGAGAGTGATGAAGAGCCCGTGGATGTGGCCGAGGAGCTAAAGAAGTCGGGGGCAGAGGTTGTGGTTAATTATCTCCCGGTGGGGTCGGAGCAGGCGGTGAGGTGGTATACGGAGCAGGTGCTGAAGGCAGGTTGCGCCTTCGTGAACTGCATGCCCGTATTCATAGCCTCAGACCCCGGCTGGCAGAAGCGTTTCAAGGACAAGCGGCTCCCGGTGGCGGGGGATGACGTGATGAGCCAGATTGGGGCTACTGTCCTCCACAAGACGCTTGCCAAGCTGCTTGTGGACAGGGGGGTTGAGGTGAAGGAGAGCTATCAGCTAAACATTGGAGGGGACACCGACTTCCTCAACATGCTCGAAGAGGCGAGGCTCATCTCCAAGAGGATCAGCAAGACCTCCGCCGTGCAGGCGATGATCCCCTATGATGTGCCCCTGAGGATCGGACCTTCGGACTATGTGCCTTTCCTCGACAACAAGAAGATCTGCTACGTCTACCTGAAGGGGGAGTACTTCGGTTGCACGCCCGTCCAGATCGATGTCAAGCTGGATGTCTGGGACTCGCCCAACAGCGGTGGGGTTGTTATTGATGTCGTCAGAGCGGCCAAGATAGCGATGGAGAGGGGCATCTCAGGCCCCCTGATAGGACCATCGGCGTTTGCCTTCAAGCACCCGCCGGAACAGATGTCCTATGAAGTTGCCAAACGGCGCTTCGAAGAATTCCTGACCGGCAAGCGCGAAAGGTAAAGGCTGGATTATCTGAAGAATGGAAAAAAAAAGGAAGTAGTTTATGGTCTTGGCACAACTGAGCGTCCAGAGATCTTTATTGCCTCTGCTGCGTTGTCAGGCTTGATCTCGAAGGCGAGCGGCCGCTGGCACCACCACTTCTTCTGCGCAGGATCTGCCTTGTAGTAGGGGCAGAGCGGGCAGCACTTGGCCTCTATCTTAAGGAGATACCACAGAGGCGGAGCCTCGTCGGAAGGGAAGCTCTTCTGCGGCCACGGCTTGTCCTTTGAGACGTAGCCCGGGCATTTGGGAGAAACTCTGGGCTCTTGGTTCAGGATGTTCGTATATTCAGGGCACAAATTGCAACATGGCATGTTCCATTACCTCCCTACCTGCGCCCTCCCATGGTCAGGGCCATTATACCCTTCTGGCCGTGGAGCCTGTTCTCGGCCTCGTCCACCGAGACAGACCACCTGTTGGAGAAGATGACCTCTGGCTCCACCTCCACCCCCACGTCTGCTGGGAGGCAGTGCATCCAGATGCTGTTCTTCCTTGTCCTGTCCATCCTCGCCGGACCGGTCTTCCATGCTCCCAGGTTGTGGGCCTTCTTGTACTCTTCGTGGGGCCCTTCATTATAGTTGCTTGCCTTGAGCAGCTCCCAGCTGCACCAGCCCTTGGGGTAGACGACCAGGGCGTCATTGAAGGCGGCATCCATGTCGTGGGTGATCTCGAACTTTGTGCCGTACTGGTCTGCCAGCTTCTTCGTGTAGTCTTCCACTGCAGGGTCCAGGTTGAACTTCTCGGGGTATGCCAAGGTCACGTCCATCTCCAACAGCCTCGTGAAGAAGATGATGTTGGTCTGCGGGACTGCGACCGGCTTCCACGCGCCTGGGCTGTTGGCATAGAACATCACGAATTTCTTGCCTCTCAGGTTCCTGGTATTGAACTTCTCGATAACAGCCATCACGTCGGCGATGCCCTGGCACGGGTGCCACATGTCGCACTCCATGTTAATGACCGGGACTGTGGACGCCTTTGCGTACTCCCTCATGGTAAGGTTCCCCTCGCCATAATATTGGCCCTTAACGTACCTTCTGAGGGCGATGCCGTCGAACATCTGGCTCATGATCGCAGCAGTCTCATAGTTGGTCTCCCCATGGGCGATCTGCAGTTTCCCTGGATCCATGTCATAGGCCACTCCTCCCAGTTGGGTAATGCCTGTGATGAAGGAGGACCTGGTTCGTGTGGATGGGTTGAAGAATATGGTTGCCAGCGACTTGTTGGGGCAAAGGTCCATGTGGGTCTCGCCCCTCGCGTACTCGCGCTTGAGGTCAAAGCCCGTGTCGATTACGGTCCATAATTCCTCATCGTTCCATTCGATCTCTGGAGCGATCCAGTGTTTTCCATGCAGTTGAGTTTTTACCAAACAATTTCCTCCAGATTGTGGCTGCGTAAATATTGGCTTGTGGCTTTAATAATCCTTTCTGGGCGCCCCTTCGGGCCCCGGAATCATTGCCTTATGGGGAGAGGCGGTAGAAAAAGGGGGTGTAATGGATAAAAAAAAGAAAGAAAGTGTAGGCCGAGCCCGTCAGAGCGGGATGTGCTTCCCTCTCGCGACGAACTTGCCTGCCCCTTTCTTACCAACAAGCTTCCTCTCGTAGAGGACTGGGATTCCCTGTATGAAGGTGTGGGTCGGCATGCCCTTTGCGGTCATGCCCTCAAACGGCGAATAGTTGCACTTGGAATGGAGGTTCTTTGCATTCAGCTCCATCTCGAGCTGGGGGTCAAAGATCATTATGTCGGCATCGCTCCCTATGCTGAGTGTCCCCTTGGTGGGGTACATGCCGAAGATCTTCGAAGTGTTGTAGGACGTGAACTTGACCATCTGGTTGAGGGTGATACGGTTCTTCCTTACGCCCTCGCTGTACAGCACAGGGATCATGGTCTCTGTCCCGGGCGCGCCGTTGGGAACCTTGGTGAAGTCGTCCCTGCCCATGTCCTTCTGGCTATCGGTAAAGGCGCAGTGGTCGGTGGCCACGGTGGTAAGGATCTCGTCGTGAAGGCCAGTCCACAGGGCAGCGTTGTCATCCTTACTCCTCAGTGGGGGAGACAGGATGAACCTCTTCCCGTGCGGTGAGAGGTATTTCTCATCGGTCAACGCAAGGTAATGCGGGCAGGTCTCCCCATAGACGTTACCGAAGCCCTTTGCATTGGCAAGCTCGGCGAAAGATTCCATGCAGGTCATATGCACAACGTACAGGTTGCCTCCGGTGGCTATGGCAAGTGCAAGCGCCCGGTGGGTAGCTTCAGCTTCCACGAAATTTGGCCTGCTCTTGGCATGGAATTCGGCAGAGGTGTTGCCGTTCTTCACGTACCTTTCCTTCAGCATCTCAAGGACCGTGTCGTTCTCTGCATGGACCTGCACCAGGAAGCCGTACTTCTTGCTCGCCTCTAGCATCTGGTAGATCTTCGAGTCGTCGCTGAAGAGGCCCCCCTTGCTGTAGGTCATGAAGAGCTTGAAGCTCGTGACTCCGGCCTTGAGCACATCCGGTATTTGCTTTAGAAGGTCCTCAGTAACGTTTGTGACGCCAACGTGGAAGCCATAGTTGATGTAGGCCTTAGGGTCGGCCTTGGCGTGCCATATCTTGATGGCCTCAAGGTAGTCCTTGTCCTTTGACTGCATGGCGAAGTCTAGCAATGTGGTTACCCCACCATAGGCTGCACAGGCGGTACCCGATTCGAAGTCGTCAGCAGTCACCGTGCCCATGAAGGGCATGTCCATGTGGGTATGGCAGTCTATGGCGCCGGGCATTACGTACTTCCCGCTGGCATCAACCACGTCTTTGGCACTGCCGGACAGGTTCTTCTCGATGGCGACGATTTTACCATCGTCAATGCCCAAGTCTGCCCTGAAGGTGTCGGTTGGTGTGACAATTTTTCCTCCTTTGATGATTAGATCCATTTACGACCCTCCCTGTAATAATATAAAAAGATGGGAAAAAAAGATTCCCCTATTTCTTGACCCGCTTCCAGGTGATGCAACCCGGTACAGGACAGTTAAGGGTGCAGAGGGAGCAGGAGTCGCACTTCTCTTCGTCCACCTCTGCCGCCTTGCCCTGCTCGAACTTGATGGCCTGGTAGCCTCCGTCCCGGCAGGCCACATAGCAGAGGCCGCAGCTGATGCATTTGTCCCTGTCCACGTGGGCGACCACCTGCCAGTCCTTGTTGAGCTTCGACCAGGCGGTGAGCCTTGGCAGCGTCTTCCCTATGATATTGCTTGTCGATGAGAAGCCCTTGTCGGAGAGGTAGTTGGTGAAGCCGTCCACGAGGTCGTGTATGAGCCGGTAACCCCTCCACATCACCGCTGTGCAGAGCTGGACGTTTTGGGCCCCGACCAAAAGATACTCGACTGCGTCCCGCCATGTGGTGATGCCGCCTATGCCCGAGATCGGGATATTGGTTGCCTGAGCCAGCTGCGCTACACACCTCATTCCGATGGGCTTCATACCCGGGCCGGACATGCCGCCGAAGGTGCTCTTGCCGTCCACGGACGGGAGCGGCTCGAAGGTGTCTATGTTCACGCCAATAAGACCGAGGACAGTATTGATGGCGGAGATGGCGTCTGCGCCGGCCTCCTCCGCAGTCTTGCCCATCAGGGCGATGTCTGTGACGTTGGGGGTGAGCTTCACCATGACCGGCACGCAGGAAGCCCTTTTGGAAGCCTTTGTTAGCATGTCGATCAGCTCTGTCCTCTGGCCGCAGAAGGCGCCCATGCCCCTTTCGGGCATCCCGTGCGGGCAGCCAAGGTTGAGCTCAAGCATATCGACCCCGGCCTCGCTCACGGCCCGGGACAGCTCCTCCCAGTCCTCCTCCTTGGGCTCAGCCATGATGCTGCCGACAAGCAACTTGTCAGGGAACTTCCGCTTGGTCTCCCTGATCTCCTTCAGCCATGTGCCGAGGGGCCTCTTGGAGACCTCCTCGATGTTTTCAAAGATCACCATCTGCTTATCCTCGAAGGCCATTATGCCGAAGCGGTTGTCGAGGTCGTAGACAGGGGTCTTATCCAGCTTTATCGTCTTGGTCACGGCTCCGCCCCACCCCTCCTCGAAGGCCCGCATTATCATCTCGCAGGTGCATGTGGGGGGTGCGGACGAGAGCATGAAGGGGTTCTCCATCTCCAGCTTGCAGAACTTTACGCTGATGTCTGGTTTTTTCACCATTTCAGTTCACCCTCCTTTTGCGGGCCAGATACTTATCAATCGCCTCGGCTGCCTTCCTGCCGTCGGCGACGGCTCGAACCACGGTCTCTCCGCCGTTGACGGAATCGCCGCCTGCGAAGACACCTTTTATGGACGTGGCAAAGCTTTCATTGACCTGTATCAGCCCGCCCTTCCTCTTGACCCCGAAGGCGCACAGCATCTTCTCGTCGGGCTTCTGGCCCACTGCAATAATGACCACATCAACCTCAAGGGTGAATTCGGAGCCCTTCACCTGCTTGACCCCCCTCCTGCCCGAGGCGTCTGGAGGGCCGAATTCCATCCTGCAGCAGGTCAAAGCCTTCCCGTGCTTCCTTGTGGCTATGCGGACCGGCGACGTGAGGTAGAGGAAGGTTGCTCCCTCTTCCCTTACCTGCTGCCTCCCATAGGGGATCGCAGGCATCTCCCTCTGGGAGCGCCTGTAGAGGATGTAGACCCGGTCTGCCCCAAGCCTTAGCGAGGCCATGGCTGCATCAATGGCTGTGTCACCGCCGCCTATGATGGCGACCCTCTTGCCCTTGACATCTGGCGCTTTCCCTTCCTTCAGCAGGTACCTGGCCACAGATGCAAGGAACTCCTGGGCCTGGTAGACCCCTTCCTTCTTCTCGCCGGGTATGCCAATGCGGGTTGCGGTGTTTGAGCCGGTGCCGATGAAGACGGCGTCGTACTCCTTGAGAAGCGGCCTGACCTTTGCCACGGGCTTGTTTGCAACGAACTTAACCCCATAGTCCTTGATGTTGGCTATCTCGGACTCTGGCACAGACCTCTTGGCCTTCCAGGGCAGGATGCCGTAGAGGAGGAGACCGCCGGGCTTGGCGTTGGAGTCGAGGACGGTGACGCTGTAGCCCCTTTTGGCAAGCTCATAGGCCGCCGATAGGCCTGCGGGCCCAGCGCCGACCACAGCCACCTTCCTCTTTTTCCCCTCCTCCTTTTCGAACTTCACTAGCCCCCTCGGCAGCTCCTTCTCATAGGCAAACCTCTGCAGAAGGGATATGGCCACGGGCTCTTCACCGAGCTTAGTCCTGACGCATTTTTCCTCACAAAGCCTCTCCACCGGGCAGACGTAGCCGCATTCGCCGCCAAAGATGTTGCTGGAGCGTATGACCTTGGCTGACCCGTAGTAGTTGCGGGACTTGATCCTGAAGATGAACTCGGGGATGTTTATGGCCGTGGGGCATCCCGTTATGCAGGGGGCGTCGTAGCACATGAGACACCTTGACGCCTCGTACAGAGCGGTCCTGTCGTCCAGGTTGGAAACAAAAGTGCCGAAATTTTTAGTCCTTTCCTGTGGGGATAAAACGGCAGTATGTGTTCTTCCTGACATAGAACAAATACCCCAAATAGCATATAGACTATCCCGAGCCGTCATCTTAAGGCTTTTTATCGTTGGTCGGAGGGAAAGGCTTTAAAAAAGGCGCCCGCAGAGCAGATGGGAAGGCCAATGTTCCATGATTCGTGGGGTCATCTTCGACCTTGACAACACCCTTGTCGACTCCATAGACAGCATCACCAGGTGTGCAGACCATGTGCTGAGGGGGATGGGTAAGAGGGGCATCGACCGCGCGACTGCCGAGAGGGCGATGGGGCTGACCATCTTCGACCTCTTTGCCCTGGTGGAGCCGGCTCTGATGGAGGGTGAGAAGGAACGCCTCTTCAACGAGTACCGGAAATGCTACATGGATTTCATCCACGAGACCAAGGTGCTCCCCTACGCGAGGGAAGCCCTGAAGCATGCAAAGGCCAAGGGGCTCAGGCTGGCCCTCGTGACCACCAAGAGCGCCTGGAATGCACGCAGGATCCTCAGGGTCTTCGGAATGGAGGACCACTTTGAGGCGGTTGTGGGATTTGAGGACACCGGCAGCCATAAGCCGTCGCCGGAACCGATACTGAAGGCGCTGCAGATGCTGGGCCTGGGGGGAAGGGAGGTGGTGGTGGTGGGCGACACGGCGATGGACATCATCGCCGGTAGGCAGGCCGGGGCAAGGACGGTGGCTGTGACCACCGGCGTCACCTCCCGGGAGCGGCTAGCCCTTGAGAAACCGGACCATATAATCGATGACCTTTCGGGGCTGGGCAGGATCATCGATGACCTTGTTCGGTCTTAAATGAAAGGTGGCCATCAGCCCTTGCAGGCTCGGAGGGACTCATCGAAGATTCCGACGGATTTGTCGATGTGCTCCCTGGTGAGTATAAGCGGCGGCTCGATCCTGACCACATTCCCATCGAGGCCGCCCAGCCCGATCAGCATCTTCCTCTTGAAGGTCTCCTGGAGGAGCCTCTGGGCCATTTCCCTGGCAGGCTCCTTGGTCTTCCGGTCCTTGACCAGCTCTATGCCGATGAAGAAGCCCTCGCCCCTGACGTCGCCCACAACCTCATGCCTGTCCATGAGCTCAACAAGCCTCTTCTTCAGGTAGGCCCCATTTTCCCGGGCGGTGTCCACCAGACCCGTGACAAGCTCGTCCAGCACCACCATCGCAGCGACACAGGAGAGGGCGTTCCCTCCAAGGGTTGAGTAATGCTCCCCGGGCTTCAGGCCCGAGTCGACTCTGTTGCTGATCATGGTTACCCCCAAGGGAAGGCCGTTGGCTATGGCCTTCGAGGTGGTCATTACGTCGGGGGCTACCCCATAATGCTCAATCGCCCAGAGCTTGCCTGTCCTCCCGTTGCCGGACTGGACCTCGTCGGCGATGAAGAGTAGCTGGTACCTGTCAAGGATCTTCTTGACCTCCTTGAAGTAATCGGGAGGGGGCACGATCATACCGCCGTTGGCCAGCATGGGCTCCGCCAATAGGGCTGCGATGGAGCTGCCCCCCACCTCGCAGCGTATGACCTCCTCCATGTACCTGACGCATGCATAGCCGCAGTCCGGTGCCCTCTGGTGCCCCAGGGGGCATCTGTAGCAGTAGGGTTCGGGGGCGAAGACCACAGGGGCGAAGGGGCCGAGACCGATCTTCCACTGGGACTGGCCCAGGGCGCTCATGGCATAGAATGTCCGCCCGTGGAAGGACCTGTGGAGGGACATTATGTAGGGGCGCTTCGACACCCTCCTCACGACTGAAATGGCGGTCTCGACCGACTCCGATCCGCTGTTGGTAAAGAATGACTTCGAGAGTGCGCCGTAGGGACTGAGCTCCGCAAGTTTCTTGGCCAGCTTCGCCGTATGCTCCAGGTAATAGGAGGATGAGATATGGATCATCTTCTGGAGCTGCTTCTCCACGGCGTCTATGACCCTGTCGTCTGACCAGCCCACGTTGACTATGGAGACGCCGGCATAGAGGTCCAGGTATGCGTCCCCTTCAATGGTGAAAACCGTATCGCCCTCGGCATGGTCAGGGACAAATGGATAGTACCGCCGGTACATCCGAGAGAGGTAATTCTCGGAGAGTTCCATTATCTCCCTGGTGTGGTCCATTTCCATTACCGCGCTGCCTTTTACTTCGGTGGGGCATTGATGGCGATGAGCCAGAGGGGAGTCTTTCCCAGATTCCTGATGGAGTGCTCGACGTTGGGCGGGAAGACCATGGCGCTGCCGGGCTTGATCTTGTAGGTTTCCTTGCCGATGGTCACCTCGCCCTTCCCCTTCAGGATGTAGTAGGCCTGCTCGAAGGTGTGTGTATGGGTGTCGGCGTAGCCACCCACCTCGAACTCAGACCGCAGCATGGATAAATTCTTGCACCCCACGTTGACCTCCTCCAGAAGAGCCCTCGTAAGGCATTTCACATGCTTCGCCGGGATGAAAGTTCGTGCCTTCTTCGGATCCACTACGCTCTTAGCCATTTGAAACACCTTGGTAATACAAGCGCGGCGGAGATAGATAAGCGTACTGCGGGGGGAAGAAATGGCGTGGAGGACGTTGTCGGTGGGCTGATCGCCCCGCCTACATGGTGAAAAGCTTCCGGATATTGGAGTAGGTTACCAGCTCCACGTCCCGGCCGCTGATGCTGGCGGAATCCATGGCGCGAGCGACTTTGGGAAGCGTTAGTGGGTCCGATGGAGATTTGCCAAGGTCGCTATTGACAACTATACCCTCCGGACCGTTGGCGATGACTATGTCGCATACGTCCTTCGGGGCCAGCTTCCCCGGCTGGACCGTTATGCCTGCCCACGCCCCCTTTGCCCTGACCTTTGCCACAAGGTCAGGCGTCAGGTGGTCCATGATGACCCTGCCGAGGTCCACATTTTCGTCGTCGAGGATCTTTAGGATGGAGTCGAGCATCTGAAGCTTGTTCAGCATTGGGGTATGGACAATAATCGGGACCCTGTACTCGTTCACAATGCGGAGCTGCTGCCGGAAGACCTTTTCTTCCATCTTGGAGGTGGAGTCGATGCCGACCTCGCCAAGGCCGTAGGCAAGCTCGTTGTCAAAAAGCGCCAGCATATGGTCGAAGACCTGCTTCAGGCCCGATTGGGGTATGGACCTGGGGTGGATGCCCACCGTAGCCCGCACGGAGATGCCATAGCTGCTGAGCCGCTCAGGCTCCCCCTCGGATATCCACCTGAACAGGTCGATCAGGGTCGCGGCGCCGGATGGGAAGATCGGGAAATAGGAGCAGACGACGACGCCCTCGACGCCAGCCAGGGACATCAGCTCGATGTCCTCGGATGAGCGGAGGTAGGTGTGGGTATGCGAGTCTATGTAGCGGCCCATTTTTCCAGCCCCGGAGAAGCCCTAGAGGCGCTTCTCGATCTCTGCCTCCAGGCCCTTCTGTCCCATTGCGCCTACAGCGCGCCCGATCTCCTGGCCGCCCTTGAAGAATACAAACGTGGGTATGCCGTAGATCCCGAACTTCTCTGGGATCGCCCTGTTTTCATCGACATTCATCTTGGCCAAGAGGGCCCGGCCCTGGTATTTTTCCGCCAGCTGCTCGAAGACAGGGGACATCATCATGCAGGGGCCACACCACGTGGCCCAGAAGTCCACCACCACCAAGCCCTTCGCAGCATTAACGGTTGATTCGAAGTTATCGTCTGTCAGTGTCTCATAGGGATGACTCATTGTTTTTGCACCACTTTGCTTGGGAGCCGACATCTCCGCTAGCCGCTTTGCCTTGAGCCGCTCTAGCTCTTCGTCTCGGTCTTCGGACATGAGCTCACCTAGTGGATTCTGCACAGCGTGGGATATTTATTTATCCCTGTGGGAGCCGCCCCTGCCCATGGAGCACTCAGATCCTCTTGATGACGTCCTTTTTCAGGTCTATGCAGCCGATGAGGGCCAGCAGGACATTGAGGTCGTCGGTGTTGATCAAGGCCGAAGCCTTCTCCTTTACTATGAGCTTTGCCTTGAAGCCAACGCCCAGGCCGACATTCTCGATCATGAAAAGGTCGTTGGCTCCGTCCCCCACTGCGACGCAGGACTGGAGACCTATTCCCCGCTTCTCGGCTATGGTTCTTATCGCCTTGAGCTTGGCCTCAGGCCCCACCATCTCCCCCTCTACCTCGCCAGTGAGCTTCCCGTCCTTGACCATCAGCCTGTTGCAGAAGACATAATCGGCACCTATGGTCTTCCCCACGTGGTTGGCCACGAAATCGAATCCGCCGGTTACTATGCCGACCACGAACCCCACATCCTTCAGCCGCCTGACCAGGTCTATGACACTGGGGTTGATCCTTATGGAGCCCTTCACTTCCTCCAGCTTCGAGAGAGGGAGGCCCTTGAGCAGCTTCACCCTAGCCCTCAGCGCCTCGAGGAAGTTCATCTTCCCCTCCATGGCCAGCGCGGTGATCCGCTTCACCTCCTCATGGACCCCTGCAGCCTTGGCAAGTTCCTCTATCACCTCCTGCTCAATGAGGGTCCCGTCGAGATCGAAGACTATCACCTGCTTGCCGCACTTGTAGCTCTCGCCGCTCTCCACTGCCAGAGCAAGGCCAATCCCGTCGCAGCTCCTCTTCAGTATATTGATCAGCTCCCTCCTCTTGATCGTGGCGTGGGCGGTATCGACGATCATAACGATCACGAAGAGGTTTGAGAAGACGGTGGAGGCCCTGGTCTTGAGTATGTTTGCGTGGAACCGCGCAAGGACGCCGGTTACCGAGGCGACTATGCCAGGCCTGTCCTTCCCCACTGCGGTAAGGACGATCCTATCTTCCGCCTGCGTAATAGAAGGTCACCTTGAGCCCCAGCTCTTGGCAGAGGTACTCGAGCTTCTTCCGCAGCCTGTCCATGCCTTCGATGGAGGACGAGATGTTGATCAGCAGCGAGAGTATGAAGATGCCCTTCATCACGACCTGGTCCATGTCCTCGATGTTGTAGCCAAAGTCCGCTATCACGGAGGAGATCTCCACGATAAGGCCGCTCCTGTCGGGACCCACTGCGGTTATGACCAGGTATCTGTCAGGCATCTGTAGACCACCGAATAGCCAAGGAAGTGTTTATGGAAAATGTATTTAACCTTTCGTACGCATAAT
>CAYZHK010000032.1:0-17164 GCA_964477685.1 uncultured Nitrososphaerota archaeon
GGTTCTCCTTCACTTCCTTGAGGACTATGGCCGTCTCGGTGCTTGAGACCCCCTCTACTCCCCCAATGAGGTCTATCACCTTTGCCAATGACTCCTTGCTGGTGACGTCTACCCTCAGGATGAGATAATAGGGCCCAGTGACGTCGTAGGCCTCGGTCACCTCTTCGAGGTTTCTCACAACCTCCAGTACCTCGGAGTACTTCCTGGGGTCGGCCCTGACAAGGATGAAGGCGGTGAGGCTCTTCCCCACCTTGGACGGGGAGACGGCTGCCCTGAAACCCTTTATGACGCCGATCTGCTGGAGGCGCTTGACGCGCAGGAAGACGGTTGCCTCGCTGACCTTCCCCACCTTGGCTATCTTGGAGAAGGGCATCCTTGCATTCTCCTGAAGGTTCACTATGATCATCCTGTCCAAGTCGTCTAGGTCTATAGACATGTGGGTAACCTCGTATTTTCCTAATGATAAGGAGACAATAATTAAAGTTTCCGCATTATGCAATGAAAAATATTATAAATGTTTAATTGGCGCGCCGCTTGCCTTGGGTTTCCACAGCCCTGCCGACGACGTGCATGATGAGGCACTGGTCCACAGGGATGAAGGTCTCTTTGATGCTGTGCCCCTCCTCAAACCTCACCGGGGCCCCGCGGACCACTGCCACTGGAACAGACTCCGAGGTCTCACCCATAATGGCGTTCGCTGCGGCGGCCAGTTCGTCTGCCAGCGCCGCCCTCTTTATCTTCATCGCCCTGCCAAAGAGGTCCTTCTTGCCCCTAAGGTCCTCCACGGGGGCGAAGCCTGCCACACCCAAGGCAACGGCGCTGCCCCCCATCCTCAGGGGCATGGTCCTGCTGTCGATGACCATGACTCCTACATCAAGGCCCCTTGCCCTGAAGGTCTGCCGAAGCCCTTCCGCTGTGGACTGTGGGTTCTCTGGCCAGAGGGCGGCATGCCCCAGCGGCGCATTGGACTGGTCGACCCCTGCGTTGGCGATGAGAACCCCCCCCTTCACGGTCAGGAGGGCCATTTCCACCCCCCCAAGGACCTGGTCTGCCTCGTCGAGGATCACCTGGGTAAACCTTGGATCCAGCCGGTACCTCTTCGCCACCTTCTGTGCCTCCCGTTTTGGCTTTACTGTGGAGAGGTCCACAATCCTCCCCTGGGAGGTGCCCACCGCCTTCGCCGAGAAGATCACAATGTCCCTGTCCCGGATCCTGTTGCTGGCCTTCACTGAGCTCTCCAGGGCCAGCGAGACAAGGTCGTCACCCTCCTTAATGAGGGGGGTCTTCAGGCCGAAGATCTCCATAGTCATGTCCTCCGAATGGCAAGGCTTGTGAAGTTTAGCATCAATCCCCTAAATAAGCGGAGTGCCAGCATGGTGGGGATTGTTAAGCTTATTATACCGCTTCCGCAATGACTTTCCTCTGGTGAGTATATGGGGGTCACCGTTCTCGTAGGCGGCTTCTTCGGAGACGAGGGGAAAGGCGTTCCGCTCTAGCGGGCGCCCCCCAGAGGGAAGATAGCCGCGTATTTGGGATACAAAGATAAGTATGACATTGCGGTCAGGACTGGCTCGATCAATGCAGGCCACACCCTGGTCAACGAGGGGAAGGAGATAAAGCTGAGGATTGTCCCGTGCGCCTATGTTAGCGGGTCCACCAGGCTCCTCGTCGGTTCCGGGGCGCTCTACAGCATCGAGGCCTTCAAGAGAGAGTTGGAGATGACGGGCGTCGCCAAGAGGATAGGGGTTGACGCGCAGAGTGGCATTATTCTCCCCGAGCATATCGAGAGGGAGAGGAAAGACGAATTCCTGATGAAGAAGGTGGGCTCCACCGGCTCGGGCGTGGGGGCAGCCTCGCTGGACAGGGTCAACAGGCTGCTGAGGCTTGCCAAGGACTTCGAGGAGCTGAAGCCCTATGCCACTGACGTTGTCGGGGAGGTCCACGGATGCCTGGAGAAGGGCGGCAGTGTCCTCCTAGAGGGCACCCAAGGGCTCTACCTCTCACTCTTCCATGGGACCTACCCGTTCGTGACCAGCAGGGACGTCTCCTCCTCTGCGGTCTGCAGCGAGGTGGGCGTGGGCCCCATGGACGTGGACGAGGTCTTCGTTGTCTTCAAGTCCTATGTCACGAGGGTCGGAGGAGGGCCGATGGATGGCGAGATGACGGAGGAGGAGGCAAAAAAGAGGGGGTGGCTTGAGATAGCCACGGTAACCGGCAGGAAGAGGAGGGCGGCCCCCTTCGACATGAAGCTGGCCAAGAGGTCCGTGCGTATCAACTCCGCAACCCAGGTAGCCCTGACGAAGCTGGACGCAGTGTTCCCTGAATGCAGGGGTGCCACCAGGTACGAGGGCCTCAGCTCAGAGGCCAGGAAGTTCGTCGAGGAGATAGAGGAAGGGCTGGGCATACCGGTGACGGTGATCGGGACCGGGCCGGAGACGAAGGAGATTGTGGACCGGCGATAGGCCGATCCTTCTTTCACCTTTTGGATTCCTTCTTCAGCCTTGGGATGACCTTACTGATGAGCGCGTCCGCGGCGTACAGCTCGGAGGCGCAGCCAGAGAAGTCCCCCTCTCTGCAGAGTTTGAGCGCGTTGGATATGCGTAGGGAAAGCTTCACAGGCCCCCGCTCCAAGTCGACTGCGCCACCTTTGGATTTTGGCGCCCGAATCTCGGCCACATTGCCGAGCTTCAATAGGGCGAGGGCGTACTGCAGCTCAAGGCGCACCAGGAGGGCACTCCTGTGGGCAGTGCCCCAGCTCCCCGGGGAGAGGGAGAGTATGTCCTGGAGTTCGGAGGTACGAACACTGGCTTTTTCGATTGATGGCTCTAGGCCCTCAGGCTCCGGAATGGGTGTCGCCCCTTTCGGTTAGGACTGGGAAAAGATATGTAAAAAGGGTTGTGGGGGAGGCTATGCTATGATGAGGAGGGCAAAAACCGCAGTGGCTATTGTGCTCATTATGACCACATGCTTGAGACCGGACCGGATCTTCCCTTCACCCATTTTGCCTGCCGTCAGTCCTGTGAACACGGCCAGCAGCAGCGACATGTGGAAGAGGATTATGCGGTAGTCGCCGTAGGTCGCCTCCGACGTGAAGAGCGGCGTGTTGCCCTGTGCAACGAGCGGGTAGAGTAGCTGATTAAGGATGATCATCACTGTCACGAGGAGGATCATGAACGAGATATAGGTGATTGAGACGTATACCCTCATGCTGCCGCGCCTCTCCACGGCCATGGCCTTCACCTCCCAGAAGTAGCCAGCCATACTCCTCACGATCCTGTCGATGTCTCCGCCCGACCGGTTGGTCTCGATGATGATTGTCGTGGCCATCCTCACGATCTTGGAGTTGACCCTCTCTGCAAGGATCTGGAATGCCTCCTCAACGGTGCCTCCCACCCTGATCTTGTTGAGCACCCTCCGTAGCTCCTCGGTCAGCGGGCCGAAGTTCTTGCTCGAGGAACTCTCGAGGGCTTTGACGAAGGTCATGCCAGCAAGCTGGCCCTCACCAATGTCCTCCAAGAGGTCGGGTATGTTGTTCTCGATCTGTGTCTTCCATCTGTTCTCGAGCTCGAAGATAACGGCCATTGGAGCGAGGATCGTGATCAGGGCTACCGCTATGAGGTAGTTGGCGAAGTTCAGGTTGATGTACCATGCCAGTATGGCCACTATTATGATGACGGCTGCGGATGCCCCCGTAGCCACGTATAGGAGCGTTCTTTCCCGCTTGTTCCAGAATTTCATCTTTTCAGTCCTCCGTGGGAACGGTCGAGTCTATCATGAGCAGCATCATTATGGATATCATAGGCACCATGAGGTAGGTGACGAGGTAGAGCCACAGCATTGCGTTGATGCCGCCGCCGCCCAGGAACGAGAGGGTTGCGAGCATCACCACCATGATGAGGGGCAGGACGATGCCTGCCGTGACGTAGACCTCAGCCATGACGCCGAGGCTGTCCAGCGACTTCCTCATGTTGATGCCCTTGAGTCTGATGAACCTCTTCCCCTGCAGGAAGAGGTACCTTTTCATGTCTCCACCGGTGCTGCCCACCAGCAGTATGCCCCTCAGCAGCTCACCGAACTTTGGCGAAGGGGTCTCGTCGATCCTGACGCTCAGGGCCGTGTAGAAGTCCTCGCCGAAGACCTCCATCCTGCGGATGATCTCCGAGACCTCGTAGCGAATGGCTGGGTCCACGTCGCTCTTTGCCACGCTCCGGAAGATCTTCTCAGGAATTACGCCGGCTCCGGCAAGGATGGCCAGATAGTTGGTGACGAAGCTGAGGTTCCGGTCTATGGCGGCCTTCCTGCTGTTGAGCTTGTACTTGGGCTGTATGTACACAACGATGAAGGCGACCGCCCCGGCAATGAAGCCGATGGCCACGCTTGTCAGGATGACGAAGAGGGGCTGCATCCCGGCTATGAAGAGGAAAGGTATCGGGACCAGCATGCCTATGATAAGGGCGAGGAGTGCGGTGAGGTAGATCTTGCTGATATACTTGACCAGGGTGATCTTGATGCCGGCCCGCTTCAGGTCCAGGTCCAGCCCCTCGAAGTACTTGATGGACTTCGCTGCCAAGTTGCCGAATATCTTGTAGGCGAACCCGGAGAAGTCTATTTCGCCCTTGAGATTGAGCTTGACCTTCTGTTTAGGCTCTGACTTTGGAGTGGGGGCGGGCTGCTGTGCCCCTGGCTCTGACCCTGGCCCCGGCTCAGGCTGTGGCTCAGACCCAGGTTCTGAACTCATAGGCTCTCCACCATTGCCCTTCGGAAGACGCCCTCAGGATCATTGTAGTACTCCCTTAGGATGTTGCCCAACTCCTGATACCTCCTCATCTGCTTCTTCTGGAGCCATTTCAGGATCATCTTCCTCTTGTTAAGCTCCTTCATTGCGGCCTCGAGGGTGATGCCGTTCTTGTCGGCTATCTTCTGGAGGATAAAGCTCTTCTCACTGATCTCGTGTGCGTCTGTCGCGGGGTCCCAGCGGATCTTCTGCCTTATCACGAGCTGGTCGTTTTCGGCATCGTAGCCCTTCACCTCGGTCACGTCCATTGTCCTCCTCATGGACTTGTTCCCGACGCGGATCCTGTTCTGGATCAGCATGAGGTCGACGAGACCGATGAGCGGCCTTGGGACGTTCATTGGCTTTGACTCGAGCCTCTTGATGATGCTGGTGGGGCTGTCGGCATGGATTGTTGCGCAGACGCCGTGGCCCGTGGCCAGGGCCTGGAAGAGCGTGTAGGCTTCGGCTCCCCTGACCTCACCCACTATGATGTAGTCGGGCCTCTGCCTCAGCGAGTTCTTCAGCAGGTCAAAGAGTGAAATTTCCGTTCCCTTGGCGCCGAAGCCCATCCTTGTGGTCATGGCTGCCCAATTGGTGTGGGGGATGTTGATCTCGGGGGTCTCCTCAATGGTCACGATCTTGAGGTCCGGCCTGACGAACATGAGGATGCCGTTAAGCAGGGTAGTCTTTCCGGAGGCGACTCCCCCGGCCACGAGGATGGAGCACCTGTTCTCCACAGCGTACCAGAGGAAGGCAGCAATGTCAGGGTTGATTGTGCCGAGGTCCATAAGGTCGACGACGGTGAGGGGGTCGGCCTTGAAGCGCCTGATCGTGAAGGTTGTGCCTTTCGTGGAAATCTCCGTGCCGAAGGTGGCGTTTGCCCTGCTCCCATCCGGCAGGGAGCCGTCCAGGATCGGCGCAGCGAACGAGATATGCTTTCCGCATTTGTAGGCCAGCCTCACCACGAACCTGTTCAGTTCATCGTTGGTGTGGAAGACGACATTGGTGGGGATGGACTCGTACTCTCGGTGCCAGATGTATATGGGGACGCCCACCCCGTCGCAGGAGATATCCTCTATGAGGTGGTCCCTCATCATCGGGTCGATCCTCTCGTACCCCAGAAAGTCCCTCTTCACGTAGTAGAGGATCTTGTTGAGGTTACCCGGCTCGATCTTGAGCTTATAGTCCTTCATGATCCGCTGGACCTCCTTGTCAATGAGGGGACCAGTGGTCGTGGTCGAGATCTCCGAGATGGGGATATTCATCTCGTCGATCAGGATCTTCTTGATGTTCTCCAGTGTCACCTTCTCCTGGGGCTCGATGGTCGGCTCGATCACCTTGTAGCGCGTCTCGTGGGTGACTGCGTCCTCGGCGATGGCGATGTAAACGTAGGGGGCCTCAATGGCGTACGTTGTCTTAAAGGCAGTCGTTTCCTGCAGCTTCATAGAGGGATCTCTCGTAAACGTATTGTTGGTATCGGGGCTATCGCTTTTATACCTATGCGGTTTGGGCGACCGATACCGACTGATTAGTTATAATAAGTCCGAATTAATAATATCTTTTCCTGTTGGGCTATCCCGATGGAAGAAATGATTGTCGAGCTGAAGCTGCTTCTGATCGGCGCCGCCCTCGCCGTCGGGTCCTGGCAGGACATCAAGACCAGAGAGATAGACGACAGGCTCTGGGTCGTCGCCGGCATAGCTGGCGGGCTTCTGACGGTCGCCGAGATGGCCACGACCCCTGCCTACCCTTTGTTGCTGGCAGGCTTCAGCATCCTCGTAACCTCCCTGCTGGCCTTCGGCATCTACTTCCTGGGCCTCTACGGGGGGGCGGACGCCAAGGCGCTTCTGGTCATTGCCCTAGCCATGCCCGTCAACACATTTGGGACGTCTCTGCTCCCGGTCTTTCCCCTCACCGTGTTTGGCAATTCCCTGGTCATCTCCTTGATGATAATTCCTGCCTGCCTCGTAGCCAATGCCCTGAGGGCTGGAAGGGGGCCGCTCTTCGCCGGCGTGAGGGCATCCACCCTCAAGAAAGTGGCCGCGCTCTTCACCGGCATAAGGGTCAGCCCTGGGACGGCAAAGTCGGTCCATTTCAACCTCATCGAGTGGCCGCTGCCCTCTGGCGGGAGTGAGCTGAAGCTCTTCCGGAAGGTGGAGGAGGTGGACGAGCCAAAGCACTTCGTTGTGGGCGCCAAGGGCGTCTGGGTGACAGTGGCCATTCCGATGATTGTGTTCTTCCTGGGGGGGTTTGTCCTCGCGGTTCTGGGGATTGACATCCTCATCACCCTGATTACGCTAATCCTGTGAGAACTGCCGGAGCGATTGGCAAGGCCATAGCATCTGCCCTTCGAATTCAGAAAGCATTTAATACAACCAGAAGTGCAGTTTTGGTTTGGTGTTCACATGGGCTCTGGCAGGAAGGGGAAATCCCTTGCCATATTCATAGTCCTCATGTTCTTCGGAGGCGTGGCAGCGGGGCTGGTTGTATTCTCCGTGGCCCTTACGCTCTATCCTGGCCCCGGCATTGGTGAGATGTCGCTCGTTTCCTCGCAGGTGGAGGGCAATTCCACCAGCAGCTCCATTGTGGTCACCCTGAACAACACCGGCAGCAGGGCTTTGGTGATAGCCCAGGTGGCGGTTCTGGGGGTCAACTACACCCTTGACCCCACGGCCCTCGCCACGCCGGCGATATCCGGTTGGTGGGGGTCTGTTGTGAACGGGACCAATGCCACAGGCCTAGCTGTTGGCAGGATTGGGGTGATCTACATAAACTCCAGCGGGCGGATTGATCCATCACTCATCTCCCCCGTTAGCATCATTGCGGCGGACGGGACTATGCCATACTTCAATGTCACAGAGGTCTAGACGGGACCACGTCCAAGACTTCAGGGGCCAAGCCAAGCTCCATAAAAGATGCAACCGCCTTCTGGGTGGCTTCAGAGAAGGAGCCTTCAGAGTAGAGAAGGTGGCCTTTACACCCACACCGGCAGTCGGAGCTGCCGAAGCCCCTGATCGGCTGAAGGCCTCTTTTGGCCAAGAGAGAGACCAGCCTGCATTCGACATTGGCAGTGGAGGCTGCCTTTACAACGCTGAGACGCTCTGAGGCGGGGAGGAGGTGGTCGATGTGCCAGAACCGCTTGATGGTGCCCCCCTTGAAGTTCCGAATGTGCCTTTCCAGACGGGCATCGAGGGAGATCAGGGCGGAACCGCAGTAGATGTAGGTGCCCGGCTGGAGAGAGAATATCGTGTTTTTGAGCTCTATTGAGGCTGCCAAATTCAGTGACAGAACCAGACAGTACCCACCTTTCACAACACTCAACCTCGCTCATGGGATCTAGGTGCCAAACATATCTAACTACGCAGGGGCAACAAATACCCTTCATTAGTAGCGATGGAAAGACTCAATTGCCATGGTGATGTCTAGGCAATATGGGGCACCCAAATAAGTAGCCACAGACAATCTGCAAAGATAGATCGCCCCTGCAGCATGCGATGGATGAAGGCGCTTGGCTTGGTAGACTTGTTTTAATGGCACAATTCAGCTATTTATGACGCTTGATAATCGCCTTCCAGCAGTCGACTGGGATATGTTAAAATATGGTTTATGATACAGACATAGAAAGTGGTGCTCAGCTTGCAGAAGAGAGGCTCTAAGGGTGTAAGCGAGATAATAGCGACTGTTCTCATGATCATGATAGTTACGGCAATAGGGTTCGCGATATTCCTCTATGGCATGGGCTTCTTCACAGCCTCGACTGCAGCCCGTGACCAGGCCACCTCGACTGGCATCGCCACGTTGCGGGAGAGGTTCATTGTGGTTGATGCCTATTTCAATACGACAGAAAATTCCGCGTCAATCTGGGTTTACAACTATGGGGAGACAAACTTGGCCATAAGCTCAATCTACCTGAACGGTACAAAGCTTGACATCGACAGTCCACCATCCCCCGTATCCATTACGCCCACCAAGGTCATCAAGATAATATGCAGCACAACTACAACTATTGTCACTCCAGGCGACTCACAGCTTGTGCGCGTCGTCAGCTCTCTCGGCAATTTCTACGAGAGCTATTATCAGAGTTGATCTGCCCATGCCAGGTAAACGGGTCTGCAGGGCCAAGGGGGCGAGCAGGAAGGGCGTAAGCACTGTAGTGGGCATGACAATATTCCTGCTGATGTTTGCCATAGCCGTGGCGTATGTATTCATGTGGTCCCAGAACAGCGGCATCTACATCGACACCGTCAAGAAGCAGGTGGATTTCGAAAGGTCGCGCCTCACTGAGAACCTCATTGTGACAGCCGAGAACATGACGACCGTGCTGGTGGAGAACCCCACGGCGGGCGTCATTGTGGTCACCCAGGTCTGGAGCCACAACAACATGACCTGGGGACCGGGAGAACTCGGCATCCCGCCCTTCAGCAACGTCGAGATTGTGGGCGATACCGGCTGGGTTGGCGATGGCAACTTCACCGTCGTCACCTACCGCGGCAACATATTCAGCGGCGGGATAATGGTCCAGATAGAGGAGTCCACGAGCCGTTCCTGGGAGGTCACCTGGTACTGGAATGACACCATGAACCAGTCGGCGCATGCAACCATGACCTGGAGCCAAATGAACTCCAGCCAGCAGATTGGCGTGACCTACTGGTACGACCTTAACATTAACTACAAATGGGACTACCTCAACAATCCGGTCCTGGCAAAAGTCTACAACATGACCGACGTGACCATGCTCGGATTCGTGGCCAAGACTACTCTCATCAAGCTTTCGGACAGTGCCTCGGAGGCCTGGATCAACTATTACATTTCCGACACATCGAGGGTGGCGATCATCGTTGACGGGTCAGGCTCCCTGCTATGGGCGAATGGGCCGGTAAAGATCGCCGGCGAGCAATACTCGGTCCATGAGGTTTGGGTTTTCTTCGACGGCTACGGGAAAGGAGACGTCCAGCTGAGGCTGAATATCATCAATGCAACCTTCGCCCGGTGATCCGGGGGGATTGGAACAACGGCAAGGAAAAGAGCTGCGGGTTCGCGAAGAAGGGGGAGGAAAGGAGTAAGCACGATAATTGGCATCTCCATATTCTTCATGATCTTCGTCATGGCCCTCACGACGGTCTATTCGTGGCAGACAATGCTGGCGGAATACTCAGAGGTAGGAATCCAGCAGCTGAATCTGGATAACCTGAGGGTCGCAGAGAGCCTTGATGTGAGCGTGCTCAATTCCAACAATATTCTCCTGACCAACCCGACGGCGCAGACGGTCAGGGTTGTCAATGTGCTCAGTGACAATGTGCTGGTCTGGAACGGCAGCCTCGATGTTGCGCCATTCTCCTCCACTACCCTCTACCATAGCGTTGCAGGGGGGGAGGCCTACAGGGTGATCACCATGAGGGGCAACGTCTTCTCGGCCGGGCTGGAGGACCGCCGGGCCGATGTGGCTCAGCAAGGATGGCATGTTAAGTTTGTATATAATGACACCTATGAACCGGGAACTAATCCTCTCAATCCTCTAGCGCATCCAGAGGATGAGTGGGGAGCGAGCACCATAGTAGGAGAAACCTATTGGTATAATACCAATATTAATTGGGAATGGAATTACACAGCTCAGCCCTTTGGCAACTTATCGCTGCCAGCGGGAACGTGCACGGGCTTCATAGCATCTACAACCCTTGTTAAAGTCGTTAACGAGCTACAACGCGACGATCAATTTCTACATAGACACTGGGGACAGCAGCTTTGACAGGAGCAGGGTGGCCCTCGCCATCGACGGCGTGCTGCAGCGGCCACTCGCTGCTGTTGTCTGGTATGACTCAAGCCACTATGTTTGGTTCACCTTAACAGGCCCCCAGTATTCGGTCCATGAGGTCTCTGTCTATTTCTATGGCCGTGACGTCGAGGTGCAGAAGCTGAGCCTCAATGTAGTCAATGCAACAGTTGCCTCCTAGCAGGGGGAACTTTTCAAAAAAAATTAGTAAAGGAAGTAGGTAGCGTCTGAATAGTCTGTGCCTGCAAATGCCGAGTTGATGCGAGCTATCAAATTGCTGTAATCCGCTGCGGTCATGCTGCCAGAGCCCGTTGCTATGAAGTTGTTTGCCTCGGTGAAGATCTGGCCTATGGTCTTTCCGTTGGCGGCGGCACTGTAGTTGAAGATGCGGAGGTCCTGCAGGAGCGTTTCGGTGGGGCCGAAGTTGAACAGCCCAAAGTCCGCGTTGTCATAGTCGATGTTAAACCTGAGGGCCAGCAGGTTGGCGCCCAGCACGCCACCCTGTCCTGCCAAGGCTCCGCTGGAGTTGCTGTAGTCCTGGTCCAAGGCAGTAGCAGGGTTGGAGTTGGCCAGGTATCCCTTGATGTAGCTGAGGTTATCCCACTGGTTCTGGTTCGCTGCGGTAGTTCCGATGGTCACGACCCAGGAGGTGCCATAGATAGCCGATATGTTGTTCTGTAGATAGCCGTTGGCGTCGGCGCTCCACATCATTCTGTCATAGGTCAGGAACTGACCGTAGAACCAACGCTTGTTGCCAAAGTTCACAGATTGGTCAGAGTTCGTGATGTTGAGTACAACGGACGAACTGGAGGTGGCGTTCCAGCCCAGAGGGATGACCTCTGAGAGGGTGTAGATGCCAGGCGGCTGGGCGGAGAAGACGTACCGGCCGCTGGAGTCTGTTGTGGCAACCAGCGTGTCGCCCAGGGCATTCCTCAGGGTCACCTGCCAGCCCGCTAATGGGATGTCAATTGTGTTTAGGTAGGCCCCGTTCTTGTCTACATCGAAATAAACATAGCCAGTTACATTGTATCTGTCATAGAGGTAGAGGAAGTTAAGGCCCGTTACCGAGCTGTTAGTGATGTCCAGTGTCACCTTGGTCGCAGTGACGTTCTTCCAGCCCGCCCCGGAGTCGTACCAGGACTGGACTGTGTACTTGCCGCCGGCTAGGCTGCTGAAGTTGTAGAGCCCCATGGCATTGGTCAATTGGCTGTCAATGATGATCCCCTGATAGTCAGACAGGGTCAGGAGCCAGCCGCTCAGCGGTATCCCTGTGCCATTGGTTAGCACATAGCCGCTGATGCTGAAGTTCATCCCTGCACTATAGTTGAGGTAGTTGCCGAACTTGAGGAAGGTGCCGTTCGAAGTGAGGTTGACCGTAACGCTAGTGGGTGTGCTGGCGACCCATCCTCCGCGGTAGGTTTCGTTCACTGTGTAGGTCCCCGCCAGGAGGCCATTGAAGGTCCAGATTCCGGAGCTGTTGGTGAAGGCTGTGAAGAGGTCTGTCGAGTTATAGAGGATGAAGCCCCAGCCTGCGATGGGAAGCTCGCCGGCGCTCTGACTGCCATTCATGTCCAAGTCATTGAACTTCAGCCCAGTGATGGTATAGCGGGGCAGGGCCGCCGAGAGGTTCATGCCAAAATCAACTATTTGGCCCGCACCAGCCAAGGTTACGCTCAGGATGGACGGAGTTGTGTTGTAATAGCCACTCATGACAACTGCCTGCACTGTGTAGGTTCCGTTCGAAAGCGCAAAGGAATAGTTGCCGGTGGAGTCGGTGAGTTTGGAATTAATATAAGTCCCGTTGGTCACAATCACTGTCCAGTTTGCCAGCCCATTGGCTGGGACATTGTTGTAGACCCTACCGCTGATTGTGGGGGTCACGACTGGCGTGTAGTTATAATACCAACTGAAGTTCTGCACCCAATCGGCTGTACTCAGTGTTGGATATGTGTAGTAATTGCTAGTGTTTGAATATAAGGAGGAATAACGGTACGAATATAACCTGTAATCCCCCAGAGGATAATTGGGGAAGATGTAGAAGCCATTACTGTCAGTATATTTGTATGCGATCTGTGTGTAAGTCGTTGGTCCTGTCTTGTTGTAAAGATACACGACCCAGCCAGACAACCCGGCTTCCCCGGCATCCTGGACCGCGTTCTTGTTGGTGTCATTGAAGACCCAGCCGTACATGCTGTAGGCCGGGGCATTCCCTATCATGTAATTTCCGAAGTCAACTCTCACTGGGGCGCTGGCTATGGTGATGTTCACCTGATAGGGGGTCGAATAGGTCCAGCCGGATTGACTTGCGAGATTTTCAGTCACGGTATAGTCGCCATTCGGGACGAGGAAGGAATAGTAGCCGGATGAGGTCGTAGTATTGGCCACGGGCCAGCCAAAGGAGTCGTAGATGGAGATCTGCCAGCCATTGAGGGCTGCTTCGTCGGATATTGTGGTGTTCCAGAACTTGTCAAGGTCTGTGTCGTTGTATTTATACCCATAAACTAAGTATGTGGGCTGAGGTCCTACCCACTTGTTAAAGAAGCTCTGGTTCGTCATTGATGCGCTGGTTAGGGTGACAGACACAAACCTTGCCCAAAGGCTGGTGTAGTTTGCCTTCAGTACTTCTACAACAGTGTATGTACCGGGGTTCAAGCCGGAGAAGGTATACTGACCGCTGGCTGTTGTCGTTATTCGAGATGGGAAGGAGTAGGGGGAGAATGCACCGTTGTAAAGGAATATTGTCCATGCATCGGTCATCGTGGCGTTGCCATCGTCGAAGGCATTATTGCGGTTCGTATCGTTGAAGACGTAACCGCTGATGAGGTAAGTGGTGGGCAATGCAAGCAGACGGTTTCCAAAACTTAGCGTGTTGTTCGAAGCCTTATTGATGGTGACATTCATTACGCTGAGTGTTGTATTCACCCATCCGGTCTGATTCTGCTCATAAATGGTGT
The DNA here is from genome assembly GCA_964477685.1 of uncultured Nitrososphaerota archaeon. Lineage (GTDB taxonomy): Archaea > Thermoproteota > Methanomethylicia > Methanomethylicales > Methanomethylicaceae > JACTUC01. Next base: position 13,499 of record CAYZHK010000032.1, read on the forward strand.
AGACACCATCAGGCAAGGAGGAGTAGATAAAGATCCCAGAGCTGTTTGTATTCGCTGAACGTATCGGGTAACCCTCATTATCATTATACCATATGGTCCATCCGTTCAGTTTGCTCTCTCCGGCTGTATAGCTTGCACTGTTGTCAGAATCATTGTACTTATAGCCACTGACAGAATAGAATTTGTTTGGTGCCGGTTTTAGTAGATCTTCGCCAAAGCTGGCGTTAACATGAGGAGCGCCTGAGATGGTGAATGTTACCTGGCGAGGGGTTGTGTTATCATAGTTGTAAAGGAGCCGCGCTATGACTGTGTAGGTTGAATTGCCCAACCCTGTAAAGTAATAGTATCCACTGCCATTTGTAGAAGTTGAATTGAAAGGAATTGGCGCTGGAGAATATTGACCAAAATATGGTGTATAGGATCCTGAATATATATATACCCACCAACTGCCTAGGCCAGTTTCCCCCGCATCCCAAACTCCATAGTTTTTACTATCATACCAGACGTAGCCATCCACAGAATAGGTAATAGGCGTGCTCAACCCTCTATACCCAAAGTCGACTTTGAGACTGCTATTGGTGATCGCCACAGGCACGAAATATGGGGTTGTATTCGTATAGCCAGACGGGACTTGAATCCTCAGGGAATATGCCCCGCTCTTAAGGTTTGCAAAGCTATAGATTCCAGAACTATCTGAGTACGAAAAATCGATTGGGAAGCCATCCTTGTCGTTGAGGACTACGAGCTGGTTGTTTATCAAGCCGTCCCCAAGGGAATAGTTGCCAGAGTTGTCTGTATCGTTGAATACGCGCCCGCTTATGCTGTAGAGGGATGTGACATTGGTGAAGGCCGTGTAGTTGTTGAAGAAGTCGACAACCACATGGTCCGTAAGGTTGAAGGTTACCGCGCTTGCAGTCGTGTTCGTCCATCCGGGCTCCACCAGTTCAACGAGGGAATAGATGCCAGGGGGGATATTGTCGAAGAAGTAATTCCCCATATAGGTGTAGTTCTGGGCGAGCGGTAGTGCAGAGATGTTGGTGCCGCTGTACAAATATATGCCCCAGTTAGTCATTGGAGTGTCGCCAGCATTGAAAATGCCATAGGAAGTGGTGTCATTGTATTTTACTCCGCTTATAGTGTAGGTCGGCATCGAGGTATAATAGTAGAGACCAAAATCGACAGTCTGGTTGCCAATGAGATTTGTCAGGAGAACATTCTGTGGCGTTGTAAAGTTGTAATAAGTGATATTATTGATATATACGATGTAGTCCGCTCCAGCCGAAAGTGGTCCTAGTAGGAATGTGCCAGCAGAGGTGGCCAGGGCATAGGTCAAATATGAAGTTGCGTTTGCATATTTTATATAAATGTATGGTCTGCCGGTGTAGGGGGAGTCTCCACCTGGATACGCTATATCGTTTATCCCATCTTGGTCGTCGTCAATAAAGATCGTTCCTTGCACGTAGAATTTAAGGGTGGTGAGGGGCTCATTCAGGAAATCGACCACCTGTGGGTGGCTTGTCGTATCCACTACCACAACCCTATCTGAAATGCAGTTCCACTGATCTAGTGGGATCTCTTGCACCTCATATATGTCGGGCGTAAGACCCTGGAAGATGTAGTAGCCATTGGCATCAGTTCTTGTGGACATCGTGCTATTTAGGAGGATAGTGACGTCCTTGAGTGGGTAGTCAAAGGCAGGATCAAAACCAGTAACATTATCTCGATCGTAATAGACCCTCCCGCTCACAACGCCCACATTATAAACGCCAAACTCTATTCCTCCTACAGGCGAATTGGTCAGGGAGACATTCACTGAGGTGGTGGTCGTGACGATCCAGCCAGGGAGCTGGAGTTTGAGTGTGTTGGCATTCAGGAAGACGGTGTAGTTGCCCTTTGGTTGGTTGTCGAATAGGAAGATGCCGTTGGCGTCCGTTGCAACGGAAATGGGGGATGGACTACTGCTCCTGTAGATGGTGATGTTGGGAATCCCCGGCTCGGTCGTGCTGGTCCAATTTCCATCACCGTTGATGTCGTTGAAGAAGACGCCAGTTATGTAGAGGGGCTGAGAGCCAATGGGGTTGTAGTAGAGGCCAAAATTCATAGTCTGGTTCGAGGCTGTGAGGTTCACCACATAGTAGGTGGCAGTGGTTGAGTCCCATTCCGCCTCGTCGTAGTTCAATTGGATGGTGTAGACGCCCGGAATTAAGGTTATGTTGAAATAGCCAGATTCATTGGCCATCGAGTTTGAGAAGGGGCTACCAAACCCCACCCCACGGTAAACAAATACGGTCATATTGGCTATTCCCGAATCCCCCTGCGACGGATTGAAGATGCCGTCCGGTAACTCGCCTCCTACAGGCGTGTCATTGAAGACCAAACCGCTGACTGAGGAATAGTTGGATACAGCAACTGGGATTTGGTAGAAACTAAAGTTCATCATGGAGGGCGAGGTATTAATGATGGTAGTCGTGTTGGGGTTAGGGTTGGTCGCAATCCAGATCTCCGTGGGGTCCTCCTGCCATGCGGTGATGACGTAGATCCCATTGGCGAGACCCGTGAACTCATAGTATCCATCGGATAGGGTCTTCACTTGACCGACGTCGGGTATGCCCGTGAGCCTCCGATATGTGACGGTCCAGTTTTCGAGACCGGTCTCCGTGGTGTCATATATTCCATTACCCTTCGTACCGTTACCATAGTCAGGATATTTATCATTGAAGACGAAGCCTTTGAGTGTGTACTTGAATCCCACTTGGTAGTTTCCGACCCAAACCGTTTCATTATTGGAGTTAATCTCGACAGGATAGTTGCTCAGCGTCGAGTTGAACCACATGGTGGTTCCATTCATCCACTCGGGCTGCTCTTCGATGAGGTAAAACCCCTTATTGAGGTTCGTAAAGGTGCAATAGCCAGAGCTGGTCGTCAGGTATGCGGGCTGTCCCGGAACCTGCGAACCGGTTAGAGCGTCCATTATCCAGAACCTCCAGTTATCGATCAGGGATTCGCCAGTATCGTAGACACCGTTGATGTTGACATCGTTGAATTTGAATACAGTTATGCTGAATTGAGTATAGTTGGATCCACTGCCACCTCCCGAGGTTGTCTCATTAGGGGGCGAAATAGCAGGGGTGTACAGCACTTCTGCCGTTGTTCCTTTCGTTGTTACTGCCTTGAAGATCTTCGGCTCGGTAATATTGCTTGAGAGGGTAAGATTAGAGAAGTAAGCAACGTTATTCACAAGGATTTGGGTCCCTTCAGGCCAAGATTGCTCCCAATTTTGGGAGAGATCTTCCAAATAAATCCGGTCGATGACTACGTCGACCTTACCCTTGTTGAGGATATAAACGGTGAAATCGGTGCCATTGCCTGCGTCCAGCTTGGATATCACGATATCCTCAAGCATCTTATCGGTATCCACGGTTGGAACCAGAGAAGGAGCATATAGGGAATAGAGAATTGCGACAGCGGCAATAGAAATAACGATCAATAGGACCGTCCCTATAATAACCGAAACGCCCTTCTTCCCGCGCATAGTAGCACCACACTAATCATGGATACATGCATACTACCTTTTATTTGCTTCGCAAATTGTTATGGTAATAAAAGAAAAATTACTTTGATTTAATTATTAAGTACCTTTGTACTACTATTATACACAATAAGTAC
>CAYZHK010000033.1:0-16675 GCA_964477685.1 uncultured Nitrososphaerota archaeon
CGGGTACGCGGCGCTGACGAGCGTGGAGGCGGCTGCGGGGTACTGGAGGGTCCGGCAGGCGCACCGGAGGTCCTTCTTCATCAACCTGGCTGCCTGCGCCCTGGTCAACGTCGGGGCGTTCTGGGCGGCGGTGCAGGCGGGCAACCTCGCCCTCTGGTACGCTGTGGTGCTTCCCGTGACCGTGGCGTGGATGGCATTCTACGGCTACTGGACCTTCGTGAAGCGGCGGGTGCGACTCAGCCGAGAATGATCCGTGCTTCTGCCTGTCAGCCAAACCTCTCGAGGTCGTTGTGTAAAAACTAAAAACCAGTTATTTAAAAAATAAAAAATTGGTTAGTATGGCATGTCGTTGGTGAATCCGTCCGACGCGACGGGGGTCTGGCTCTTGCACATGGCCTTGGCATAGTCGAAGGCCTCCTCGAAGGTGACCCCGTTCTTGCCATCCTTGTCAGCCAGGTGCCCGACCATTCCCTGGTCCACGAAGTAGTAGGTGAATTGGCCGTTCTGCCAAGTGCTGCTCTCCAGCGACATCTGGTTCTCGCCGCATGCCATGAGCACCAGCCTTCCCGTGCCCGCCAGGTCAGTCATCCCGCCAGCAAAGCAGGAGTCGAAGTAGAACATGATGCGCTGCGACTCGAATCCGGCGAATTCTGTTTTGAGATCTCCGTCCCAGATAAAGGTGTCCACAGTGCACTCGTACGGGATTATGCACTCGTCTTTCCTCTCGCTGTCGCCATCACTGGCAACGCCCGTCGAGCCGTGGCCGCTGTAGAAGAAGACCACTTGATCGTTGGCACCTTCATCTCCTTTGGTTGTGCGGATTGCCTGGATTATTGCGTCGTGGTTTGCAGCAGAGTCTATGAGGAGGATTATGTTCTTGCTGTCCCAGCCAGCTGCCAGAAGGGCGCTGTCAAATGCGTAGGCATCGTCGTCGCAATATTGCAGGTCGTTTTTGGTGCCCGCATAGTCTGAGATGCCGATGATTATGGCGTACTTCTGCTCCGTAACCTGGGGGGCTACCACGCCTGTGGCGATGCCCGGGCTCGGCTTCCCCTTCGGCGCTTTCTGGTCCAGCGCTGACGCATCGCCGCTGCCCTTTGCCTGTGCCTGCGCCTGCACGCTGACGGAGGGCAACAAGCTCAGGCATACGAGCATTATCAACAGTACCGCGATAGGTGTCTTTGCTTTCAACAATTGCTCCCTCGGTCTGCTTTCTCTGCCTTTTTGGATATATAATCTGCCAAAATCGAAAGACTGAAGGATCATGTTTTTTGATTTCAGAATGGGGGCGAGTAGACATATCTCACTTAAAGATCTTCTAAATGCAGTTCTTTCATCGGAAAATTCAGTTAGAGGCTATAGGAGCCCGAGGCGCAGCTTCATGATGAATATTACGTAGTCCATTATGACCTTGGCATTGAACTTGCTGTCCCCGTTCATCCGACTCCTGAACCTGAATGGGACCTCCGCAATGCTCCGGTAGTTGCCCTTCGCCAGGATCTCCACCAGTATCTTGAAGCCAGAGGCGTTGATTCTGATGCCGTCGATCGCCCGCTTGCGGAACAGGAAGAAGCCTGAGACGGGATCTCTCACGGCCCGCGTCTCGGGAAGCAGGGCGTGGGCCAGCATGATGCCGCCTCGGGAGATGCACCTCCTGAGGGCGCTCCAGTTGGCGATGCTGCCCCCTGGCATGTACCTCGAGGCCACCACGATGTCGTAGCCTTCCATAGCCTTCTCCACCATGTCGAAGAGGGCCTCGGGGGGGTGCTGGAGGTCTGCGTCCATGACAACCACCAGGTCAGACCGGGCAAGCCCCATGCCGTCCAAGACAGCGGAGGAGAGGCCACTCTTCCCGTTCCTCTTCAGCACCCGGACGTTGCCGTACGCCTCCCCAATCTCCCGGGCCAGCTCTGCCGTGCCGTCCGGGCTGTTGTCGTCGACAAATATCACCTCAAAGTCGTAGAGCCTGAGCGTCTTGAAGATCCGGTCGTAGAGCGCGCGGAGGTTCTTCGCCTCCTTGTAGGTGGGTATTACGATGGACAGCTCGTAGCTCTCTGCCCCAATCGGCAGGTCGGTGGGCACAAGCGGGGGGATCGATAGGGCGAGCAGCTCCTGGGTCGGCTCGGCAATCTCCGTCTCAAGGCGCTGCAACCGCTTTTTGGCCTCCGTTCTGTATAAGCTCAATCCTGACGCTAAGGAAATATGTGCATTCGGTATATTAATAGTTCGTACTATCAGACCGGATTTAATAATTTATTGCCCTAGATAGAAAGGACAACCACCTGGTCCACGATCCTGAGGGCATAGTTGAAGAGGAGGAGCACCAGCAGGGAGAAGAGAACTATCCCAATGAGCCTGAAATATGTGACCCGGCGGAAGATTTCAGCGGAGCCCAGGGCGCTGCCGAGCTTCAGGACCAGCCACGAGAAGCCGACCGCCGCGAGCAGCTGGAAGGGGACTATGTATGCAATGCGGTAATAGTAGGCCTCCATGCCAGGCACAACCGCGAAAATGATGAGAAATGGTGCCAGCACCCAGCAGAAGAGGAGCCTGTTGAAGTTCTTCCTCAGGTCGGTCATCGCCGCCAGGCCCAGGATACCGAGGATGTAGATCAGGGGGCTCCCGAAGGCGCCACCGACCCACAGGTCCGCCATGCGGGAGAGGGAGGTGAGGAGGAGGAGCTTGGAGGGGCCCAGGCTCGTGATCATAGCCTGCCAGAGGGCGTTCACGGGGCCCATGACCACGGAAAAGCCGAGGGCGCCAAGCCTGGTGAAGAGGACGAGGGGGACGGCGACGGCGGCAGTGATTGCCAGGGGTGCAGTCAGGATGAGTGCCTCCCTCCCGATGCTGCGGCGGACGATCACGGTCACGGCAATGTAGAGGGCAAGGGTCGCAGCCATCAGGAGCCAGCTGTAGGGATGGAAGCCGAGGACGGCAATGGACGCGAGCCCCGCCAGGGCGGTATAGATGACCCAGCGCCCTTCCATCGCCTTCAGCAGGAAGGTGAAGAAGAGCATCATCCCGATCATGGCGCACCAGTTCGCCAGGAAGTACCCCATCATGCCCGCCGTGACGTTGAAGGAGAAGGAGGTGAGGGCCGATGAGAGGAGCGCCAGCCGAGTGTCCTTGGTCCCGGTCCTGACCAGCCAGAAGACCGCCAGGACGAGGAGGACCGCGCAGGCCACGGGCATGAACCTTATTATCGCCTCTGTGGGCTGCTGGGTGGCTTCCCGGATGTAATAGAGGAGCAGTATGAAGAAGGGCCTGTCAGGGAAAATTGCCGAAAAAGACCATGCGTCGGTCATGCGGATCAGGCAGTTGTAGTAGTTGATCCCGTCCCTGCCAACCAGGTATTCGGCAGAGAGCCGGATGTAGGGGTAGTAGGCGATGAAACCGGCAGCGGCAGCCGAGACTGACAGGACCGCTGCCTGGAGGCGCCAGCCAGCCTCTCTGGGCGGTGGCATATCAGCAGCCAGGGCTGACCCCCATTTCCCCAGGCGCGCCAGCAGCCTCCCGCGGAGGGGCATCCAGGCCCAGCAGAGGAGGAAGGCGAGGAGGAGCAGGGGGACGAGGGGGTAGAGGATGCTGAAGATATTGAGGTCTGCGGTCGGGTAGATCCAGCGCGGGGTGCCGCTGAAGGCGTACTGGTAGTCGAAGGGGTTGATTAGCCAGGAGGCGAGTGAGGCAAGCTCGATGGCGATGAGGATAGCCCCGCTCCCCGAGAGGATCAGCGCTAGGGCGTCCCTCCTCCGGGCGAAGATCGTCCCCTTCCCGCAGTGGACCGAGAGCCCGACCACTCCATAGCCCAGAATGGCCGAGAGGATCACCCCAGCCTGGCTGTTGAAGGAGAATAGGGCGAAGGAGGCCGGCAGGAGCAGGCACGGTACTATGGCCCAAAGGGGGATCCTCCTCCTGCGATCCATCAGCACCCTCGCCAGCATCTCGGAGGCCACAAGGATGGCCGAGGCGAACCATACCGCCCAGTCGATGAATGGCGAGAGGACGACGATGTTCACGGACTGGAGGATGTAGAAATGGTAGTAGGGTATGCCCAGGCTGTTGGCGAGGAAGAACGTGCCGAAGAGGAGGTTGATGGAACAGGCTACTGCCATGAGCCTGAGGCGCGGATTCCTAGAGGGCAGCCGGGCGCTCATCGGGGGGTTCCTACCCGAACTCTTGGAGCCATTTTGTATATATGCCAAAGGTCCATGGGCAACCGGATGACCAAAATTGAACCAATTAGCAATATTGAAAATAGAAATAATTTTAACTGTTACTGCCAATACGGTATATTCGTTACACAGGAATGATTGTTTGGAGGAGCATCCCTCTATGGATAGAAGGCTCGGTATCTCCACGCTTCTGCTCGTGGTATTAGTGGTTCTGGCAATGGTAGCGGTTGTCAGCGCCAATGACATCGTCGTGGTCATCAACTCGCCCGCAAACACGACCTACGCCTCAGGCAGCATCGGCATAAACGTGACCGCCTCAGCCTACGGCGCCATCGACAAGGTGATCGCCGAGATCGACGCCACAACCAACGTCACCCTCTCCCGCTTCCTGTCGACCAACTATTACAACGCGACCCAGCAGATAGGCGATGGGCGCCACGTCATCCGGATCTACGCCAACGACACGGTGGGCGCGTCCGACTCCAGCCAGGTGGTCTACTTCACGGTGGACACGTCGCCCCCCACGGTGACGATCAACTCCCCCATGAACACGACCTACGGGTACCACGGTGTGAGGATCAACGTGACCGTCAGCGACCTCTCGCCTATCTCCAAGGTGATAGCCCAGATAGACGGGGCGACCAACGTTACCCTCACCCTCTCCGGCGGATTCTACGTCAACAGTGCCACTTACTTCACCTGGGGGAGCCGCTCCATACAGATCTTCGCCAACGATACCCTAGGGTACATGAACGCTGCCCAGACCGTCTGGTTCACGGTCGTTCCGTCTCTAGAGGATTATCCCTACCCCTTCGTCAACACACTTGCGGCGCTGAATATGACCATAATAGTCCCGTCGAGCGGGGCTCATCCGCCCTGCGGAGGGGCACACACGATGGACGTAATGAGCGCCATCAACATCGCCGTCAGCCTCGGCCAGTCGTCCAACTCCTCGGTCTACACCAATTATGCGACCATGGACGACTACGTATCCGTCTACAACGAGAGCAACTGGCAGGTCAGCTTCACATCCCTGCAGGACAGGAACCTGATAATCATGGCAGGACCAGGCGTATCTCAGGAAACTTACTACTACAACGACCTGCGGGACTGGGTCAACGGCTACCTCCCCAACTACTACGCCCTCCCTGTGACCATGACGAGATATGGCAACGGCACGGACTATCTTGCGGTGTGGCCTTCCGGTCACGAATACCAGATCGAGTACAATGGTCCAACCAAGGCGGCGGACTATGGAGTCGTTCAGTCCTACTATGACAAGACCCTGAACCGCTATGTGCTTCTTGCCTACGGACTGGGCGGAGACGGCACCTTCGCGGCTGCGCAGGTGCTGGCGAACTACAAGGACTACAACCTCTCCGGGCAGGCGGTCATAGTAAAATACTACGACTCGAACGCGGACGGCTACCTCGATACAATCAGTATAGTTGAGACGGTGCCCTAAGCATTTTTTCTTTAAAAAATACCATTCTACAACGGTGCGCCAGGGCCTGGGCGGGTTTTTTAGCAACTTAAATTAACCATACAGGTCAATTATCAAAAATGGAGCGCATGTTTGACATTGAAACATAAACTGCTTGCAATGCTTGCACTGGGATTGGCGATAAGGGAACTGCTGGCTCCATGGACCGGTCACCCCTGGGACTTTGAGGTCTTCGCCCGGGTGGGCTACTACGTCGCCCATGGAAGCAGCCCCTACGTCCTCCTCGACCCGGTCCAAGGAATAACATTCGCGCCATGGGGGATTTTGACCTCGGTGGGGTACCCCCCTCCCTGGCCCCTCATCTGCGGGCTGGCGTACTCGCTGTATGCTGCCATCAACCAGGTGATCACGGCCCCCTCCTTGGTCTACTTCTTCCTCCTGAAGCAGCCGGCGATCTTCGGGGACATACTCTGCGCTGTGATCGCCTCGAGGCTGGTGGGGGGGAAGGGTTCCAGAGGGGTCCTGATGTTCTGGCTCTTCAACCCGCTGATCATCATCATCTCAAGCGTCTGGGGCATGTTCGACTCCATTGTTGTGCTGATGTGCCTCCTCTCGCTGTTATGGCTCTTCCGCAACAGGTCCTCGGCGAGCGGGGCAGCCCTGGGCCTTGGCGCCGCCTTGAAGATAATCCCCGGCTTATTCGCCCCAATACTGATGCTGTATTCGAAGGGGAAGCTCAGGTTCGCTGCCCTCTTTGCTGCTGTTGGCGGTGGAGCCGTCCTGCTGCCGTTCCTGATCTTCGGGTGGCCCCCCAGCGGTTTCCTCAGGGCCATGGCAAGCCAGGCGGTCAATTTCCGCGACACACCCTCTGCCGGTGGCCTGACAGTCTTCAGCATAGTTGAGCCCATCAACTGGCTCTTCCCCGGCGCGATACCGCCAAGCCTGATCACTGCCCTGAGCTATGCCTGGATTCTCGCCTTCCTAGGCTTCTATCTGAAGCTCTGGTGGCCCACCCTCAGGGGTTGGTCCGGGAGGCTCCTGGGCAGGAGCGCGCCGAATGTGCCGCTGCAGCCCTCAGTGGAGGAGGTACTGAGGCTGCTGATAATCGCCAGTGTCCTCTACCTCCTCACCAGGGTCTGGGTGAGCGATCACCACGTGATCTACCTCCTGGCGTTCCTGGTGATGGACGTCTGCCTCTTCCATGAAGACAGGAAAAAGGCGTTCACTGCCCTCTGGGTCCTTTCCCTGCTGTTCCTGATCTCCAACAACACCCTCCTCATCAGGTTCCTCTCCCCCGTTTCGGCGGACGCCTACTGGCTGGACCTGGCCCTGAACAATAGCCTTGCCACGGGCGTCATACGGATGGGGTTCAAGGTTCTCTTCGGCACAGTCTTCTATTTCGTGCTCCTCAGGCTCCTGCTGAAGTACCTGAAAAAAAGCCCGGGGCCTTCGCCTTCCCGGCATGCCGGAGGGTTTGTGGGCGCCGAAGCCGGGTGGGTCAAGGGAATAACCGTTGGAATCTGCGCCCACAACGAGCGGGAGAACATAGGGAAGCTGCTGGACTCCCTCCGAAGGCAGAAGCTTGGCAGCAGTTTTTCCTTGTCGGAGATAATCGTCGTCTCTTCGGGGTCCACCGATGGCACCAACGAGATTGTGAGGAAAAAAGCAGAGGATTTCAGCAAGATATCGTTGGTCGCTGAGCCGGAGAGGGCTGGGAAGTCGAATGCGCAGAATGTTATCCTGGGTAGGGCAAGGGGCGACCTGATAGTGCTCATTTCCGCGGACTCGATCCTTAGGGGGAATGCGCTCCATGACCTTGTCAGCGCATTTTCAGGAAATGTGGGGGGCGCCAATGCTAAGGCTGTTCCGCTGGGCGAGGGGAAGGGAATTGTGGACTTTGCCTCGCGGTTCATATGGGAGCTCCTGAGCCAGACCAATTCGGCGCTAGCCGCGAGGGGGGAGCTCAATGCCCTTGGCAGCGACATGCTGGCCATCAGGTCGGGCATAGTCAAAAGGATCCCAAGCCAAATAGTGAACGATAACGCCTACCTTGGGGCCGTTGTGAGGTCCAAGGGCTTTGATATAGCCTATGTCCCTGAGGCGGTTCTCTACATACGGGGCCCTGCAACCGTTGGCGACTTCCTCAGGCAGCGGTCCCGTGTCATCTTCGGCCACAGCCAGATCAGCAGGGGCTATGGGATAAGGCCGAGGGTCTTTGAGAGCCTGATGATCACCAATCCGTTCATGGCCGTTCCCATTTTCATCAAAGCGTGCTCCAGGTTCGGGCTGTCAGGCCTCTTCAAGATGCCGTTTGTCGTCGCCCTTGAGGGCATTTCGCAGGGCATGGCGCGCACGGGTAGAAAGAGGGATTATATGCTGTGGGACATGGTAAGCACAAGCAAGAGGGAAATTCCTGATGCAGCGGTGGGGTTGAGACCTTGAAGATAGCCTTCATGCTCCTCCACGACTTCCGCTTCGCGGGCTGGAGCCTGGGCGACTTCTTCAGGCGGTCCCACTTCTCAAAGGAATATTCGAGGCGGCTGGCAGAGAGAGGGCATGAAGTAATCCTGTACATGCTGCACCAGGAGGTGGAGTCGCTTAAGGAGTTCGAGCGCGATGGCTACAGGGTCAAGGTCTTTCCCGTACAGTTCGATTTCCCCCCCTTCCTGAAGTTCGGGAATTCCCACAGCCTGAAGATAACGCGCGAGCTGTCCCAGGATGAGCCGGACATAGTCCACTTCAACAACTACTACCTCTGGTCCTTCCCCTATGTCGCAAAGTGGGCCATGCAGAACTCCGTCAGGATCGTCTGCCAGTACCACGGGGCCGGTGACATCCTCCAGTCGGCCAAGAGGGCGTTCATCCCGATCCTCCAGGGTGTCGACAGGTACCTCGTCGCCAAGGACTCGGAGATCGAGTACCTCACCGGGGGGCTCGGCGTCCCCCGGCAGAAGGTCCTCAAGTTCCCCAACGTGGGCGTGGACCCCAGTGTCTTCAGGCCCTCGGGGGAGAGGACGCGGGAGCCTTCGCTGATCTATGTGGGGAGGATGTCCCCGATGGTTCAGAACCTTGGGGAGAAGTCGCCCTGGCTGGTTCTTGACACCATGGCGGTGCTCCTCAAGAGCCTGCCGGAGGCGACACTGCACATGGTCGGGGACGGCCCGTGCCTCCAGTGCCTCAGGAAGGTTGCCGAGGCGAAGGGCATCGGGCGGAGCGTCACCTTCCACGGCTACGTCGCCAATGACCTCGTCCCCCCCTTCTACTCGCGGAGCTGGGCAACCTTCATCCCCCTCCAGCTTGACGCCATCGACCCCTACTGGGAAGGGTCGCTGAAGGAGTCCCTGGCGTGCGCCACCCCTGTGGTAGGCTTCAACCAGGGCGTGAAGGATTACGGCGGCGGCTGCCAGCGGCTGGGCCACCTCATCCCTCCAGATCCGGCGGCGGGGGGAAAGATGCTCTGTGAGATCCTGGGGGACAGGGCCCGCCTCGACGAGGCCGGGCGGAGGGGGAGGGCCGAGGTGCTGAGGTGCTGCACCTGGGATCTGGTCATCGGCGGGCTGGAGAAGGTCTACAGCTCCCTGGCCCAGCCCTAGGCCATCGGAGCATCATCATCTTTGGGGTTTCTGTGGCCTCCTACAGGCGGTCCCTTTCCCCCTTCCCAGGTTCTCCTTCACCCGGTATTCGACGATCCTCTTCACCAGGTCGAAGGGGATCGGCTCGTCCATCGGGAACCTGACCGTCGCTTTGGAGGTCTCATAGGTAGAGAGTTCCTCCTGGAACATGATTATCCCGGAGGAGGTCGGGAAGAAGCTGATGTGGTCCCTGAAGGCTGCAAAGTAGACGAGGGGGCCATTGAGCCTGAAGGTGGGCATGCCGTAGCTGATTGTCTCCCGGGCGGTGGGTGCAGCAGCCCTGATGGCCCCCCTCATTTTCTTCAGTCTCGATTGAACCCCCGGAGGGAAAGATGCTATGTAGCCATCCACCGACTCGAACTTTCTGCTGGAGGTGTCCATGGCAATGCGCCTCAGGGCTGAGGGCTCGTGATGGCCTTGAAGGCGACGATCTCATGGAGGGCTGTCCCGGTTTCCACGTTTCCCTCTGCCTCCAGCCGGAAGTCCGAGAGGAGCCTGAAGTAGCCGGGCTTCATGCGCAGCAGGTACCTGGCGGCGAAGCGCAGCGCCGCGGAGAAGTTGTCCAGCATGTTGACCGCCTCCAGGACCTTCCTTACCTTCATCTCCAGCCTGAAGCCGTTGGGCATGGCAAAGGCCAGCGTCCTGGGGTAGGAGTGGCCGGCTGATGGGCTGTAGTCGAAGTCGCGGGGTCTGAGCTCGTAATCGCCGGTGCTCAGGATGACATTCTCCTTCCTTGCCACCATGAGCACCTTGATGGCGTGCCTCCCGACGCTCTCACTGCACTGGATCAGGGCGTAGGAGACGGTGTAGTTTTCGGAGTAGACCCTACCCCACATCCAGTGCTCGATGAGCCTCTGGAAGGGGAAGTTGAGCCAGTTGTGGTCGTGGTAGCCGACCCCCTTCACCTCTAGGGTCCTGTCGCCATCCCTGATTGTCCCGCCAACGGCAGCCCTCGGGATGGGCACGACCCAGGCGAAGTAGCCCATGTCTGCGAAGCTGGACATGCCGCTGCCGGGCTTCCACGGGTTCACCTGGCTGGCGTAGGTGAGGTCGAAGGCCATGCCCGCCTCCTCCAGGTGGATCTTATAGACTGGGAGGGGCCCTGTCCAGTCCGACTCCAGGCGGTTCCCCCCGATGCTGACGTCCGCCTTCTCCCTGGACGCCCGGAATTCGGAGTGGGGGTACTCGACGAACCTCTGGGTCTTCCTCCCGTCCGGCCTTAGGAGGGTCAGCTCCACGCCGGTCTTGCCGGTCGCGCCGGGGTTGGGGTTCGCTGCGTAGAAAAATGCTACGATGGTGTAGCCCCCCTCTAGGTGGGCGTCGAAGTACCACCACTCGTAGGAGCCCTTCCCACTGGGGTCGATGTGGACCCCGTCGTCCTCCCTGGGCATGGGTGTTATGGTGCCGTCGCCCCTTCCGGGGCCGAGCCAGCCCTCCTTCACTCTCGCGTCCTGTGCCATCTCATTTTCCTCCTGATCTTGACGATATGTAGAAGCCCGGGTCCGAGATGTTGTTGGGGTCCAGGGACTCCTTTATCCTCCGCAGCCAGACCTGGTAGTTGGAGCACTCCGGGCCGACGGCGTCGTGGGCCGCGTCGCCGACGACGAAGAACGGGAGGGCGAAGTGCCTCTCCCGGTCCATCCGGTCGGCCCTCTCCATGTAGTCCACCATCCCCTGGGAGGACCTCCGGTCGGTCTGGTCGTACATGGTGGGCATCTCCACGTGGAAGAAGTGGCCATGCTCGTAGGAGGTGCCCCAGGCCCCCTCCCCCTTGTCGGGCCCGATGACCTTCTGCCTGATGTACTCCTTCTTCAGCGGGATGTTCTCCTGGATCATGTTGCTGCACATGGCGAAGGTCTCCATCCCGCCGTGGGTGGACTGGAAGGAGGTCCCGATAAGGAAGCCGTGGAAGCCGAGGAGGCTCCGCAGGGCCTCGGCGTAGCTGACGCTCTTGGGCACGATTTTCCCGGACAGGGTCAGGTCCTTCCCGCCCAATTTCATCAGCAGGGAAGCCAGCACCTTCTCCTTGTAGTCGAACTCCCGCTTCGTCCGGGCAGCGATTACGATGACAATGGGATGCTTGACGGTGATGGTCGCTGGGATTCCCCTGATGAAGCTCCCCACGCTGTGGGAGAAGATGGCTCCCAGGCCGTAGGTGGAGGTGTGGAAGCAGGCGAAGCAGATCTCCTCCTCCTCTATCTGCCTCAGCCCCTCCTCCATCCCGCCATAGGTCCTGAAGTCCACGACGTGGTACTGCATGAAGTCGGGGATGGTGAAGTCGTAGGTGGGGGAGTTGCCCGCCACCTGCCAAGAGGGGGTACAGGGGAATGGGTATAGCTTCACGGCGGCCTTGGTGAAGATGCCCAGCCCACCCATGGCGCCCATGAAGCCACGCATTATGCCTCTGAGCGATGGCCCGGGGCCGTCACTTGTGAACCAGTCCGCCCTGCCCTCGTCCTTCACGCCCAGCGAGCCCAGCCTCAGCATCTCGCCCGATGGCAGAACCCACTCCACCCCGAGGACGTTCCTCCCGGCGTAGCCGGTCTCGGGGGAGGTGAAGCCAGGACCCGCCATGGAGGTGCTGGAGGCCAGCGGCGAGACCTGGGGGCCGGCTCCCGGCATGTGGCAGTTCAGCCCAAACTTGATAGCTTCGGCCTGGAGCTGCGCCCCGGTCACGTAGGGCTCCACAGCTGCAAAGAGGTTCCTCTCGTCGATCTTCAGGATGCGGTTCATCCGGCGGAGGTCCAGCACCACCGCCCTCGGGTCCGAGACCGAGTTCCAGGGGCCGAAGCCGGTGCTGTGGGCCTTGAACCTGACGCCGTATTGGTTGCAGAGCCTGACTACCTGCTGGACCTCCCCGGCGGTCGACGGGAGGATGACGGCTGCCGGGACTGTGCCGAAGGGGGTGAACTCCCTGCCGTTCTGGAGGTTGTGGAGCTCCATTCCCCAGTTGAAGGCGTAGATCTGGGTGACCGAGGGCGAGGCCGAGATGTTCTCCCTGCCGACAGCGGCCTCGAAGGCGGCGTAGGCCTCGGGCTCGAGTACCATCTCATTTCCCCCCCTTTGGCAGCGCCTGGGCCAGCACCTCGCTGAGGTCGCAGAACTGGAGCTGGGCGCCCTCCTGCCTGATGGCGTCCTGCAGGTTGGTGGAGCAGAAGGGGCAGGCCGAGACAAGCATCTCCGCCCCTGTAGCCCCGGCCTCCCTGATGCGGGTGTTGGCAGTGTGAAGGGCGAAGTCCGGGAAGGCGGCCTTGACGCCCCCTCCTGCCCCGCAGCAGTAGGCATACTCCTGGTTCCTCTCCATCTCCACCAGCTTCAGCCCCGGCACCTGCCCGAGCACCTCGCGCGGTGCCCTGTAGACGCCTTTGTTGCCCCTCAGGAACGGCTTGGGCGGGAAGGCAAGCTTGATGAAGGTCAGGACCGTCAGCTGGATGCCCCTCCATTTCTTGTAGGGCTCCGAGAGCCTACCCAGGTGGCAGGGGTCATGGTAGGTGGCTGTCTTGGGGACTGGCGTAGCCAGCTTCAGCCTTCCCTCCCTCAGCAGCCGGGCGAAGTACTCGGAGGTGTGGGTGACCCTGAAGCCGAGCCTCTGTACGTGGGGGTACTCCACCTTGAAGACGGAGTAGCAGCCGGCGCAGCTCATCACTACCTCCCTTATGCCGCGCCTCCGCAGGGCCTCCATGTTGTGCCTGGCAAGCTCCTCGAAGGCTGCCCTGTCGCCCACCCGGAGGAGGGGGCTACCGCAGCAGAACTCTTCCCCGCCCAGGACGGCGAACTTGACCCCAGCTGCGCCCAGCACCCTGGCAGTGGCGGCTGCGATCTCCTTCCGGCGGTAGGCCGATGTGCAGCCGACAAAGTAGGCCAGGCGGGCGTCCTGCGATGGCTCCACGCCCTCGGGCATCCAGGCGAACCTCTTGGCGTGCTCCTCGCCGTAGGGGTTGTGGACAGCCCTGACCCGCTCGGTGTAGGCCTGGTGGGCCGGAAGGGGCCCGGCGTGGACGGCGACGGCCTTTTCCCTTATGGCCTGGATCACCTCCAGGGGCTCAAGGCGGTTGAGGTACTTGCAGGAGATGTCGCAGGCGCCGCAGTTGGTGCACTTGTAGATGACGTCCAGCACGTCCTGGGAGAAGTCCAGCCTGTTGGTCAGGAGGGCCAGAGCCATGACCAGCCTCCCGCCCCCGGAGTAGCTGTGGAAGCTGTAGCGGTCTATGCTGGGGCAGGCGGTTGAGAACTCCTGGCTCTTTATGGCAACCTGGGGGATGAACTTGCAGAAGGAGCACCTGAGGCACTTGGCCGCCATCTTTTCGTAATCCTCCAGGGCGGTGCCGGTGTTCATTGGCTAACCTCCTGGAAGCAGAGGGCTCCGGGCTTGAGGATGCCCTTGGGGTCGAAGATCCGCTTCACCCTCCTTAGGGTCTCGATGGTCTCCGGGGGCACCCTCTCGAACATGCCGGCAGCCCACTCGCCGTAGGGCCTGCTGAAGAAGGCGCCGCCCTCCATAAGGGAGCGGCTGAGCGAAGTGAAGGCTCGCGCCGTCTCCTCCACCTCGGCGCCGCTCTTGGGGTCGTAGTGGAGCTGGAACTCGAGGTGGCAGTTGCATCCCTGAAGGAGCGGCTGGATGTAGACGCCGAAGTCCCTCAGGTATGCCGGGCTGTCCCTGAGCGTCTCCCGGGCAATGCCGACGAAGGAATCGGCGCGGTCTAGGGTGGTGATGAAGAAGATCGGCTGGCAGGCCCCCCTGCTCCGGTACTGCCATGGCCTCTCGCAGGCCGAGGAGAGGGCCGCCAGCATGCCTTCGTTGCTGATGCCATCAAGCCCCGTCTCCGGGCTCGCCCCGCTCCTCCGGGCGATCTCCGCCAGGTCGGATTCCAGGTATGCTACCCTCTCCCCGGCGGACTCGCCGCGCCCGGAGAGTACGGCCACCAGCAGCCATTCCCTCAGCCCGGGCATGATCCCCTGCGGGTCGCCGGTCTCGCCTGCGGCGAGGGAGGAGAATGCCCTCCTGTTCATGATCATCAGTTCGTCGCCGATGCGGAACTTGAGGAGGCCGTGGGCGAAATCCCTGAGGCCGCCAAGGTCATCGGCCTGGGCATAGCGGACCTTCTGGAGGCTTGGCTTCAGCTCGCACTTCAGCGTCGCCCACGTTGCGATGGCGAGGGTCCCCTGCGCCCCCTGGACCGTCTGGAAGAGGCTGAACTGGGTTGGCCCCATGGGGTTCTTCTGGGCGGACCCGGCTGCCAGCTGCTCCTCTAGGGTGCCCGGTCCGGCGGCGGAGCCGGTCCGGAAGAGGTCACCGGTCCCGAAGACCAGCTCGGTGCAGAGGAGGGGGTCCGAGGCGTCCCAGTGGTACCGGGGGATCGTGACGGGCTCCCGCTCCAGGGCGCTGGCGAGGACGGACTTGCCCTTCCGGGGGCAGAGGGGCTGGAGGAGCCTCAGCCCCTGCCTTTCCACCTCCGGTATCAGCTGGCCGAAGGTGACGCCCGGCTCGACCATCGCCACCCGGTTCTTGCGGTCGATCCTGAGGATACTGTTCATCTTTGATAGGTCCATAACGAGGGAGCCGGGACGGGTCGGGACGGTGTCGCCCCTCTGGCGGTAGCCTGGGGCCGAGCTCACGGCGATGACAGGGGCGCCGTGCTCCGCGGCAAAGCGGACTATCAGCTGGACGTCCGCTGTGCTCCTGGGCCACGCTACGAGGGCCGGCGGCAGGGGCTTCGCGAAGCTGTCGTCCCGGGAGTATGATTCCAACACCTGGGGGTCTCTGGAGGCCGCCTCCCAGCCCAGTGAGCCGACAAGTTTGTCATAGATATGGGGAGGCGGGATGGTCTCCATGGGACTCATCCTTGGTATCTTAGGTCTACGTGTGCTTTAAATGATGATGAAGCCGGCTCAGGTTCCATAGGCATGGGTGGGCGCAGCCACTCAGGCGATCTTCTGGCCGGCGTTTGGCCCGATCTGCACCAGGACCTCCAGGGGCTCCAAGACCCAGACGGCGCGGACATCCATACCCCTCTGCTTGATGTTCTCCTTAAAGGAGTCAAAGAGGGGGCCAGAGGTCATCGAGGCCTTGACGCGGCACCGCACCTGGTAGGCCTGCGACTGCCCTCCGGGCGCCAATTTCACTGCCAGGGTGGAGACCCTCTCATTGTTCTCGGCTGCCTTGCGGAGGTTCTCATGGGCCTCGTGCATGAATATTGTGGCGCAGACAATGGTGTTTGAGTCCACGACCCTCATGGACCCGAGGGGGATGACGTGGAGGTCCTCTCCGGACCTGGTGGCGAGCACCTTGATGGCCGCCGGGTCATTGTAAACGTCCATAACTTCCTTCGGTATGGGCATAGCATCACCAGGTTAGATTCTGCCTAACGGGGATATAAGGGTAGACATCTGCCCCTCAAGGGCAGGGGAGGGGGCTTTCCGGGAGTGGCGGCGTCGAGCTTGATTTATCCAAAAACCTTGATCTCGGAATGACCCTTGGCGCGCTCGTATAGCGGCCCCCGCCGAAGGAGGCCCAGGGCGATTCCGCTGCCTCGGACCATGAGCAGGCGGGCCCGGGGCTCCAGACCGACCTCTGGAGGGAGGTATATCCGGCCCCCATCCCCCATCTTGCCAGTCGCAAGGATCCGCCGGCTGATGGGAGGGTTCCCCCGGATGTTGGCGCACCTCCCGATCCCGAAGCCTCCGGAGGTTCTGCTGCCCATTGTGAAGGCAACCTCAGCCCCCGGCAGGAGTTGGTACTCCAGGCATGCCTCCGGGGGGAGGGTGATTTCCCGCTGCGCCCCCACCATCGCCCAGCCAAAAACCCACTTGCCACCGGCCCTCAGCCTCGGCATAGCTCAATTCTCTGGAGGCTCCGGCTGATTACCGTTGCGTCAGGGGTTTTCAGGGCAGACCCATTGGGGGGACCACTTCCAAGGCGGACCCGGGCCAGTCCCGCCATGGGCGGGCCCCGATTCGAGGCGCCTTCCATGATAATTTTATTGCCTAGTATGAGAATCTATACAGGGAGGCAGTGTAGGGGGATGTAGGATGGCAAAGGTCCTCCTGGTTAATCCGCCTGAGAGAACCGAACTTGCCAAGGTAATGGGGATATGCGCCCCTCCTCTTGGCCTCATGTATCTGGCAGCTTACCTTGAGAAGAACGCCATCCCGGTGGAGATACTGGACGCGAACGTTCTCGGCTATGGTCCCAAGAGGGTGGCAGAGGAGGCGAAGAGGGGCGGAGCGGACATCGTGGGCATAACGGCCGCAACGCCCACCATAGGGGCGGCCCTTGCAACGATGGAAGCGGTGAGGGGGGCCAGACCGGATGTGGTGGGCCTTATCGGCGGCGTCCACCCCACCTTCATGCCTGGAGAGGTGCTGGGGGAGTGCCAGGCATTGGACGTGGTGGCGAGGGGGGAGGGGGAGGAGACCCTCCTCGAGCT